>JADJXR010000001.1:2794242-3105984 GCA_016710285.1 Chlorobiota bacterium | reverse complement strand
CCGTCCGTTGGGGGGGCGTTCGCGACAGCTCGGTTGCCAGCGGAATCACCCACGTTGCCGACAACGAATTCAACGCCTACTTGCTGTGCGAGTTCCTGCTGAAATGCAGCACCCTTGCCCCCGAAGCGGAGTTCCATGTGGAGGATGAAGGGCGGTTTATCCTTACTGGCAAAGCGATGTTCCGCAATGGCGAAGTGGTTGTGCAGCCGGACGATGCCTGGCCCAATCGCGGGGACCAACCGATACCGCTGGATCCGCCGCAAGTCTTCGCAGTGGTGAACCCCGCCAAGTACGACGAGCACCCGGGATTCACCCAAACCGTTGACGGATTCGACGACCTTGATGAGGAAGCGCAGATTGCAGAAGTGCGGGGATACGGCCAGCTAGGATTCACCAACAACTACGAAACCGCCTGGGGCGACAACGACGGCCTGAACCTTCAACAACGGGTGCGGAAAATTGTGGTTGGATAACGCCAAAGGGTAGCGGCCCCGACATCCGTCGGGGTAGCGGCCCCGACATCCGTCGGGATTGATAACAGGTCTTTAGCCTGCCCAGGATCGAAGGCCGAAGATGACGCCGAAGGCTAAAGACCTTCGGCTACCCTTTGCAGTGGTTGTCCCGACAAAGTCGGGGTAGCGGCCCCGATCTTTGTCGGGGCCCAGCCGAAGGGTAGCGGCCCCGACCTTTGTCGGGGCCGAGGATCGAAGGCCGAAGATGACGCCGAAGGCTAAAGACCTTCGGCTACCCTTTGCGGTGGTTGTCCCGACAAAGTCGGGGTAGCGGCCCCGATCTTTGTCGGGGCCCAGCCGAAGGGTAGCGGCCCCGACACAGGTGTTGCCTATGGGCTTGGAATCACACGTTTATGGAATAATCAAATGCGCTCTTCCCTCCTTCTTCTACCTCTGCTGCTGATTGCTTGCGTAATTCAGGGAAACCAGCCGGCGCATGATGCTCCTGGCGAAGCACGCTCGGCCACGGGAATGGTCAGCGCGGCCACGCCGGAAGCAACAGAAGCAGGGTTGCGGGTCCTGCGGAACGGCGGGAACGCGGTGGATGCTGCGGTGGCTGTGGGATTTGCGCTGGCCGTCACCTACCCGCAGGCGGGGAACTTGGGAGGCGGCGGGTTCATGGTGATCCGCATGAGCGACGGACGCACCACCACCATTGACTTCCGCGAACGCGCCCCGGCGGCGGCAACCCGCGATATGTTCCTTGATTCCAGCGGCAATTTCCTTCCCGAACGGGCACAGCTTGGCGCGCTTGCTGCGGGCGTTCCCGGGTCCCCGGCGGGGCTGCTTCTTGCGCTGGAACGCTACGGCAGCAAGCCGCTTCCAGAGGTCCTTCAGCCAGCCATTGCCCTTGCTGATTCCGGGTTCACGATTCATCCACGGCTGCATGATGACCTTGCTGAAAAGCGGGATCCGTTCCTGCAATTCCCCTCAACCCGCGCCATCTTTTTGCCCGGGGATTCCACGTTGGCGGCGGGGCTGACCTTCCGCCAGCCGGAGCTTGCCGCAACGCTTCGGCGGATTGCCGACTTGGGGAAACAAGGCTTCTACGGCGGCCAAACCGCACGGCTGATTGTGGAGCAGATGCAACGTTCCGGCGGGATCATCACCGCTGCGGACCTTGCCGATTATTCGGCAACCGAGCGAACCCCACTGCGCGCCACGTATCGGGGCTATGAAATCATCACCATGCCCCCACCCTCCAGCGGCGGGGTCCTGCTGGTGCAGATGTTGAAAATGATGGAGCCGCAAGACTTCCGCCAGCTCCCCTTCCACTCCGCCCCGCACGCTCATTTCCTGGCCGAGGTGATGCGCCGCGCCTACGCCGACCGCGCCGAATTTTTAGGCGACCCAGATTTTGTTGAGATACCGGTTGCCGGACTAACCAGCCAGGAATATGCCGCCGCACGCGCCGCCAACATCACCCCACGCGCAACGCCAAGCAGTGCCGTTGGCCACGGGGACCCCAAGGCATTCCAACGCGAAAGCCAGCAAACCACCCACTACTCCGTTGTGGACCGCCACGGGAATTGCGTCAGCGTCACCACCACGCTGAACAGCGCGTTCGGGAGCAAGTTGGTGGTGGGGGGCGCGGGATTTTTTTTGAACAATGAGATGGACGACTTCAGCGCCCGCCCGAACACACCGAACCAATTTGGGTTGATTGGCCGCAGCGCGAACGCAATCCAACCTGGCAAACGGATGCTGAGTTCCATGACCCCAACGATTGTGCTGCGCGACGGCAAGCCCTGGATGGTGGTGGGAACGCCCGGCGGAAGCACCATCATCACCACCGTACTGCAGATGATCCATTCCCAAATTGATTACGGAATGGACCTTGCTGCTGCCGGCAACGCCCCGCGCATCCATCACCAATGGCTTCCCGACACCCTGTTCCACGAGCGTGGCGCGTTCACCGCCGGGGCTGCCGACTCGCTGCGGGCAATGGGGCATCGGCTGGTGGAGCGGCCAACGGTATCGGGCAGGGTGGATGCCGTGCGGATTGAAACGGATAGCTTGGCGAAACCGTTGTTTATTGGCTGGAGCGATACCCGAGGGTACGGGCTGGCAAAGGGGCCAGACTGAGAGGGGGGGCATGAGAGGAGAAGTAACGAGAGAAGAAATGAGAGAAAAATCTCGGGAAGGAAACGGAGGGAACGCCCCCTTCCCTTCCCCCACGCCAGCAACAGCTTCTGCACACATCATCAACTCCATTTTGCATTGATGACATCATTGATGCCATTCCATTTTTTGCTTCTGCTTTCCCTTGCTGCGGTGATTGGCGGTTGCGCCAGCGGCCAGGGCGCGGCCCCGCGTGGCGGCCCCCCCGACACAACCGCTCCGGAGATTATCGGCACCAACCCCACCGATGGGACGATCAATTTTGCTGGGGAGAGCGTGACGGTGGAGTTCAGCGAGTATCTCAACGAAGGTGCAGCGGCCCAAAACGTGGTGATAACGCCAATCCCCGCAACGCCGCCGGAATTTGACTGGAGCGGGCGCGAGCTAGAGATCACCTTCCGCCAGCCGCTGCTGCCGAACCGCACCTACGCCGTGACCTTTGGCGCAGGGCTGACCGACTTGTCGAACAACCGGCTTGGCCGCGGGCGCACGCTTCGGTTTGCCACCGGACCGAACCTTGACAGCGGGACGATTCGCGGGACCGTTGCCGGCGTTGCCAAACGGCGGGCGGTGGTGTTTGCGTGGCTTGTTCCCCCGGGGAACTCACGGTTCCTTGACACCCTTCGCCCCGACTCCGTCCGTCCCGATTTTGTTGCCCCCATCAGCGACGACGGGCTTTTCTCGCTGGAAGGGCTTCCCGCCGGAACCTTCCGGCTGCTTGCCGTTGCCGATGAGTTCGGCGACCAGTTGTTGGACTTCGGGAACGACGCGTTTGGGGTGTTTGATCGCCAGGCCACGATCCCCCAAAACTACACCCAGCCGGTGACGGGATTTCACGCACGGTTGCGCCCCGCACCGCTGGACCAGAAGCCCCCCAATCTTTACTCCGTTCGCTCAATCGCCAACACCCGCACCGAGCTTCGGTTCAGCGAGCCGATTGACACGGCAACGCTGCGGCCAAAGAACTTCACCATCACCGCAGGGGGTGGGGTTGGAATCAGCCCCGGCAGCGTTTGGCAAACCGCCGAAAGCCGTTTGATTGTTCAACTCCATCACGCCCCGCTTCCGCCTGACACCGGCGCGACGCTGGCGGTTCGGAACCTTGCCGACACCGCAGGGAATCAACTGCCCGACAGCAGTGGCTTGCAACGCTTCGCCGTAACGGCCCTTCCCGACACGCTTCCCCCCACGCTCCTTCCGTTGGATGTGGACACCACGCGCAGCTATGCCGTCAGCGATTCGATTCGCCTTCGTTGGAGCAAAGCGGTAACGGTGGCGCAACCGGACGAGCTTGCCACGCTTCGCGACACCGCCGGAAAGGTGGCACGGTTCCGCGTGGTGCAGGTTTCCCCGGTGGAGCTTCACGCCTTCCCGATTGACACCCTTGCTGGCGTTGGCCGCGCAATGTTGCAGTTGCAGCTTGGACGGATCAGCGACCTTTCCGGGAACCGCACCGACACCACCCTCCGCTTCCCCGTTCGGCTTGTGCCGGCGCGGCTGCGCGGGACCATGCAGGGGAACTTGACCGACACCGCCGCGCCAACCAGCACGCACAACATTTTGGTGACTTCTGTTGCGACCGGAGTGGTGTGGCAACTGCGCGGAGTGAGGGCCGGGGCGTGGGAGATGAAAGGACTTCCCGAAGGTGAGTACCGCGTGGCCGCCTTCCGCGACGCAAACGGAAATGGCAAGTACGACCAGGGAGAGATTGCCCCGTGGACCGGTCCCGAGCCGTGGACAGAGTTCAGCGGGACCGTCCGCGTCCGCCCGCGATGGACCGTGAACGAGGTGAACCTGGTGATTACGGAGTAGCAGCGTTGCGGCTGATCTTTCCTGACGATTCAATCAAGCCGTAGCTGTATTTTTCCGGGCGTCCGTTTCGTCCATCGTTATCCATCAACAGCCGACGTGAGGTCCATCATGCCTTGCCGGAATCGAACCGCGAACTCCATTGTTCTTCCGATGCCAACCCGCCCGCCGGAGCAAACGCCCGGGCGAATACCAACGCGAACGGCGACCCGCATTGGCCGGCGTGTTGGATTCCTTGCGCTTCTTTGCTCCCTTTTGTTTGGCACGGCAGCGGCCCAGCCAACAGCTGCCGACACCGCAGGGGTTCGCGGGGCGGTTGAGGGGTTTTGGAAAGCGTTTGGGGAGATGAACCCCCAGCAGGTGAAACGGCTTCTTAGCTTCCCCTGCGTGGTGATGGAAATCCCCGATGCCGAAAGCGAACGCCCGGCGAAGCATGGGCTGTTTGCCACGGCCAAGGAGTTCGATGCCGAATGGAAACGTTCGGCAGGAAGCGGCAAGAAGAAGCATGGAGATTTTTACGGAGCAACGTTAAGCAACTTCGTGATAACCTTCAGCGGACCGCACGTTGCCCAGGCAACCTACACCTTCGCGATTCCCAACACCACGCTGCAACTGCTTGCGGTGCTGGCGCGGAACGGCCCGGCAGCCACATGGCAGTTTGTGGTGATTTCCGTCCCCAAATAACGGACCCGGCGGGCGCATCCCAACGCTCCGAACATCGCGACCAATCCATCCCCGACGCGGGTGAACAACTACTAATATCCGTCTTCAGCTATGCCATCCACCATCTACCTTGTTGCCAGCGGCGATCTTCGGCTTGCCGCAAACCAGAATTGCCAAGCTGCCCAAGCGGAAATGGAGCAGAAGATCATTGCCGTTGTGGAGCGGGAAGGCCACCGCGTGCAACGTGCCCACCCGATTGATCCAGAAAAAGGGCATGGATTTATTGACAGCCAGCGATATGGGATCAAGGTCTTCCAATCCATCCCCAACGATGCCCCGCTGATTCTTGCCATAGCGGTGTGGCAGTACAGCCACCACGTCCTTGCTGGGTTGTTCACCCACAAGGGGCCAATCCTGACGGTTGCCAACTGGAGCGGGATGTGGCCAGGCTTGGTGGGGCTGCTCAACTTGAACGCCTCGCTGACGAAGGCCGGGATCCGTTACAGCACTTTGTGGAGCGAGCACTTCACCGATGATTTTTTTGTGAAAGGCCTGCGCCAATGGCTTCGCAAAGGGAAGGTACAGCACGACACCTCGCACGTTCGGCGATTCGACCCCGCCGAAGCGCCGGGGCGTGCGGTGCGGGTTGGGCAGAAGTTTGCCGCCGAGCTTCGGAAGCGGAAAGCGATCATGGGGATTTTTGATGAAGGGTGCATGGGGATGTACAACGCCATCATCCCCGACGAACTGCTTCACCCCACCGGGGTTTTCAAAGAACGCCTAAGCCAATCCACCCTCTATGCCCGAATGCTGACCGTTACCGAGGCCGAGGCCCGCAGCGTGTACGAATGGCTGCGTGCCGAAGGGATGACCTTCCAGCTTGGGACCGACGAAGCCACCCAGCTGACCGAGCGGCAGATTCTGGAGCAGTGCAAGATGTACATCGCTGCGGTGCGGATTGCCGATGATTTCGGCTGCGACACCATCGGCATCCAATACCAGCAAGGGCTGAAGGACCTTACCCCCGCAAGCGATCTGGCCGAAGGAATCCTGAACAACAGCCACCGCCCGCCGGTCTATCGCGAAGGCACTACCCAGGAGCTGTTCCCGGGCGAGGCCGTGGTGCATTTCAACGAAGTGGATGAGTGCGCGGGGTTGGACGCGCTTGTCACCTACCGACTGTGGCGGCAGCTTGGTTTCCCCCCCGAGACCACGCTGCACGACCTTCGCTGGGGCCGGCATTACAAGGGGGGCGGGGTGAACGATTTTGTGTGGGTGTTGGAGATCAGCGGCGCGGCCCCGCCGGCACATTTTATTGACGGATACGCCGGGGCCACCAGCGAACGCCAGCCGCCGATGTATTTCCATCTTGGTGGCGGATCCGTTAAGGGGATTAGCAAGCCCGGGTGGGTGGTGTGGAGCCGTGTGTTTGTTGCCAACGGGCGGCTGAATTTCGACACGGGGTTGGCCAACGTGGTCGCGCTTCCGGCGGCGGAGACCGAGGAGCGTTGGCGGCTTACCACCAGCCAATGGCCAATCATGCACGCGGTGATCCAAGGAGTAAGCCGCGACCAGATGATGGCTCGCCACAAATCGAACCATATCCAAGTTGCCTACGCGCCAAGCCGCGCCGCCGCACGCACCGCAATGTTCGCCAAAGCCGCCGCGATGGAGGCGCTTGGGCTGCGGGTCAGCATCTGCGGGGTCTAAGAGTCACCCTCTCCTCTCCCCAATTCTGTGGTGGGTCCACAACAGAAAGCGGCAATACCTTGCTGTGGTATTGCCGCTTCAAGCATTCATGCTTGGGCATCCTGCCTCACTCAACATTCGGCTTTGCAGCAGGCGGCTCCGTTGCAGCACCTGCTTGGCTATCTGATGAAGTGTTAGGCGATTCCGGCATGGCTGTTGCGTCCTGATGCCACGGGGTAGTTGCCTGCTTGGTGGTGGCGGAGCCGGAAATCTTCTCCCAGATATTGCTCTCCTCGTTCTTAGTTGGAGGCAGCAATTCGCAGGTGCCAGAGATTTGGCCGGTGCAATCGCCAGAGATTGTGCAGGCGACCTTGTTCGCTGCGCCATCAACAAACGAGAGGGTCCATGAATAGATGCTCGCCCCACAGACTTGCGAGGTTAGCTCAGCTTTGAATGCCCCTCCGGCAGGAATCCTCCATTCGTGATCTTGAAGTTCTTGGCCACTGCTGGAACTCCAATCATACCCCGCAACGCGGCCATTGCAGGTGGCAATCATCATGTAGTCGTAGGTCCCATCCCCGTTTTTATCAAGGTAGAGGATAAAGGCTTGCACAATGGTGCTTCCTGCTTGGCCCTGGGGACCCGGGACCATCAGCGGTGGCAATCCCGTTGCTGCGTTGCTAACGGAAGCACAAAGCAGAAGCAAACCAATCACCAAGAACCGTCCGTTTTTTCTCATCGTTTCTCTCCTCCACAAGGGTTAGGCATTGATGAACCGCTGGCCGTACGCACGGCCCACATTGCAAGTGGCAACAAACGTACAGAACGGGGAGCAACGCTCCAAGCCTTTATCCCCCCGATGTTTCAGGTTGTTCCCCCCACGGCTTCCCCCCCAACTTTCGTTTTGCCACCGCACCCTGCCGGACTATTTTTGTAGTCCTTTGCCTCAAAAGGGGTAAAAGAATTATTGAACACTGCACTTGACGCAGCCAACCGCCGTTGGCCGCCGACCCGATAGAGCCGAAGAGCGAAGTACCGAATGTTTGAGAACCTTAGTGCCAAACTTGACGCAGCAATCCGCCGGATTAGCGGCGAAGCGCGGCTAACCGAAGAGAATATCTCCGAAGCACTGCGCGAAGTCCGCCGCGCACTGCTTGATGCCGACGTCAACTTCCAAGTAACCAAGAAGTTCGTTGACGACGTTCAGAAAAAGGCACTTGGCCGGAACGTTGTGGCCTCGGTAACGCCCGGGCAGATGATCGTCAAGATCATCTACGATGAGTTGGTGGAGCTGATGGGGAACAACCTTGCCGAGATCAAAATGGCACCGGCGGGTCCCACCATCATTATGATGTGCGGACTGCAAGGCTCCGGCAAAACAACCCATTCGGCCAAATTAGCCAGCTACTTCAAGGGGAAAGGCCGCCAACCGATGCTGGTTGCTGCCGACACCTACCGCCCCGCCGCCATTGACCAGCTGAAGACGTTAGGGGAACAAATCGGGGTTCCGGTCTTCAATCTGGAAGGGGAAAACCCGGTAACGATTGCCGAACGCGCCGTTGTGGAAGCCAAGCGATTGGGGAAGGATATCATCATCATTGATACCGCCGGACGCTTGACGATTGATGAGGCGATGATGGAAGAGGTGGCCAAAATCAAGGACCGCACCCGCCCGAACGAAATTCTGTTCGTGGTGGATGCCATGATCGGCCAAGATGCCGTCACGACCGCCAAAGCCTTTAACGAGCGGCTGAACTTCGACGGCGTTATCCTTACCAAACTTGATGGCGACACCCGCGGCGGCGCCGCGCTCTCCATCCGCTCGGTGGTGGAGAAACCGATCAAGTTCATCGGCGTTGGCGAAAAAATGGACGCGCTGGAGCAGTTCTACCCGGACCGCATGGCCTCCCGAATTTTGGGAATGGGCGACGTGGTCTCGCTGGTGGAAAAAGCCCAGCAGCAGTACGATGAAGCCGAAGCCCGGAAATTAGAAGAGAAATTCCGCAAGAACCAGTTCACGCTGGAGGACTTCTACCAGCAGCTTCAGCAGATCAAAAAAATGGGATCCATCCGCGACCTGCTGGGGATGCTTCCCGGAATGGACCGGGCAATGAAGGGGGTCCAAGTGGACGACAAAGCAATGGGGCGGCTGGAAGCGATGATTACCTCGATGACAAAAGAAGAGCGGAACAAGCCGGAGATCATCAACGCCAGCCGGCGGAAACGGATTGCCAGCGGAAGCGGGACAACAATCCAAGATGTGAACAACCTGCTGAAGCAGTTCGACGAAATGCGGAAGATGATGCGCCAACTTAGCGGCGGCGGAATGGGGAAAATGGCAGGAATGGCCGCAAAAGGGCTGATGGGGCGGAAACGGTAATCCGAACGACGCAGACAATTCTTTCAGAACAAATACAGCAACACTAACTCAACCAACGCAGAAACATGGTCAAGCTCCGCTTGAGAAGAATGGGACGGAAAAAGGCTCCGGTGTACGATATCGTCGCCGCCGACAGCCGCAACACACGCGATGGCCGCTTCCTTGAGAAAGTCGGCCAGTACAATCCACTGGTGACCGGTAATCCTATCACCATCCTTCAACGCGACCGCGTCCACTACTGGCTGAACAGCGGCGCGCAACCAACCGACACCGTCCGCGCCCTGCTTCGCCGCGAAGGCGTTCTGATGGAACGCTACCTTCTTCGCAAAGGCGTTGCCGCCGATACCGTCGCAAAAGCGGTAGAAACCCACCTTGACAGCAAACGCTCTGCCGACGAAAAAGCACGCTTAGCCGCTGCCGCTGCTGCCGAAGCAAAAGCCAAAGCTGAAGCCGAAGCCGCCGCAAAAGCCGAGGCCGAGGCCGCCGCTGCTGCCGAAGCTGCTGCCGCTGCTGCAAAAGCCGAGGCTGAAGCCGCCGCCGCTGCCGAAGCTGCTGCAAAAGCCGAAGCCGAGGCCGCCGCTGCTGCCGAAGCCGCTGCACCTGCTGCTGCCGAAGAAGCACCCGCTGCCGAAGCCGCTGCGCCCGCAGCCGAAGAGAACGCAGGATAATTGTTCAATAATAGCGGGGAAGTTGGTCCCCCTTCTTCCCTGCTATCAACCATGAGCAATCAACCTTCAACCCTTGTTCGGCTTGGCGTGCTGACCCGCGCCTTTGGCCTTGAAGGGAAGCTCCGCTGCAAACTCGATCACGAAGTGATCCCGCAGATTGCAACCCCTTGTGCGGCATGGATTGGCTACTCCGCAAATTTTGCACGCCCGATTGAGCTGACCTTGTGCCAAGCCCATGGCGACGATCTTCTTTGCACATTTGAAGGGGTTGGCACAAAAGAGGGGGCCGATGCAATCGTGGACCAAGCTCTTTTTCTGGAGCCAGCGGCCATTCAGTACTCCGATCCCCTCACCGATCCGGGAATCGTTGGCTTCCAGCTTTACTCCCCCGAAGGGGAGCCAATGGGGGAAGTAATCGGGCTTCAGCAAACCGCCGCCCACGCGGTCTGGACGGTGCAGAGTGGTGGGAACGAGTGGTTGTTCCCGGCAGTGCCCGCATTTGTTGCTGCGCTGAACCACGAAGAACGAACCGCGACGATTGTGACGATACCGGGGATGATGGAGAATCAAGAGGATGAGTAAGCCCTTGCCCGCCCCCCCTCGCGAAACTCCGTTGCTGCGGATTGACATTCTGAGCGTTGTGCCGCAAACCTTCGCCAGCGTGTTGGATGCTTCCATCGTCAGCCGTGCGCGCAAGGCGAACCTGGCGGAGATCAACATCCACAACCTGCACGATTACGGCCTGGGCCGCTACAAGCAGGTGGACGACACCCCCTACGGCGGCGGAGCCGGAATGGTTCTTCGCCCCGAACCGATCTTTGAATGTGTGGAGCGGCTGCAGGCCGAGCGCAAGTACGATGAAGTCATCTTCCTGACCCCCGATGGCCAGCAGCTGACGCAATCGCTTGCCAATCGCCTTTCGATGGCCGCAAACCTGATACTGCTGTGCGGCCATTACAAAGGGGTGGATGAGCGGGTTCGCCAAACATTGGTGACGCAAGAAATCTCCATTGGCGATTACGTCCTAACCGGCGGCGAACTTCCGGCAATGGTCCTGACCGATGCCCTCGTCAGGCTGCTTCCCGGCGCGATGGGCGACAGCGAATCGGCGCTGGGCGACTCCTTCCAAACCGGATTGCTTGACGCGCCGCAGTACACCAAGCCGGCAGAGTTCCGGGGCATGAATGTCCCAGAGGTTTTGCAAAGCGGGGACCACGCAAAAATTGCCGCATGGCGCGAAGCCGCAGCACTGGAACGCACGCGCCAACGCCGGCCAGATATTTTGGACACTCTGGATGAGTGAGCTTGCCGATTACTGATTTCCATTTCCCGCAGCGCAGTGCGCCGCCCAACGCAGGCAGCACGCCAACGGGAACCAACAGCACGGCACAGCCAAGAAATTTTTCAGCAACAGACAACAGATACACGGAGGCATACCATGAAAGAAATTGAAGAACTGACCCAGCAGGTGATCGCGCAGACCGCCGCAACCCGTCGTGCCAAAAACAACGACGCCGATGTGATGATCCCTTCCTTCCGCCCGGGGGATATGATCAACATCGCCGTGCGCGTTGTGGAAGGGGGAAAGGAGCGCACCCAGAACTTTGAAGGGATCGTGATCTCGCGCCGTGGCGCAGGCTCCAGCGAAACCTTCACCGTGCGGAAAGTGAGCAACGGCGTTGGCGTGGAACGGATTTTCCCGGTTCACTCGCCAACCATCCAGGGGATTCGCATCGTCCGCGAGGGGAAAGTTCGCCGCGCAAAACTCTACTACTTGCGCAACCTTTCCACCAAAGCTGTTCGTTCCAAAACAACCTAACGGCAGCACAACGGCGAACCATCGTAAAAGCCATCTGCGCATATCGCGGATGGCTTTTCTGTTGCGCCCCTTCCTTCGCCCCCATGTGGCATTCCTGTGCAACCAACTCTTCCTATCTTTACAGCCATGATCTACAACCCTCCAACACTTGGCATTCTTGGCGGCGGGCAACTTGCGCGGATGACCGCAATCGCCGCATTCCAGCTTGGGATGAAAGTCCACATTATGGAAAACCATGCCAACTCACCCGCCGGGCAAATTGCCCACCGCGAAACCGTTGCCGACCCTTCGGACCACATTGCCTTGCTCCATTTTGCCAGCAACTGCGACGTTATCACGTTAGAGAGTGAGTTCATTGAGGAAGCCCATTTAATGGTGATTGAACGGGCAGGGTTTGTATTGCGGCCTGGCGCGGCATCGGTCGCGAAAATTCAGGATAAATTGATCCAGAAGCAGACGTTCGACGATGCGGGAATTCCCGTGGCGGCCTTCCGTGCGGTTGCAACCCACGGCGACGCGCAAGCATTTGGCCAGCAATTCGGGTATCCATTTATCCTGAAAAGCCGGCGCAACGGCTACGACGGCTACGGGAACGCGACGATCCGCAAACCGGAGGATATTCCCATCGGTTGGGAAAAAATCACCAAGGGAAATCCAGCACGTGAATTATACTGCGAAGCCTTTGTGCCGTTTGTGAAGGAGCTTGCGGTGATGGTTGCGCGGGGGGCAAATGGCGAAACCGCGTTGTACCCGGTGGTGGAAACCGTGCAGGAGCATCATATCTGCCGCACGGTGCTTGCCCCGGCCCGCGCAGGCGAACCGGCCACCACCCTTGCCCGCGACTACGCCCGCCACGCCGTGGAAATTATTCATGGAATTGGAATTTTTGGCGTTGAGCTTTTTCTGACCGGCGACGGCGAAGTGTTGGTAAACGAAATCGCGCCGCGCCCCCACAACAGCGGCCATTACACGATTGAAGGCTGCGTCACCTCGCAATTTGAAAATCACATTCGGGCAGTGATGGGGTGGCCATTGGGTCGCACCGATTTACGCGCCCCGGGCGTTGCAATGGTCAATATTTTGGGAAAACATAACGGGTCCGGTGCGGTTGCCAATTACGAAGAAACGCTGGCGGATCCCAGCGTGCATCTGCACATTTACGGGAAGGAGCGTTCACGGCGTGGGCGGAAAATGGGGCATATCACCGCGCTGGCCTCCACCCCCGAAGAAGCCGCCAAAGCAGCAACCGAGGCAGAGGAACGATTGCTGTTTGAGGAGGTTCTCATGTTTGCAAACGAACAATCCTGAAATGTCCAAACTTGACACCATAACTATTAAAGGCTTTAAAAGCATCAATTCAATTAAGAATCTGATGCTCGGGTCTGTTAATGTGGTAATTGGTCCAAATGGCTCAGGTAAATCAAACTTCATTGAAGTTTTCTCCTTCCTTCACGCAATTCGCGAAGGGCGATTACAGGAATATGTTGTCAAATCAGGCGGTGCAAACAGGATACTCCACTTCGGTTCCAAAATCACTTCGCAAATAGAAATAGGAATTTCTTTTGATGAAGGGGTAAACCAGTATTCCATTGAATTATCCGCAACAGAGGATGACCGATTGTACCCCATAGATGAGGTGGTAGGATACTGGAATAAAGCCAAATATGATACCCCTATGAACAATAGACTTACGTCAAAAGGGGGCGAAGCCGGAATTAATGATATAGCGTATAATAGGGTTGCTGATTATGTTCGCAACCATTTAAATAGCTGGCGCATCTATCACTTTCACGATACGGGCATAAGCTCGCCGATGAAGAGGACTTCGGACATCAATGACAATCGCTATTTGCGGCCTGATGGAGCCAATATAGCCTCATTTCTGTACTATTTACGCCAACGCCACGAAACATCATACACGCAAATCAGGCGTACAATCCAGCTTGTCGCTCCATTTTTTGATGATTTCTTGCTCGAGCCACAGCGGTTAAATCCCGAGAAAATTCGGCTGGAATGGACGCACAAGAATTCCGATTCCTATTTTGATGTCTCTTCATTTTCTGATGGAACTCTACGGTTTATTGCGCTGGCAACCTTGCTGCTGCAACCCCACCGCTACCGCCCTTCCATCATCATAATAGATGAACCAGAACTTGGCCTTCACCCCTATGCGATTGCCATACTGGCTTCAATAATTCAAGAGGTGTCGTTCCAAACGCAGGTGATCGTTTCAACGCAATCTCCGCTGTTGCTTGATCAATTTATGCCGGAAGATATTCTTGTGGCAAACAGGGTGCATAGTTCCACTGAATTTACCAGACTCAACTCAGCAGAATTAGCGTCTTGGATGGAAGATTACAGCTTGGGTCAGCTATGGGAGAAAAATGAAATTGGGGGTCGCCCCGCCATGGAATAATATGATGAGCCGCTTATTGATTTTAGTAGAAGGAATAACTGAAGAACGCTTCGTTCATGCAGTTTTGGCTCCTCACCTCTATAATTATGGTTATAGCGAGGTTAGCCCAAAACTGTTGGGGGACTCGCGAATGAACAAAAACCGCGGCGGCATTCGCTCTTGGCCATCGGCTCGTAAGGATATCATCAAGCACCTAAAAGCCGACAAGAAGCGTTTGATAACCACCATGGTAGATTATTATGCGTTGCCCTCAACTGGTGATAAATCTTGGCCTGGGAGAGGTGAAGCCTCAAGGCTTTTATTCTCGGAGAAACCAAGCAGAGTACAACAAGCCATACTGCAAGACATCGAACGTGAGCTTGGCGGCGACTTCTATCCAGCACGTTTCCCTCCTTATGTGGTTATGCATGAATTTGAAGGGCTTTTATTTAGCGATTGCAAAGCATTTGGAGAAAGCATAGGCCGCCCTGAGTTAGTAGAAGACCTAACAAAAGTGCGCAGGCAATTTGAAACTCCCGAAGAAATCAACGACTCCCGTCTCACTGCTCCATCAAAGCGTGTGGAGGCAATCATTCAAGGGTATCGAAAACCGCGAATGGGCACTTTGGCAATACAATCAATCGGATTAGCAACGGTGCGGCAGGAATGCCGTTTTTTTAATGAATGGTTGGGGAAGTTGGAACAATGGCCGAAGCAGACAATGAGCACCACCAATTAGAATATCAGGCAACTCCATGAGCGCATCTCTATTTTTCTGGCTATTCATTTTTTTTACGGCTATTCCCCTCTTTTCCCAACCTGCCAACCGCAACGATTCCGCCCTTTTTCGCTACGTTTTTGATATTCCCGGAGGATACGTCAACGACCACTGTTTAATTCAGGGAACCGATGGTTTATGGCACCTCTATTTTATTGAGGGGACTGTGAGCAACGAGGTTTGGTATCGCGACAGCAACCAGATTGTTATTGGCCATGCCACAAGCCCGGATTTATTGAATTGGACGCACCTGCAGCCAGCCTTGCGGCTTGGCCCACCCGGCACGCTGGATGCCGGACACGTTACCGCACCCTACGTGATTGAATTTAACGGCCAATATTACATGTATTACGTGGGGAAAGAAGCAGGGGTTGGATATTTTGCTGGGGAGCACATGATGCTGGCAATTTCCAACGACCTCTATACTTGGCAACGTCACTTTATTAGCCCAATTATGGCTCCCGATACTTCCTGGGCAAGCTATCATCCAAAAGGGTATTTGGGCGGTTCCGGCGGGCCGGTTTCTTGCCGCGACGCGCACGTTATTCCCCACCCACAACATGGCTGGATTCTCTATTATGTGGCTCGGTTAAAGGCCGATCCCAACCGCCCTTCTGCCGACCAAGAATATAGCTGCGTTGCGGCGGCAACCAGCCCCGACCGCACACATTGGACCGATCGCGGGCCGGTACTGACCCGCAAGACTACCGGAACCGAGGAATTCACGTACGCTCATCCCGAGTCGCCATGTGTTTTTCAGAGGAACGGGTTGTGGTATTTATTTTGGAAAGGGGGGAACGGTACCCGGTATGTCATCAGCGATAATCCGCTTGATTTTAACGACCGCAGCGAATATTTCCTTGCAACATCGCACGCCAGCGAAATTTTTGATTGGCAAGGAAAATGGTTTATCACTTCATGCAGCCGCCAAATCAACGACGTTACGCACTCCTTCAGCGACCGAACACGATGGCTTTTTTTGGCTGGTATCCAGTGGGAAGGACGCTATCCAACAGTGGTTCCATTACAGCCCAGTGGTGTGAGCAATCAAGACCAATGCAAGATTTCCCCTGAGCTAATTATTTCGCCAAACCCGGCACGCAACCGAACACTGAAGCTGCAATTACAAGGAATTTCTGCACACGCTCCATGCGTTGTTGAATTGGCAGATGTTATTGGGCAAAAAATTCCCATTGAGCAACCAATAAATCTCACCGAAACCAAGAATGGAGCAACGGCAGAGTTGGTTGCGGAAGGGATTCCAGCAGGAGTCTATTTTCTTCAACTCCAAATTGGGGAGAAATCAATGGTAGAATTATTGGTGCTGGAGTGAGCCACCCCCCTCTACCGCAGCGCCTTCTCCACGGCAGCATCAAGATCGTTGTGGCGCAATCCGTAATCCAAGTGTTGGGGATATACTCAACCGCATCGCTTGAGAGAGGTAGCCCACCTTTATTTTTCCCCCACGCAGGAACGCATCATCTACAGCTGTCTCTGTTCGGCAACGTTGCTTCGGAACTATCTTCAACGTAACCAAATGGAGGTCCCCATGATGCGCACTTCTCTGCTTGCAACGCTCTTCTGTTGTGCTGCTTTCGCCAGCATTTCGGCCCAACCGTTTACCCCTATTGACCTGCTGGGAACAGGCCTCTACAAAGGATTTTCCGGCGGACTGTATCCCGGCGGCAGCAACACCCCGCCACGCGCCCACACAACCGCGCTGGAACACGTCACCATCCGCATCACCCCGCTGGACACGGCGGGGGTTGCTTCGGCAAATGGGAAAATTGTGCTGCTGCTGCTTGGCGCAAGCAGCCCCACGCAGGAGTTCCCGGCATTTGTTGATGAGGCAATGAAGCTACCGAATCTCAACCCGTCCCTGCTGTTTGTGAACGGCGGGCAAGGGGGAATTTCGCTGGAGAAAATGAACGATCCCAGCGGCAGATATTTTGAGAACAACGTGGGGCGGACCTTGCGCGATGCTGGCGCGTCGTTCAACCAGGTGTCGGTGATCTGGCTGAAGACCGGATCGTTGGAAGGGCGCGGCGACACACTCACCTTCCCCGATGCCGTCAACCGCGAGCGTGAGGGATTTATTGAGCTGCTGCAACGGATCCGCACCACTTTCCCGAACCTTCGGGTGGTGTACGTCACGGGGCGGAACACCACGCAATACGTCTCCCCCAAACCGGAGGACGACGGATTGGTGAAGCATCTGGAGCCACGCGCCTACTACAACTCATGGATGTGGAAATGGTTGATCGAAGCACAGATTGCCGAAACGGATCCACGGCTGGACTGGCATGGCGATGACCGCAAGGCTCCGCTTGTTGCCTGGGCCGCCCCTTTCTGGACCAGCGGCGCAACCCCGAACAGCGTTGGCCACACGTGGCTGCCGGAAGATGTGGAAGCCGACGGCGTGCACCCCAGCCCAACTGGCGAAGCCAAAATTGGGAAGCTGCTGGCCACGTTCTTCAGCACCGACCCGTACACCAAGCAGTGGTTCCTGAATACCAAAGGGACATCCTTGGCAACGCCCAACGAAGCTCCCACCCCAACCCAACTTGATTTGGAGTAAGCCAAGAAGCTGCTCCATCAACAACAGGGGATCGCATCGCGCTGCTGCACCTTCGGCATCCGCTTCCACACAATTCGCCAAAACAGAATGCGCATTGTTGATTGCCACAACCTGGCCTCAACAATGCGCATTTCATTTCGGTTCGGCGGGGGACGCCGCTAATTCTCCACGGTCAATTCTCCAGGGGGGTTATTTGGCGATCAGCACTGGCTGGATGCGCCCCACTTCCCCCCCCACACTTGCCCGCACGGCATACCAGCCGGAAGGGAGATCGGGGTTGAAGAAAAGCGTTTGCGCCGATGCTGAAAGAACGCCATCAAGCAACCGCTGCCTTGTGTTTCCAAGAAGGTCAATCAGCTCAATCCTCACCGGCTTTCCTGCATACTTCTCCGCCAACTGAACCGCCACGCCTCCATTGGTGGCGCGCAACTCTATCCCCGGCGTGCCCCCCGTTTGCGACGCGGCGTGCGGTGCCGAAAGCGGCGGGGTGACGAAGACGTTGAAGTTATCCATTGCGGCAAACACAAGGCTGGTCCCAAGCGTGTCGCGGGTGCGGATGCGGAATTTCATTTGGGTGGTTAGGGGCAGATATTCGCCCGGCTCCACCGTGTCCGATGCCCAGCCGGACCGCCCTTCGGCGTGCCACCGCATCAGCTTCCAGGTTTGCCCGCCGTCGTTGGAAAGCTCAATCCAGAGCGAGTCGCGGACCGAGTCGGCAGGGTAGTGGACGAACCAGCGGTCGTACCGGATTTTCACGCCGCTCCAGCCGAACAGGTCCATCATCGGGGAGGTCAGCGTGGTTTGGCCACGGTTCACATCGTTGATCTGCGGTGGCGCGTTGCGGGGAGGTTCGCCGGTCATAAAAACGTAGCCGTTCTGCCGCGTTGGCTCGGCATCGGGATGAATCCAATTGTAGCCCAGATAGGGAACAATCCGGACCCAGCGCCCGGTGGTGGCGTTGTCGGCGGGGTCGTCGTAGCTCCAGCCAAGGTCCAGCGTTGCGTCATCTTCGTAGCCGGTTTGCAACGTCACCGTCAGATCCTTCCCCCCTTCCGGGATTTTCACCGGCGTGCGGGTGATGCGGTATCCCCACTTCCCCACGGCCACCATGAAGGTGCTATCGCGTGAAAGAAGAAGGCTTCCTTCTCCATTGCTTGCCTTCTCCGAATGGCTGATCGGCTCCACCGCAAACAGGAAGTCGTTGATCGGCACCCCTGCGGTGTCCTGGGCATGGATGGTTAGCCACTCTTGAGGGAGTTTTGTTAGAAGGATATCCTGCTTCCGGTCCCCCTGCAACACCTCCTGCGTTGTGGCTCCAGCGTAGGGGAATCGCGAGGTGTTAAGGGTGATGGTGGTTCCGGCAACGCCGCCAACGTAGTAGGCTCCGTCGGCGTTGGTGGAAATCGTCAGCTTCAGTTGCGGGACGGTGATGGTGGCGTTGGCAATCGGCTGGTTGGTGGCGGAATCGCGCACCACCCCGGAAATGGAGCCAGCGGTGGCGTTGTTGAAGTTCATCACCCACAACCCGGTGTTCCGGTCGCTGGCAATCACCTTCCCCGATTTGAACCATCCATACACCTCCCACACACCGTTGTAGCCGTTGCTTATGCCGGGATAGGTGTCGTAGAAACCGACCTCGCGTGGGTGGCGAGGGTCAATCATGTCAATGATCCGCACGCCAGCGGTGTACCATGCCACATAGGCGTAGCGGCCAATGAAATGGACGTTATGGATAACGTCGTCCAAGTTCGGGGTGAATTCCGCCACTTTCTGGATGTTGTTCAGGTCGCGGATGTCCCAAATTTTCAGCGTCTTCGGGGTGAAGTTTATCTCATCGGACGTGCCGATGTAGTTGCCGTCGGGGGTAAGCTCGGCGTTGTGGGTCCCGCTGTACGGATAGTTGAAATTGGCAAGCCGAACCGGAGCCGCCGGGTTGCTGATGTCCCAGATGTCGCACCCCTGGCCATAGACCGCAGCGCCAACGAACGTGTCGTTCCGGGCGTAGCTGTCGTGGAAGTAGTATGGATCCACTTGGCCAATCCTGCGTGGCGTTGTTGGGTCCGGCTCAAGGTCAAGGATAATCGTTCCGCCGTTGGCTTTCCCTTCATCCGGTTGGGTTCCGTTCACGTACAGGTAGTGGTCGTTGACGAACAGGGTGTGGGCACTGCTGAAGTTTGTGGTGTCGGTGCGGATCAACTGGACGGAGTTGGGAAGCCCGGAAAGGTCCACAATCTGCAAGCCTTTCCCTTCGGTATGGGCTTCGCAGACAATGTAGGCGTAGTGCTTGTAGGTTTTTATCTCACGCCAGGAATTGCGTGGTCCCCAAACAAACGCAACCTCACGGATTGGCTGCGTGGTGATGTCAATGATATGGGTTCCAATCTGGCTACCGAACAGGGCGTACTCGCGGCCATCGGGAGCGGTCCAGCCCCAAAGGGCGGCATGGGGGCCAACGGTGTCAACGGGGTTCAGCTGGCCAAACAGCGTCATGTTCAGCGAATCGGCCCCGACAAGGTTGGATTGGGAGCACAAAGGCAATGGAGTAAGGAGTGCGATTCCTATCAACAGGAACTTGAGCGCGCAGGCAAAGCGAGAGGTCAGCGTAGTAGGCATACCATTAACTTCGGATCAAATGTATTGGGCGACAAGGGATGGATTGATCCCTACAGTCTCTTTTCTGGCGTATATAAACACGCTAAATCTGTTTTTGCTACATAGCATAGGAATCCATGGGCGCAACCTATCCAGCAACAGTAAGGCGGGTCAATTCAGTGTTGAAAAGATCCCTTGACTCCAGAGTTCCATAAAAAGCAAAATCCGAGATGATGGAATCGCCGGGATGTTGCGCTGCCGCGCCATTATCATTTGCTTCGCCAAACAGTGACGTTTGCGATTGGCTGGGTTGCTCGCGTCCAACAAAATCCCCTAGCGGCTGCAGTCCTGAGTAAAACCTATTGAGGATTGTCCGTATTGCTATTTGGCTGGAATCTATTCCAATCCATCGTCGGTTCAATGTAGAAGCAACGGCAAGGGTTGTTCCCGATCCTGCAAAACAATCCAGAACCAAATCGCCTTTATTAGTAGCTGCTTCAATGATTCTTTGTAGAATCATTGGATTTTTTTCGGTTGGATAGCCAGTAGTTTTTGTGTTTTGGTTATTAACATCTAAATAATCAAGCCAAATATCTTGCACCGGAACCCCCTTGTTCTCGTCAAACAAAACTTTCCTTCGCGGATTTCCATTTGAAGACCAATAAATTTCATTGTTGGCATCCATAGCATCTAGTTTATCCGGAGTGTACTGCCAATGTTTGCCAGGGGGGGGCAGCATATTTCTCCATGCTTGCCCGGTAGCACCATTACGAATTCCGGGTGCATGAAGTGGAACGCGTTTGTGGCGAACTCCATTAGCTTCATCAATGTAAGGATATTCTTTTTTGATTTTATCCTCAGTCCAATCTTCATACGGACGATTCCAAACAGGGGAATCCGTTTTTGAATAATAGAGAATATAATCCGAGATATTGCCAAAGGTTTTTCGAGTATAATTTTTCGGCTTGCATTTTTGACGAGTAATCATTCCGCGAAATTTTCCATTTCCGAATATCTCATCCATCATCACTTTTACATGGAACACCATAATGCTATCCAAATGAAGGAATATCGAGCCATTATCTGCCAATAGTCCGTATAGAAGTTCTAATCTTTTTCGCATGAAATCAAGATAATCATCCCCTTGGAGAGTGTCCGAGTATGCTTCCTCCATAGAGCGTGTTTGAAATACCCCGCCAGTAGCATACGGCGGGTCTATGTATATCAACTGCACACTATTGTGAACGTTAGGTTCCTGAGATAACAGTTGTAGGATATTCAAGTTATCGCCAAAATACAAACGATTATTTGAGCCCTTATCTTGATTCCACAGTGGGACAATAGGGTCACTACTTACTTGAGTAAGGTTCTTTTTTTGAAGACGAGATTGTGATATGCTAACAGCCATGCTTTTTCCTTACGATAGCAACCATTGCTTTGTAATCCGTTCGTTCACCATGCGCAGTGTAGTGACTACAACTCTATTTTTGCGAATTGACTCAATTGCAGCATAGTCATCCCACATAGAACCAAGCAGCAACCCGGGGCCATCATTGAGAAAAATGATTTTTGTTTTCAACGAATGTTTATCCGCATAACGTAAAATTTCCTTTGCACAATTGATATAGCCACCTACGCGATCATCTTCTTGGGAACCGCCACGGTCGCTATCATATCGGGCTAACCCGATTGCTACCGTTTTCGCTTGATGCTGAATAATAAAATCAACTGGGCGACGAGGATTGGGATAGTTTGTGAAGATTTCACCTAGAGGAATATCACGCCCAGCACCCTCTGGCCCAGCGATGATAAAATCCGGGAAGTTTTTCCTGAAAACCTCAAAAAATCGTGATGTCAGATCATATCCTTTCTTCCCACGGTCTTTGTATTCCCAAAGCAATGCACATAAGGCCTCATCAGGAATAGGGCGGCTGTCGAATGCACGCTGGACTTGGTTAATAGCACGGAAATTCTTGCCAAATCGCTCGCATATCTCTTGTATTTGATTTTTCCTCTTTAACATTTCTACTGGAGTTTCAGGGCTGACGTATTTTCGGAATACACGGGATAATTGAATACGCATCCATCCCTCGGGCACCTGCCCAATTTCCTGCAATACTCGGATAGAACTCTCCGACGATCGTAAAATTTTCCCAAACATCACCAAAACTGGTTCATATAACGTGCAAGCATCATGGAGGATATCAGGGTAGTATTCGCCCCCTGCAAGCGTAATCCACGTATGTGCTTCAGTTTTATACTCTGCGAATGTTTTCAACTTTGCATTCATCATTTTTAATGGTTTTCATAGATGCTTTTCTCTTTTCTCCCTTCCTTTATCTGGGATTCGTACCGAAGCCTTGATATCCGGCAGCACCGGTTGCGGCAAGGGGGTGTTGGGGATCCACATCATAATCGTTGTCCCTTCCCCCAACACGCTTGTTAGCTGGATTGCCCCGCCATGCGCTTCCACAATGGATTTGGTAAGCGATAACCCCAAGCCATACCCCCCCGTTGCTCGCGAACGGGAATCGTCGGTGCGGTAGAATGGCTCGAAGACTTTTGCCTGAGCCTCGGGCGAGATGCCGATTCCACGGTCCGCCACAACGATACGCACGCCGTCGTCGTCGGGAAAGACGGAGATTTTTACCGGGCCGTCGCTGCTGGAAGAATATTTCAGCGCGTTGGAGATCACGTTGCGAATGGCGATCATCAACCGCTGGCTGTCGGCAACAATGGGAAGGCTTTCGGTTAAGGTATCGAACTCCAATCGCGCCGTTTCTTCGGTGAAGGAATCCACCACCCCGCGTGTTAGCCCAACAATCTCCACATTCTCGTGGACAATCTTCCCCCCCAACACGGCAAGCCGTTCGTTCTCCAGAAGCTCGGTAATCATGGTGTTCAGCTCGCGGGCGTTCCGTTCGATTGAGGTGCGGGCTTTCCCTTCGGGGAGCATCGCCAAGGCTACCGTCATCCGTGCGATTGGCGAACGGAGTTCGTGGCTAACGTCGAACAGCAGCCGGCGCTTGCTGGCGATGATTGCCGCAACTTGCTCGGCCATCAGATTGAACGCCACGCTAAGCTCCCCCAACTCATCGTTCGATTCGGTGCCGATGCGGAACTCAAAATCCCCTTTGCTGACTGCCTCCACCCCTTTCATTAGCTCCCGAATTGGGCGCAGAAATCGCTGGACGTAGAAATAGGCGGCGGCGAAAAGCAGGAACAACGCACCAACCAGAAGCACCGTGGGGAGCAACCACGTGGTTTCCTGCGGGACCGAGCGCATCCGAACGATGTACGTTGCCTCAGGGTGGCGAATAATTCCGAACAAATGGTCCTGGTAGGTGCGGAACAGGAACTCCGTTCCGTCATCGAAATTCCCGGCCGATGTCTCGCTGGTCAGCACCGCAGCGGTGGGGATCAGGTCGGTGCTGGACCAGGTTCCCGTTGCCTGCTCAATGGCGATGTCGAACGGATATCGCTTGGTAAGCAACCGCGCCCGTGCGGTGTCGGGCAAGTGGGCCACCGAAGGTGCGGGGTGGGCGTGGTGCTGGTGCGGCAGGTGTTGCGGATGGATGGAAATATCATCCACCACAAGGTGCATGTAGCTGCTAACCTGCTCGCGCAGAAATACCGAGTAGCTGTCGCGCAGGACGTACCGGAAGTAGAGGGCAATCACCACAGTGCTGGCAACGGTGGTGATGGAGATCAGCACCAAGACCTTCCAGAAAAGTGTGCGCCGCCCCATCTGAGCAACGATCGAGGAGCGGTTATGCGGTGGTGGCATCGGCACGCAGCATAGATAAGTTCAGGGAACAGGTTGTTTGGCGAATCCTTTGCTGAATCTTCCCCGCAGCGAAGGTTCATCACAGGAACAAAGGATTGCCGGCAAAGCAGATGGCTTGGATTGAGCGCAAAAACCAAGCAGAAAAAAGAAAGCGGAGCGGGAAGTTCGATTGCCTTCTCCGCTCCGCGCTACGTCTCCTCTGCAATTTGCGCGATACCGACGGAGGGGGGGAAATTACCGCTTCTTGCTGCGGCTTGACTTCTCCTCTTTGACCTCGACCGGAGCCTCTTCCACCACTGGTGCGGCTTCCTCGGCAGCCTCGCCGGCAGATTCTTCACCGGTTTGGCCAATGAACATATAGCCGGTTCCCCAGATTGTTTTCAGGAAGCGGGGATGGCGCGGGTCGTCCCCTAACTTTTGGCGCAGGCGGCTTACCACAACGTCAACCGAACGGTTGAACGACTCCCAGGGAATGCCACGTGTTTGCTCCATCATAAAATCGCGGTCCAGCGGCTTCTGGGGGTTTTCGGCAAACAGCCGCAGCATCTCGAACTCGGCAGTGGTTAGGTCCAGTGCCTTTCCATCCAGCTTCACCGATTGCGTGTTCACGTCAATCTCCAATCCATCAAAATCATACTGGCCGGTAACGCCAAAGTTTTTGTACGTGCGGCGCAGCACCGCTTGGATGCGGGTCCACAGCTCACGAACGTCGAACGGCTTTGGCATGTAATCATCGGCTCCGATTTCCAGGCCGGTGATGCGGTCGTTGACATCGCCGCGTGCGGTCAGCATGACGATTGGAACGGCGGAGTTTTCGCGGATTTTCTTGGCGACTTCAAAGCCGTCCATTTCGGGCAACATCACGTCCAGCACAACAACGTCTGGATGTAAGTCGCGCACCTTTTTTAGCCCCATCGAAGGGCGTTCGACCGTGATAACCTTGGCCCCTTGTGACTCGAAGAAATCGCTGAGAAGATCGTTCAGCTCCGAATCGTCGTCAATCACAAGAATTTTGGTCTGGCCCATTGTGACTCCCAGGTTTTGATTGCAAGGTAGATGAGCAGTGCTCAGGTTCAATGTTTCCGCGAAGTTACGTTACAAAACCAGATTATCAGCCCACCCCGTTCCGAAAACCATAGGAAACAATCAGTTGTAACAGCGGCTTCTTTCTTCATTTCCCCCTTATTCCTCTTTTTTCCACGATCTCTCCGGCGGTTTGTTCGGACCGCCCCTTCTGTACATCCGAACATTTTTGTATTTCGTAAACGACTGTGGCTGCGGGAATAGTTCGGCCAGCTGGTGTGTTTCATAGCCAGCAAGATTCCGGCAGCCCGCAGCAGCCACATTCTCGTGCGGCCAACGGCAGCCAGTCAACGCACGCACACGCAGCACACACACTCTCTCTTTCCATTCGCCAGATGAACGTAGCAATTATCGGGAACGGCATTGCGGGGATCACCGCAGCGCGGCACATCAGGAAGCTGAGCGATCACCAGATCACGGTCATCAGTTACGAGACCGAGCATCACTTCTCCCGCACCGCCTTGATGTACGTCTATATGGGCCACATGACCTACAACAACATCAAGCCCTACGAAGATTGGTTCTGGCAGAAAAACCGGATTGACTTGGTGAACGGCTACGTGGAAGCCATTGACACCGAACGGCAACAACTTGCCGTCAGCGGCGGGCGGACCATCGGCTACGATGTCCTGATTATTGCCACCGGATCAAAGTCCAACAAATTTGGATGGCCGGGCCAGGACCTTCAAGGGGTGCAAGGGCTGTACAGTTGGCAGGACCTGCAAACAATGGAGCGGAACACCAAAGGAATTGCGCAAGGGGTGATTGTTGGCGGTGGGCTGATTGGCATTGAGGTTGCCGAGATGCTCCACTCGCGCCACATCTACACCTCGATGCTGGTTCGCGAGGAACACTATTGGAACAACATCCTTCCGGTTGAAGAAGCTGATATGATCGGCAGGCATATTCGCCAGCAAGGGATTGATCTTCGGCTGGGGAGCGAGTTGAAGAAGATACTCTCCGATGGAGAAGGCCGGGTGATGTCGGTGCTGACCACCGACGATGAAGAAATCCCTTGCGAGTTTGTGGCCCTGACCGCAGGCGTCAGCCCAAACATCGAGGTGGTGAAACGCTCGGCGGTGGAAACCGGGCGCGGGGTGCTGGTGAACCAGTATTTCGAGACGAACATCCCCAACATCTACGCCATTGGCGATTGCGCCGAGTTCCACGAACCGCAGCCGCTGGCCCCCAAAGTTGAGCAACTGTGGTACACCGGGAAGATGCATGGCGAGGTGGTGGCGCAAACCATCTGCGGCAATCGCACCCGGTACAATCGCGGGGTGTGGTTCAACTCCGCAAAGTTCTTCGACATTGAGTATCAGACCTACGGCTATGTTGGGAACAAACTCCGCGAGGGGGAAGCAACGCTTTATTGGGAGCATCCCGATGGCCTCCACTCCATCCGCATCAACTACGACGCAGCAAGCCGCCATGTGAATGGGTTCAACCTGTTCGGCATCCGCTACCGGCAGGAGGTCTGCTCCCGCTGGATTCGCGAGGGGCGCACGCTGGAGTATGTGGTCCAGCATTTAGGCGAAGCAAACTTCGACCCAGAATTTTTCCGGCACTACGAGCCTGAGGTCTTGAAGCTCTACAATCAACAGAACCCCAACCATCCACTAACCCAGCAACGCAAGCAGGGGAAGGCAATGGCGGAGAGTAGATAGAACAGAGATAGATAGAGGGTCGCCCCAATGACCGGCACCGAAGGCTTCCGCGCCGGCGCGGGCTGGGGAAAAGAATCAATTCATCATCGAAGAACAACGGAGTGGCTTCCAGGCTTCTCCACTAACCGATTCCTGACATGAACTACTCACCAAGTTTTCAACTTACCAGCAACCCCGCCGGGCACGTTGGCTTTGCGCAGCGGATGGCCTTGGCCCTGATAGGGCTGGGGATGTTGGCACTGCTTGTGGCAGCATTCGGCGCGGGAACCACGCAGCCAATTCTGATGCTATCGCTCAGCATGGCACTGCTGGTTGGGGGCGGGCTTCTGTACATCACAAAGCAGTATGGGAAAGGGATTGCCGGGATTAAAAACAACGGCATCACCTTCTCCAGCTCCACCGCACGGGGAAGCGTTGGGTGGATTTTGGCGATTGTCATCACCGGGTTCTACGTGCTGCTGTACTGGTTCCCGCAAACGCTGGAAGGGCTGATTCGGATGATGGATCCGCTAAGCTACACGCTTCGCGGCCAACCCGCGGACCAGTGGTTCATGTACGGGACCTTCTACACGCTGGCAATTCTGGTGATGGGGTTCCGTGCAATCCTGAAATATCGCCATAGCCGCTACCAGATGATCCGCACCGCCAGCGTGATGTTCTTCCAACTCTTCTTCGCCTTCTTGATCCCGGCGTTGCTGGTGATGTTCCAGCAGAAGGAATTCTACTTCACCTACTTCTGGCCGCTGAAATACTACTACCTGTTCCCCAGCGGCTACGAAGAATTTGCGCAAGGGGGCGGGCTGGCTCCATTCATGATCCGCTGGGCCGCAATCATGACGTTTATCGGAACCCCGGTGCTGACCTATTTCTTTGGCAAACGCTGGTACTGCTCCTGGGTGTGCGGCTGCGGCGGCCTTGCCGAAACCGCCGGGGACCAGTGGCGGCAACTTTCCGATAAATCGCTGAAGTCCTGGAAGATCGAACGCTGGATGATCCACTCGGTGCTGGCGTTTATCACCATCACCACCGCGCTACTCTGGATTAACTCTGCCAGCCAGGGGGCAATGCTGGGTGATCTCTCGCAAGGATTTTCGTCGGTTTATGGGTTCGTTATCGGCGCGATGTTTAGCGGGGTGATCGGCGTTGGGTTCTATCCCATTATGGGGACCCGCGTCTGGTGTCGGTTTGGCTGCCCAATGGCGGCCATTCTTGGAATCCTCCAAAAAAAATTCTCCCGCTTCCGCATCACCACCAATGGCGGCCAGTGCATCTCCTGCGGCAATTGCTCGACGTATTGCGAAATGGGGATTGACGTGCGCAGCTACGCCCAGCGCGGCCAGAACATCATCCGCGCTTCGTGCGTTGGCTGCGGGATGTGCGCGGCGGTGTGCCCACGCGGGGTCCTAAACCTGGAAAACGGCCCCACCGAAGGGCGGTACAACGGCGGCCAGTTTGTGGCCGTGGAGTCCATGCAACTCCCCAAACGGTAGATAGAGATATTCCCCCCAAGCCAAATAACCAAAGGGCATGATTCCCAGAAAACGGGATCATGCCCTTGCCATTGTTGGAGGTGATGGAAGCTGAAGCCCCCCCTCCCACAGCATATTCCCACCGCATAGAATTTTACCGCACATTCGGTTATCGCTCACGATCTTTGCGGCAAAGGGGGTGCGGCGCAAAACAATGGTCGCCACCAAAAGAAGTGCTTGGAAGAACCGCAACGATTTCTTCAACGCCTTCTTAGCCTTCGCCCCCCTTCCTTGCGGCCAAACAGGCGGGCTTGCCTCCTTCTTCCAACAGCCCAATTCCAACAACCAACTTCCGATTTCCGCTCAACCATGATCTTGCAATCACGAATCGAAGAACTGTTCGCGCTTCCCATTTCCGAGCTTCCGCTCCAGGAAGCAAACGCCATTTTTGCCGAGCTGAAACAGCATCTGAACAACGGCGAAATCCGCGCGGCCCAACCCGACGGCAGCGGCGGCTGGAAGGTGAACGCTTGGGTGAAACAAGGCATTCTGCTTGGGTTCCGCGCTGGCCAGTTGGCCGACGCTTCCACCGGCGGTTTCAGCTTTTTCGACAAAGCAAATTTGCCAATGCGCAACTTTTCCCTTGCGAACAACGTGCGGCTGGTCCCTGGCGGGTCCGCCATTCGCGACGGAGCGTACGTTGCGCCGGGCGTGATCTGCATGCCGCCAATGTACATCAACATCGGGGCTTACGTGGACGAAGGGACCATGGTGGATTCGCACGCGCTGGTGGGGACCTGCGCCCAAATTGGGAAACGGGTCCACCTGAGTGCCGCCGCGCAGATTGGCGGGGTGCTTGAGCCAGTGGGCGCAAACCCGGTGGTTATCGAGGATGAAGTGTTGGTTGGGGGGAATTGCGGCGTGTACGAAGGGACCATCGTTCGCCGCCGCGCGGTGTTGGCCGCTGGGGTTGTTCTTACCGCTTCGTCGCGGGTGTACGATGTTCCGAACCAGCGCGTTCTTTCATCAGCCGAAACCGGGGCGTTGGAAATTCCCGAAGGCGCGGTGGTAATCAACGGCAGCCGGCCAATCCGCGACGACTGGGCGCGCGAGCAGGGGCTAAGCCTATCAACCCCAATTATCCTGAAATACCGCGACGACAAAACCGACGGGCGCACAGCGATTGAGTCGGCATTGCGGTAAAAACATCAATCGCCAGAAAAGCAAAAAAACTTTCCAATCGCCACTATGCCCGAACCAGCAATCAGCATCCACGGCCTTGAAAAAATCTACAAAGGATCGGGGCGGAAAAAGCAGCCGATTCACGCATTAAAACCGCTCCATCTAGAAATTCCCGCCGGCCAGATTTTTGGTTTGCTGGGGCCGAACGGAGCCGGCAAAACCACGTTGGTGAAATTGCTGCTGGGAATTGTTTTCCCCACCAGCGGGAAGGCAACAATTCAGGGAAGGGCCGCCGGAACCGCCACGGCAAAACAAATCATCGGATACCTGCCGGAAAACCACCGATACCCGCCATATCTGACCGGGCTTGGCGTGCTCCATTATTTCGGCCAGCTTAGCGGGTTGGATACGCCAACGATTGAGCAGCGCAGCAGGGAGTTGCTGGAAATCGTGCAAATGGGCCAATGGTCCGCCACCCGTATCCGCCAATATTCCAAAGGAATGATGCAGCGGATTGGCCTTGCCCAAGCAATGCTGAACAACCCCGATGTGATCTTCCTTGACGAACCAACCGACGGCGTGGACCCGGTTGGAAGGCGGGAAATCCGCGAAATAATTGCCGAATTAAAAGCGCAGGGGAAAACCGTTTTTCTGAACAGCCACCTGCTTTCTGAAGTGGAACTTATCTGCGACCGCGTGGCGATTATGAATAAAGGGGAATTAGTGAGGATGGGAACCGTGAAAGAATTAACCGCCATGCAAAAATTATGGCGGATTGAAGTTGACGCGTTGCAGCAGGAACAACTCCGCACGTTGCTGCCGCGCATCCCCGCCTGCACCGTTACCGAAAATGCCATGCTCCTAACCGCCGAAACATTAACCGACCTGAACCACGCAATTGATGCCATTCGCTCTGCCGGAATTCTTCTCTCCGCAGTTCGCCCCGAGCGGCAAAGCCTGGAGGATTTGTTTATTGACATCATCACCGAAGGAGGTGTGAAGTGAAAGTACGCGCACTGATCGCCGACACGTTTCGTGAGATTTATGCCAAGAAAGTAATTCTTGGAATTGTTGTGATTGAAGTGCTGGCACTGCTCATCACCGGGTTGGTTGTTGGAATGATTTCCGACAGCTACGACACTGCGCGGGCAACAACAACCTCGTCGGTTATTACCGCAGTTGAAGGCGATTCCACACTGCTACTCGACACGACGGCCGAGCGGTTGTTGGGCATTGGGGAAGACTCCGCAACAACGGCGGACGCGGCCACGCCCGACACAACCACACCAAGCAAATCCCTGGAAATAACCCCAGCCGACAGCCTGCAACTCCGCTCGCCCGCCAGCCAGGAAGCTCTTGTGACGGAGATGGTGCGGGGCCAGCTTGCTGCGTACAGCACCTTGGTGGGGGTGGCGGTTTTTTTGCTGGCAATTTTTGCCACCGCCGGCATTGTCCCCTCCATGATGGAAAAAGGGACGATTGACTTGCTGATATCGAAACCTGTTGACCGCGGGGTGCTTCTGCTTGGCCGAACTTTGGGGGGAATTATTGCTGTTGGCGTAAACCTTCTGCTGTTCGTTGTGGGGATATTTGTCATTTATGGGGTGTTCTCCGGGGTGTGGCTTACCTCCTTCATCGTTTGGACGTTTCTTATCTCACTTTTTGGTTTTTTGGTGTTTTACAGCTTTGTGGTTTGCATGAATGTCATCACAGAAAGCTGGGTGCTTCCGATGAGCCTTGCGTACATCCACATTTTTCTTTTTTCATCATTTCTGAGCAACCGCGAGGAGACGCTGTACATGTTTATCACCAGCCCGATTGCCCAAGCAATGATTGATGGGCTGTTTTGGATACTGCCACAACCGTTTGATTTAGTGGAAGCGAATCGCTCCTTGATTTTTTCTGGGATGGTGAGCAGCTCCGCTCCATTTATTCAGGGAGCTATTTTCTTTATTGTGATGTCAACCATTGCGGTTTGGCGTTTCAGGAAGCAAGATTTTTAAGGGGATCGGAAGCAACGCAGCCTTTCAGGCTAATTCCTGAAAGGCTGCTTCATTTTACCGACTCTATCTTGCACCCTTACCCCCCAATCTGCGCGCCACCACTTTCAATCGTTCCTATTTTTCCGCCGCCGCTGTTGGCTTGCGATTCCAGCAGAACGCCGCGCCGCGCCATTGTTGGCTCACCTTTTAACTCCATTGGCAGGCCATATTCCTTCCAGCGTGCGGAGACTGCGTCAACAATTTCTGGAGTCATCTCTAACTCCTTCGGCCATTCGCGTGGGAAGCCTTCGCTTTTCCATTTTCGGGTTGCGTCAATCCCCATTTTTCCGCCCCAACCGCTCATGTCGCTTGCGTGGTCCAGAACGTCAATCGGCCCGCGCACAATTTGGATATCCCGCTGCGGGTCAACATTTGCGCCAACATGGAACATCACGGTGTCGGTGTTCTGCACGTCAATGTCGCAATCCACCACCACAATGTATTTGCTTAACGACATCTGCCCCAACCCCCACAGCGCGTACATCACCTTCCGCGCGTGGTGCGGATATTCCTTGCGGATGGAGACGAAACAGAAATTATGGAACACCCCAAAAATTGGCAGGTTCATATCCACAATTTCCGGCACTGTTTTTTTCAGGATGCTCAGGAAAATTCGCTCGGTGGCTTTTCCCAAGAAATAATCTTCCTTCGGCGGCTGGCCCACAATCGTCGTCCAATACACAGGGTTTTTCCGCGTGGTGATTGTGGTGATATGGAACGTTGGATACTCATCCTTCAGGGTGTAAAATCCGGTGTGGTCCCCAAACGGTCCTTCGGTGCGGAAATCCTCAAGATCAATGTACCCCTCCAACACAATGTCCGATTCGGCGGGGACTTTCAGGTCGTGCTCCAGCGTCTTCACCATCTCCACTGGTTCGTCGCGCAAGAATCCGGCAAGCAGCCATTCATCAAGTTCGGGGGGCATTGGCGCGGTGGCGGCGTAGGTGGCAACCGATGGGCCGCCAATCGCCACGGCACACGGAATTTTTGTGATCCCACGCTCGCGGTAGCTTCGCAAATGCCCCGCAGCACCGTGGTGCGCTTGGGCGTGCAAAAATGTTGTGTTTTTATCAATCACCTGCATTCGGTACATCCCAACATTCGGCGCGCCGGTTTCTGGATTCCGCGTGACAACCTGCGGCAACGTGATGAACTTCCCCCCATCCTCCGGCCAGCACTTGATGATTGGGAACATCCCCAAATCCACCTCGGAACCACGATAGACCACCTCCTGGCAAGCGGCCTTCTTGACGGTGCGCGGCGGGAAGTTCCGAACCTGCGCAACGTGCGGCAATAATTTCAGCGACTCCTTCAGCGACGTTGGCGGCTTGATTTCAATCAACGAGGTGATCCGCTCGGCGATTTCATCCAGCGACTCAACCCCCAACGCCATGCACATCCGGCGGTAGCTTCCGTAGGCGTTAATCAGCAACGGAGTTTTTGCGCCGCGAACGTTCTCGAACAACAGCGCCGGGCCATATTTCCTCATCACGCGGCAAGCGATTTCGCTTACCTCCAACTCAGAATCAACCTCAGCCTTGATCCGGACAAGCTCGCCAGCTTTCTCCAGGGCTTGAATAAACTCGGCAGTAGTGTTGTAGCCACGCATGGTTCGGTTCCTGTAATGATGTGATCGGTCAATTTTTTTGGCCGCAGCAAAAATAATCGTGCAAACTGGGGGGCGGTGTAAACGGCTGCATCTTGAACATTTCGCAACTTGCAGGGGAATGGGGAAGGTGGGATTTTTCACCCTCCTTTTTCTGCAAGGCAGCGGCATTGCTGGCGCAGGTAATCAGCAGCATCAACTCAAAATATCCTCAACACATCCATGAAACGTATCGGCATTTTCACCAGTGGGGGCGATGCGCCGGGAATGAACGCGTGCATCCGCGCCGCCGTTCGCTACGGAATCGCGAAGGGATTGCAGGTGTTCGGCATCAAGCGCGGCTACCAGGGGATGATTGATGGGGATATTATCCCGATGGATCGCGCCAGCGTCAGCGGAATTATTGGGCGCGGCGGAACAGTGCTGGGCACCGATCGCTGCCCCAAATTTGCCACCCCAGAAGGACGCAAACAAGCGTTGGAAAATCTTAAACAATATGAGATTGAGGGATTGGTGGCGTGCGGCGGAAATGGAACATTCCAGGGCGCGACGGTCTTCTTCGAGGAACACGGAGTGCCAGTGATTGGAACCCCAGGAACCATTGACAACGACCTGTACGGAACCGACTTCACCATTGGCTACGACACCGCAGTGAATATTGCCATGGAGGCTGTGGACCGCCTGCGCGACACCGCCGAAAGCCACGGGCGCACATTTTTTGTTGAGGTGATGGGCCGCCACGCAGGATTTATTGCCCTGGATGTTGGCGCGGCCGTCGGGGCCGAGTACGTGGCTGTTCCAGAAATCGTCACCAATTTCGAGGATTTATGCAGATATGTTGGGGGAGTAAATCAGGAGAAACGGCACATTTTTATTATCAGCGAAGGGGATGATTACGGCGGCGCGTTCAAATTTGCCGAGGATTTTAAGAAGCGATTTAACATTGAAGCTCGGGTAGCAATTCTTGGGCATATCCAACGCGGCGGCGCGCCCACCGCACGGGATCGCATCCTTGCCACCCGGCTTGGCGCGGCGGCTGTGCAGGCGCTACTGGATGGAAAAAGCTGCATGATGGCCGGTGAAATTAATGGCGAGGTTGTGCTGACCTCGATGCGAGAAGCGTGGGAGAAAAAAGCGGAGATTGACCGGGGCTTGCTGGAGTTGGTAGAAATTATTCGGTGATGACACTTCTCCAAAAAATAGCACGCCTCCACCACCGTGAATTTCGCAGTGGCAGAGGCGCGTTATTTCGTTCAATTTCTACCAGCTATTCCACCAGCAGCATTCGTGCCGAGCGTGCTCCCTTGCTGGACACTTCCGCAACGTACATCCCTGGTGGCAACGATCCGATACTCAGCCGCTGACCCCTTGCTCCATCTACCCGTAGAACCTCCTCTCCCATGATATTCCGGACAATTATCGCAACATCCCCCTCACCTTCAACCACCACATACTCCCGCGCAGGGTTTGGGAAAAGATTGAGGCCCTCTGTGAATCGTGCTTCCGGTTCAACGCCAGACGTTTGCGTTGCCCGGCTAAAAAACTCCCAAAAATAATTTGCGGCTGCATACGGCACATTTTCACCGTTGGGATATTGATGATAGAGGTTGTCAATCAACGTAAACTGAAATCCTTCCGCCTGCGTTTGCCTGTTCGGGTCGGAGTAATGGTAGGTTAAAAAAACTTTTGTGGAGTCTTTCGTGTAGGTGGTATCGTAGCCATAGGCTCCTGTGAATCGCCCAATAAGTTTACGGTACATGAACACAATACTGTCATTCAGTGGCAGCTCGGTAATGCCATATTGGGCAAATGCTTCCAACCAGCGGTCATCTAAGGTGCCAACGGTTAGCCACAGCGGAATATTTCGTTTTGGCTTGGCAGAATCCAGATAATTAAAGCCGCCACCGGAAGCAGCGATTGCCGCAAAAACATCGCTCATCTCCACTGCCAACTTGAACGCAAAGCAAGCACCGTTGGAAAATCCAGAAACGTAAAACTTGCTGGGATTAACCGGAAAGCGACTTTTAAGGCTATCCACCATTGCCCGAACAAACGTCACGTCATTTTTTAGATTTTGGCCAGGGCAAGCAACTTCCACTAACTCTCCACAATTCCATTTTGTTGTGGTTTTCTGCTCGCCATCTTCGGTGATGCAATAGGCCCGCGAGCTTGGGAAAACAGAGATAAATTTCTCGATTTCCCCTTTTTCCTTCCATCCAGAGATGTTGAAGAACTTCTCCCCGTCGCCGCTGGTTCCATGGAACATGAAAACAACCGGATACCCCCCCGCCGGCGGCGTTCCCGATGGGACTGCGACAATAACCTCGCGCTTTACCGAGTCCACCATCATGGTGATGTCGTAGCGGGTTTGGGCAGATAGATGCGTGGCCACAGCTATCAACCCCACAACCAGCGCGAGCAAAAGGTTCATGATTTTTTTCATCGGTCCTTCCTGTTTATTTGAGAGTTAGCGTACGCTCATGCAATGGTAACATAAGCAATGGAAGAGGACGGAGGTATTGAAGGATCAAGGAAATCGCGTAGCTACGCAATGGAGAAATCGGCTGGCTCCGCCCCGATTCAGTAGGGCGGTCAAGTGAAATGGTGAGGGAAGGTGTGTGATCCTAATTATTCTTCCTAAAAAAACTCACCGTCTCCAGAATGCCTTCTTCAAAATTCAGAGAAGGATTCCATCCTAATTCTTGCTGGGCGCGTTGGTAGGTGCAGACGGAACGCAATTGTTCCCCGGCTCGAGCGGGAGCATGAGTTTCCAAGCAATCGGAGCCTATCGTCTGATTAAGGAGATGGAATAATTCATTGACCGTGACCTCGGTATTGGTGCAGATATTAAACACTCCGGAGCGGCCTGCGGCAAGATATTCCTGCGCCAGCTGGTTAGCATTGGCCACATCCAACGCAAAAACATAATCGCGGGTTTGCTGGCCATCGCCGTACATCACTGGGTTTTGGCGGCGCAGCATCTGCTGGCAGAAAATAGCCACCACCCCCGCTTCGCCGTGCGGATTTTGCCGGGGACCATACACGTTGGTGTAGCGAAGCACCACGTAATTCAGCCCGGCAACATGGCGGTAATAATGGAGGTATTTCTCGACCGTTAGCTTGGCGACTCCGTAAGGAGAAATTGGGTTGGTTGGATGGAGTTCGTCGGCGGGGAAATATTCTTGCTCACCATACACGGTTCCGGCACTGCTGGCAAAAATCACGTGGCGCACCCCTGACTCCACCGCCGATTGCAGCAGATTCAGCGCACCGATGATATTCACTTCGGCATCGAATTGCGGGTTGCGAACGGAGACGCGGACATCAAGCTGGGCGGCGTGATGGTTGATAAGATCAAACTGCCCGGATTGCAGCAGCAGCCTTACTGCGTCGCGGTCGCGAAGATCGGCTTCCACAAACTCCGCCTGCGGGTTCAGATTTTCCCTGAGGCCGGTGCTAAGGTTGTCCAGCACCGTCACGCGATGCCCGCCAGCAAGGTAGCGGTCCACAATGTGCGAGCCGATAAATCCCGCCCCGCCGGTCACCAAGATGTTCATCGGTTGCCCGCCCTCCCAGCCGCGCGGTGGCCGATGTCGCTGCGGTAAAACGCGCCGTCGAAGCTAATCCGCTCCACAGCATAGTAGGCCTGGCGAATCGCCTTCAGCAAATCCCCCTGCTGGTTGACCGAGGCAACGCCAAGCACGCGCCCGCCGTTCGTCACCAATGCCGCGCCGCGCATTGCCGTTCCGGCATGGAACACAATCCCCCCTTCCTCCGATTCAGCAGCCCCAATCCCCACAATCTCCCGCCCTTTTGGGTAGCTGGCTGGGTAGCCCTCGCTGGCCATCACCACGCAGGCGGCAGCGCCGTTGCTGGTTAGCTGGCCAATCTGGTCCATGGTTCCGGTGGCGGCGGCAAGCATCACGGTGGCAAGGTCGTTGGTGAGGATTGGAAGGATCACCTGCGTTTCAGGGTCGCCAAAGCGGCTGTTGAACTCCACCACCCGCGCAGCTCCATTGTGGATCATCACCCCAACATACAAGCAGCCAACGTAGGGCGTTCCTTCGGCGGCCATTCCGCGCAGCGTTGGCTCGATGATCTGCTGGCAGATGCTCTCCATCAGTTCCGGGGTGACGATTGGGGCGGGGGCGTAGGCTCCCATTCCGCCGGTGTTTGGGCCGGTGTCGCCATCGCCAACGCGCTTGTGGTCCTGGGAGGGGGCAAGCACCCCGTAATTCTTCCCGTCGGTGATTGCAAACACCGATGCTTCCTCGCCCTGCATGAACTCCTCGATTACCACCGTCTCCCCCGCTTCCCCGAACGCGCTTCCATCCAACATTTGATCCAGCGCGGCAAGGGCTTCGTGGGTGGTTTCGGCAATCACTACCCCTTTTCCGGCAGCAAGCCCGCTGGCTTTTAGCACCACCGGCAAGGGGTGGGCATTGACGTACTTGTGCGCGGCATCAAGCTGCTGGGCGGTGAAGGTTTGCGAGGCTGCCGAGGGGATTCCATGCCGCTGCATGAAGCCTTTGGAGAACGATTTATCCCACTCCAGCCGCGCCGCCGCCTGGCTTGGACCAAACACCACCGCGCCCGCCTGGCGCAAGGCATCGGAAACGCCAGCGGCCAACGGAGCTTCCGGCCCAATCACCACAAGGTCGGCGTTGTGATGCCGCCACAGCTCCACCACCGCGTCGGCATCCTCAGGGGCGACCGGGGCAAGCTCACCCAGCGAAGCCATTCCGGGATTTCCCGGCGCGCAGATCAGCCGGGTAACGGTTGGGGATTGGCGCAGCTTCCAAGCAATCGCGTGCTCGCGCCCACCGGAGCCAAGAAGAAGGATGGTCATGTTGATTGGTATCGGTCGTGATTCAGTCACTTTGGAAATATGTCGGCTCATTGCTTCGCCACAAGCGGTAGCCGCCCCGATTGAATCGGGATTGATAAAAGGTCTTTAGCCTTCGGCGACTACCCACTCGGCAGGCTAAAGACCTGCCGCTACCCCACTTCCGGTAGCCGCCCCGATTGAATCGGGATTGATAAAAGGTCTTTAGCCTTCGGCGACTACCCACTCGGCAGGCTAAAGACCTGCCGCTACCCCACTTCCGGTAGCCGAAGGTCTTTAGCCTTCGGCGACTACCCACTCGGCAGGCTAAAGACCTGCCGCTACCCCACTCCCGGTAGCAGCCCCGATTGGGGGAATGGATACTGTTTTAGATCCGCACCGAATAGGCCAGTACCCTTGCAAGGCGTTCGGCAAGTTTGCGTTGGTCGTATTCTTCGGCTGCCTCGCGCCTCCCTTCCGGAAGCGTTCCCGATTTCCATTGGTGGTAGCTGTCAAGCAGTGCCTCGGCAATTGCTTGCGGGTCGGTTGGCGGAACAACGGTGGCGGCTCCGTAGACAGCAAGCGTCTGGGTTAATGCCCCTTTTTCGGTTAGGGCAAGGATGGGGCGACCCGAACCCATGTACTCATACACCTTGCCCGGAACACTTGCGGTGTGGTAGTTCGCAAGCCAAAGAAGGTGGCTGCTTAGCAGAAGCCCCGGGACATTCTGATGCTCCACATATCCAGTGGAAACCAGTGCCGAGGCAACCCCGATATTGGTTGCCATCTTGCGGAACACTTCCGGCAGCACGCCAACAAACACCGCCTCGATTTCCCCTCGGGTCTGCGGATGCTGGGCAAAGATTTTTGCAAGTGCTTGGAAGAAGTACTTCGGCGTGTGGCGTGCGTCGAACGCGCCGCAGTAGGTGATTCGCATTTTCTCCTGCGGGCGGACCGTGTGCCGCCGCGCATTCTGGAATTCCTTGATGTCGTAGCCGCCCGGGATGATATGGACGGAGTCGTGCGTCAGGAATGGATAGCGTGCAATCAGCCGCTCCTTAATCCGGCGGGTGACCACCACGCACGCGTCGGCATTCTTCAAGATTTCTTCCTCCAACCCCGCCGCGTAGCTTCGGTGGATTGGCGTTGCGTAAAATTGCTGCGGGTTGTCCAGCCAGGTCTCCTGGTAATCCACCACCAACGGAAGGCCGTACCGCTTTTGCAGCTCGCGCCCAATCATAAAATCGGTGAACGGCGGGGCGGTGGCCAGCACCAGATCGAAGGGGCGTTCCTCCATCAACTCTATCGCCCGCTGCAGCGCGTAGCGTTTCCAGCCGATCTTGTTATCGGGCTGCAGGAAGGTGTGCGAGACCCCCCGAAGAAACCCCCGATACCGCTCCACCGGGACCTTCTTCATCCGCTTGTTCCCAAGCAGCCGCACCGGGTCCATGGTCTTGGTCCGCTCCACCTGCACGCCACTTTCCAGCACCTCTTCCAGCAGCGAAAAATCTTGCACGAAGTATCCAACATCGTTCACCGTCAGCACCGTTGGCTCCCAGCCGAATTCGGTAAGATGTTTTGCAAGCCGCGCAATCCGCAGCACGTGGCCCAAGCCGATTGGGGGGAAGTAGTAGGAGACGATCAGCACCCGCCCACGCCCCGGGCGGGCTGCACGCCGGGGAGCGATTGCCGATTCTTTCGGGGGGAACTCAATCTGCAACGGGGCATCCTCCGGCAAGGGTTCCTTGCTGGCGGAGGGTTCCGGTTGGTGCTCGATCTGATGCTCCATCGCCCCGGCACTGGCTGCGGTTTCGCTGGCCCGGGGTGCGGCTTCCTGCGGTTCGATATTTGGGTTCGGTTCGGTCACTCGTGTCTGGGCAATCCCAATTATTTTTTTTTAGACGATAATCAGTTCGCGTGGTGAGGAGGTCAGGACCGTGCAGCCGGTTGCGGTTAGCAGCACGTCGTCTTCGATGCGGACCCCTAATTGATCGGGGAGATAGATCCCTGGCTCGATCGTCACCACTGCCCCTTCCGGCAATATCTGTTTTTCGGAGCGGAAGCTGACACCAGGTTGCTCATGGACCTCGATCCCCAACCCATGCCCAGTCGAGTGGCCGAACTTGTCGCCGTAGCCGGCTTCGGTAATCAGGTTGCGGCAGACGTCGTCCAGCTCTTTCCCGGTCATTCCGGCGCGGGCGGCGTTCACGCCGGATTGTTCGGCGTTCAGCACGATGTCGTAAATCTTCCGCGCCAGCGGCGACGGCTTCCCGACGGCGAAGGTGCGGGTCATGTCGCTGTTGAACCCGTTGTGGATGCAGCCAAAATCGAGCGTCACCAACTCACCCGACTTGATTTTTTTGGTGCTGGCGCGGCCATGCGGCAACGCGCCACGCGGGCCCGATGCCACGATGATGTCGAATGCGTCCCCCTGCGAACCGAACTTTTTCCCCAAGTAGCTGATCTCCATCGCCACCTCGTTTTCCCGCATTCCAGGCTTGACGATTCCAAGGATTTCCTGATAGACTCGCGCAGCAATGTCGGCAGCGGTGCGGATTGCGGCAACTTCATCGGGGGTTTTCACCATGGATGTTTTGGTCACCATCGCGCCGGTGGGGGCAAACTTCACCTTGCGGAATTTTTTGCGGAGCGCGGCCAACGCCGCAACCGTCGTGTAGCTGTCTTGGAACCCGATCTTCATCCCTTCGCGGATCAGCTTCTTCTCGGCAATCGTCTCGTGCGGGGTGCTGGTGATGATCGTTTTGAAATCGGGGCGAAGCTCGGCAGCGGCTTGCTCCTGGTAGCGGAAATCGGTGATGAACCACGCCGCACGCCGGGTAAGCAGCAACTGCCCGGAGCTTCCGGAGAAACCGCTGATGTAGCGGATGTGGGGAAGGTGGGTCACCAGCAATCCATCCAGGTTTTGCTTTTTCATGCTGGCGCGAAGCAGCGCAAGGCGGTGGTTGTTCATGCTTGCAATGGTTATGATGTTGTTGTTGAGATTCGGTCCAGAATGTTCGCCAGTTCGCCGGTCAGCCTTCGGCGGTCGAACCGGGCAACGGCGGCGGCATCGGCAATCGGAAGTTGCGATGCTTGTTTCTGCTTGGCCAGCCGGAGGATTGCTTGCCGCAGCGCGTCGTCGTCGTCGGGGTTCACGATCACGGCGTGATGGAAGCCTTCAAGAATGGTGCGGATGTCGTTCTCCGGCAGCACCGCAAGGATCGGTTTGCGGCTTCCCAGATACTCGAACGCCTTCCCCGGGGAAACCGTCTGGAAGCCTTGCGACCGCGCACCAATGTTGAACCAGACGACATCGGCACGCTGTATCCAGGCGATGGACTCGCGGTGTTCAACATACCCGTGGTAATGGAAGCATCCATCCACCCCCATCGCCTGGGCCATTGCCCGATATTCTTGCTGCACATATCCCACCATGTGGAACGCCAGCGTTGGGTAGATGCTTGGATGCTGCGCCTTTATCTGAGCCAGCACCCGGAACAGCTGCTTGGGGTCGCGATCCTCGTAAAAAATTCCTGTATAAACAAAGTGAGTTTTTGCCGGGTCCAGCGGCTGCGGCGCGGATTCCGGCAAAGCCGACATCTGTTGGAAATCTTCGGGATCATACCCCTGCGTCAGCACCGAAAGGCGGTTGCCCAACTGAAGCTCGGGATAGCGTTGCAGCAACAACCGGCGGATATGGCTGCTGGTGACCACCACAGCGTCGGCGGCGGCAAGCGATTTCTGCTCCAACGCTTGATGCTTCTTCCGGTGCCAGCCGGTCCAGTAATAATGGTAGGGGAACTCCAACCAAGCGTCGCGGTAATCCAGCACCAGCGGGATGCCGTAGCGGTGGCGCAGCTTGCCGCCCAGCAGGTGGCTTGTGAACGGCGGGGCCGTTGCAAACAGGGCGTTGAATTGGCCAAGATCGCGGCGTTTCAATTCCCGGAAGGCCTGCTTCCCCCACCCGGTTTTGTTGTCGGGGATGAAGACGGCTTGGCTGATACGGTTCAGCATCTTGCGCCCACCTTCGTTCTTCAGCGGAACGGTTTTTCGCCCTTTGAACAGGGAGAAAATCCCCGCCGGCGCAACCCTCCAGATTGGGATTTCTTTCCCTTCCAGTTCCTGCAGCAGTGTGTCGTCGAAGGCGAAGTAGGCGTGCGGCTGAACGGTCAGCACGGTTGGTTGCCAGCCGAACTCTGGCAGATACTTCACGAATTTCAGCGTCCGCTGCACTCCGCTTAACCCCATTGGAGGGAAGTAGTAGGCGATAACCAGCAATTGCTTCATTCGTGCGTCGGTGTGGGTGTTGCCCCGCGTGCGGATTGCCCCGCAAGGCAGCGGCGGCTTACATGTAGTTTGGTGATTCTTTTGTGATCGTCACATCGTGGGGGTGGGATTCGCGCAATCCGGCCGAGGTCATCCGGACGAACTGGGCACGCTGCTGCATCTCGGGGATGGTGCCGCAGCCGCAATACCCCATTGCTGCCCGAAGCCCCCCCACCATCTGGAAGGCGATGTCGGACAATGGACCTTTGGATGGAACGCGGCCCTCAATCCCTTCGGGGACCAGCTTCTGCAGGCCATCCTCAACATCTTGGAAATAACGGTCGGCGGAGCCATCGGCCATTGCCCCCATGGACCCCATCCCGCGATAGACCTTGTAAGAGCGTCCATCCAGAAGGATTTTCTCCCCTGGAGCTTCGTCGGCACCGGCAAGCAGGCTTCCCAACATCACGGTATCGGCACCGGCAGCAATGGCTTTGGCGATGTCGCCGGTTTGGCGGATTCCGCCATCGGCAATGATCGGGATTCCGTGGCGCGCGGCAACGCTGGCAACCTCCATCACCGCCGTAAGCTGCGGCACGCCAACGCCAGCAACCACGCGTGTGGTGCAGATGCTCCCCGGCCCGATCCCAACTTTCATCCCATCCACCCCGGCCTCGGCAAGCGATTGTGCGGCTTGGGCGGTGGCGATATTTCCGGCAATCACCTGCAGTTCTGGGAAGGCATTTTTCACTTCCCGCACCATCTGGATCACCCCTCGGGAATGGCCGTGGGCGGTGTCAACCACCACAACATCCACCCCTGCGCGGCATAATGCCTGCACCCGTTCCAGGGTGTTGGCGGCAATCCCAACGGCGGCCCCCACCCGAAGGCGGCCATGGTCATCCTTTGCGGCGTTGGGGTGTTGGCGTTTTTTGCGGATGTCCTTGAAGGTTATCAGCCCGTGCAGCCGCCCGTCGGAATCCACCACTGGCAATTTTTCGATGCCATGTTTTTGCAGGATTGCTTCGGCACCTTCAAGGGTTGTTCCCAGCGGGGCGGTGATAAGATTTTCGCTGGTCATCACCTCGGTGATCGGAAGGTTCTGCTCCGGCTGGAACCGAAGGTCGCGGTTGGTGACAATGCCAACCAGCAGCCCGTTGTCGTCAATGATTGGAACGCCGCTGATGGAGTATTTCCGCATCAGGTGAAGGGCTTCGCCAACGCGGCTGTTCAGGCCCAGGGTGATCGGGTCCAGGATCATTCCGCTTTCGGAGCGTTTCACCCGTTGGACCTGCTCGGCCTGTTGCTCCACCGTCATGTTTTTGTGGATGATGCCAATCCCCCCTTCGCGTGCCAGCGCGATAGCCATTGCCGACTCGGTAACGGTATCCATTGCGGCGGAGATCAAGGGGATATGAAGCGTGATGCCACGTGACAAACGGGTGGTGAGGTTCGTTTCTCTTGGGAGAACCTCGCTGTACTGTGGGATGAGCAAAACATCATCGTAGGTAAGGCCTTCGCCGACGATCTTCGTAGTGTCCATGGTCTGTCGAAGTGTGAAGCCGCCCCCCGCAGGAAGCGGGGTAACGAGCGGGAACGTTTGGCAAACTTACCCAAGTTCACGGTGGCCGTGCAAGGGAACAAGGGGGTAACTGGGTGCTCGCATAAGGCTGTTACGTGTTGCGGAAACGATGCGGAACGATTTCCCGAACCGTGACGCCCGGGAACGGGTGCACAGATACAGGGGAATTTGTACTTTTGCCCAACGCAGTTCCCAGCGAACAGATTCAACACGGATATCCTCCTTTTTTAACCGAAGCACACCATGATTGATTTGTCGGCAGCGGCTGAACCACTTCAGGAAATTGAAGGGCCAATCGAGTTCTCACCGGAAGAGCTTGCAAAAGTGGAGCAGTTGAAAGGATTGTACCCCAGCCCAAAATCGGCCATTATGCCCGTTTTGTGGATGGCGCAAAAAAAATGGGGCTGGCTTTCGGTTGGGGTGATGAAACACGTGGCCGAGGTTATGAACCTCCCCTACTCCCACGTTTATGGTGTGGCTTCCTTCTACACCATGTACTTCAAGAAGCCGATGGGGCGATACCACGTGCAGGTGTGCACCAACGTAAGCTGTATGCTGCGCGGCGGCGAGGCGGTCTATCAACACGTTTCCAGCAAGTACGGGATTGGCCATAACCAGCGCACCGCCGACGGCAAATTCTCCTTGGAGGAAGTGGAGTGCATGGGGGCCTGCGGCGGCGCGCCAATGGTGGCGATTAACGAAGATTACTACGAGAATATCACGATTGAGGAACTGGATCGAATGCTGGATGCACTGGGCTAGCCCAGGCAACAGAGCCCAGGCAACAGAGAAAGGCTTTTCTTCCCCCAGCATCGCAGCCTATGAAACATTTTTGTGGTGTGCCAGTCTCAACGCGCACATCGTCAGGAAAACACTTTACTGAGGGAACTTCACAGGCACAATTCTTGCTACAGGTGACGGTATGAACAGACAACGTACTTCCTTTCGCTCGCTTCTTCAATCGGCATTGCTTGGCGCGATGCTGCTGGGGTCACAAGGGTTGTTCGCTGCGGAAGCGGCGCGCAACGTGGTTCCCGGGCAAGCCCCCAACTCCATTCCTTTCGAATCTATTTTTTCCCGATTCCTTCTTACCGGGGTGGATATCCGTGGCGAATCGCCAGTGCCGGAGCGTCTGTTTCTGGACCAGAATTTCCCCAACCCCTTCAATCCAACAACCATGATCCGCTACGGCATCCCGGTTGAAACCAACGTGAAGCTGACAATCTACACGTTGCTGGGAACGCCAATCCGGGTGTTGGTGGACGAACGCCAGGAAGGGGGAATCTACGAGTACGATTTTTCCGCGATTGATCTTCCGTCGGGAGCGTATTTCTACCGGCTTCAAACATCGCTGGGAACGCTGACACGCCGCCTGACTGTCTCGAAGTAATCCCCAACAGTCTCATAAAAAAGCAACTACCGAAACGGGCGACCATTCTTGCGAAATGGTCGCCCGTTTGTTTTGTACCGATGCTGCCGTGGGGCAGTTATTTGGCATATCCAACCGACCGCCGCTCCCGAATCACCGTCACCTTAATTTGCCCGGGATACTCCATCTCTTGTTGAATTTTTTCGGCGATGTTGTGGGCAAGTTGGTCGGCAATCAGGTCGTCCACGCGTTCCGGCTCCACCATCACCCGAACCTCCCGCCCGGCTTGGATGGCGTAGGTTTTCGCAACCCCCTCGAAGGAGCGGGCCAAGGTTTCCAACGTCTCAAGCCGCTTCACGTAGGCCTCCAGCGATTCGCGGCGTGCGCCCGGGCGCGCGCCGGAGATTGCGTCGGCAGCCTGGACAATCACCGCAATCGGCGTTTCCATCTCGATGTCTTCGTGGTGGGCACCAATGGCGTTGCAGACGATTGGATGCCCCTTGTACCGCTTGGCGATCTCGAACCCCAACAGCGCGTGCGGCCCCTCGATGTTCCGATCCACGCATTTCCCCATGTCGTGCATCAGCCCGGCGCGGCGGGCAAGGTTGGCATCCAGCCCAAGCTCGCGAGCCATGATTCCGCACAGGTAGGAGACCTCGATCGAGTGGCTTAGGACGTTCTGGCCGTAGCTGGAGCGGTATTTCATCTTGCCAATCAGCTTCACGATTTCGGCATGGACGTTGCCGATTCCAAGCTCCAGCAAGGTGTTGTTCCCGGTGCGGATGATATCCTCCTCCAACTCCTTCCGAACTTTGTCCACAATCTCCTCGATGCGTGAGGGGTGGATGCGGCCATCGTGCATCAAGCGTTCCAGCGCGATGCGGGCAACCTCGCGGCGGAAGGGGTCGAAGCCGGAGATGATGACCGCTTCGGGGGTATCATCCACGATAACATCCACACCGGTTGCGGCCTCGAACGCACGGATATTCCGCCCTTCGCGCCCGATAATCCGCCCTTTCATATCCTCGCTGGCCAAGTTCACCACCGAGACGGTAGTCTCCACCGAGTGGTCGGATGCGGTCCGTTGGATTGCTTGAACAATCACGCGTTGCGCTTCGCGGCGGGCCTCCAGCTTTGCTTGGTCGCGGATTTCTTTCACCTGTTGGGCGCAGGCCAGCTTGGCCTCGCTGACCATGTTTTCCATCAGGAACTTGCGGGCATCCTCTTTGGACATTCCGCTGATTCGCTCCAAGCGGTGATTCTGCTCCTCAACCAACGTATCAACAACTTTTTTCTGCTGTTCGATGGTTGTTTTGGCGTTGTCAATCTGCTTTTTCTGAAGCTCGGTGGCCTTGCGTTGTTCTTCCACTTGCGCCACTTTCTTCTCCATCTCCTTCTGCTGAACCAGCAGTTCCTTCTCCCGTCGGGTGGCGATTTCTAATTTTTTGGAGAGGTTTTTCTCGATGTTCTCCTCTCGCGTTTTGATTTGTTTTTCAATCCCTTGCAGCTTTTCCTTGCGCCGGTTGTGGTCTTCTTCAAGTTGCCGCCGTTTTTTGCTAAGGTCGTCTTTGGCTTCCAGCAGTTTTTCTTGTTTTAGGATTTCGGCTTTTTGCTGCGCGTCGCTGATAATCTCCTGGGCGCGTTCCTCGGCGTTGGCCAGTTGTTGCTTCGTTGATTTGGTTGCGAAGAAGTAGGATAACGCGAAACCAAGAATCGAGGCGGCCAGGACTATGAGAAGGGTTGATGTTTCCATACTTGGAACCCCCACTGAAAAAATGGAATGTGATAATTACTGCGCAAGGGTCGCGGCCAATGCCAGAACCATGCGCAGCCCCCGGCGCAAGGCAGAAGAGCAATAGAGGGGAAAATGTGAGAGATCGGAGACCGGCGTGAGAGGTTCGGTGTGGCAAAGGGAAAGGGACACGAACGGGAAAAAGTGCCGCCTGCTCATCGTGCAAAGGCGTGACCCCTGTGAAAACCACAAGGGCGTTGCTTGCAGGCAAAGGTAGAACCCAACAAGAACACGGTGGGTGACTGCCACCACATCGCTCACTTCCACCGATCCCCCCGCAGTGAACGCGGGAAGATTTTTCTGCTGATGCAGAAAACGAGGCCTGTGATTGACGTGTTGAGCCAATCGCCCATAGTCGCAACTATAGGTTCATGTATTGCGATTTTGCACAATGAGCAGTGCGGGCATTGTTCGCGACGTTCGATGTCAAAGAAAAAGTGGAACGAACGGCACAACCGGCAACGGTTGCAAGGTTCCCCACGGTTGCTTGTGGCCAAGCAATGATTTCAACCAGCAGCGCGCCTGCGCTGGGGTTATTCCATCTCCAGCAATTCATGGATGGAAGCTGCCATCCCGTCCAATCGGCGGGCGCAGTCCTGCAGTTCGGTCCGCGAGCGTTCCTGCTCGCCAATCAACAACTCGGCAGTGTTCAACGCCGCCAGCACAGCGATTGTCGCCGGCGGCTGTGTGGGTGCCTTGCTGGAGATGAATCGCATCTGCTCGTTTATTATCCCGGCGGCTTCTTGAATACGCGTGGTGTCGTCGCCACGCAATTTGTATTCCGAGCCATGTATCTGAACAGTAATGGTCTGCATCGTCCCCAATGGCGGGTTGAACGGTGTATGAAAGTGCTGAAAATCTGTTGCCCCCGCCTCGGTTCCCCGGCCCTGAATCTGAAGATCTGGTTGAAATCGCTTAGGCTCCTTTTCCTCCGTGCCAGCAAGGGTTCATCCCCCTGCCGAACGGTTCATGCGCGGTCACTCCCCTTGCTGGTCGTACCATTCTTCCGCGATTGCTGCCGTTGCCCGTGCCACGGGCAACATGGCTCTTCGCAGGAAGACCAGGGTTAATGACTGTGGGCAATTATACTACAATCGCCGTGGCAAAACAAAGCATTATCCACCCAAGTGGCGATCCAGAAGAGCAATCGCCCCAGCAACGCGGTCGCGAAGCTCCTGGCGTTCCCCTTCCTCCATCCCCTCACCCCCCTTCTGCTGCAACGCTTGGCGGTGGTCGTCCAGCTCTTGAGCCAGTTGTTGGACTTGCTCGTTCAAGTCAAAACAGCGCGCACGAATGGCCTCGGATTCCTGCAACGCGGCAATAGTTTCTTGCTCCTTTCGGGCGGCCATTTCCAAGGCTTCGGTAAGGTCGCGGGTTAGTTGCTCAATCCGGGTTTTCTGCTCGCTGGTTGCCTCCCCTTCCATCTCCTCCATCTCTTTCACCCGGTTTTGCATGGCAAAGATTTGCACGAAGGCTTGGTCCCGCTCGGCCTCCATCGAAGCCACCTGCCGCCGCGCCCGCTCGATCTCCATATCGAACTCAATGTGCTTCTCCTCAAGGGCCGATAGCTTTTGGGCGTAGTCCTCTTTCAGCTTTGTCCCGTCGTTTTGTGCGTCGCGGATTTGGACCTCGCGAGCGTCCAACAGCTCGCGCAATCGGGCTATTTCGTTGTTGGCCATTTGCAGCTCCAGCGATGTCCCCCCCTGCTTCTGCTGGGTGATGGCAAGCTCCTCGCGCAGCTTGGTAAGCTCTTCGCTGGCCGAGGTGAAACGGCGGCGAACCTCGTCGGCTTCGTGGCGAAGCTCGTCCGTTTTTGCGGCGGATTGCTTCAGCTGCAACGACTCCGCCTGCATCTGGGCCGATGCCGCAACGGCAAGGGCAGCCTCGTTCCGGGTCATGGATACCTGGCGCGTGGCCGCATCCAACTTGCTGATGGTCTGCTGATATTTTTCTTCCACCCCCACGCGTTGCTCCCCTAACGTCGCGATTGCCTTGCGCAGTTCGGCTATCTGGGCGGTTCCGGCATCCCGCTGGGCGGTGAGCTTCGCAACCTGATCGGCGCGTTCGGCTTCGGAATGCTCCAACTGCTGGGCGCGCTCGTTGCTCACATTTTGGCTGGCCGCAAGCTGATCGCTCAGCTGGGCAATCTTCATGTTCAACTGCTCCGAATGCTCGTCGAACTTCCCCCCTTGCTCCTGCGCTTCCGATAATTGCCGGCGCAACTGGCCGATAGTGTCCTCCTGCTCGGCAATCATGGCTTCGCGCTCGGCCACCACTTCCTCCAATTCATCCACCCGGTGCATCAGCTCCGACAACCGGCGGTCCCCCTGAATCACCCGCTCCTCCAGCTCGGTCCCGCGCCTCCGTTCTTGATTAACGATCTCCTGGTGGACCGAAATGGTCATCTCGGCAGCGGAGCGTTCTTGCTCAAGTTCGGCAATGCGTTCAAGGTTGCGCTTCCGTTCGCGGCGAAGCTCAAGGTAGCGGTCGGCCAGCGCGTCAATGGCTTGTTGGAATCGCTCTAGAGATTTCCGGAGTTCGGCGGATTCGTTCGTCATCGGTTGCTTGGAAGAAAAGTATCTGCTAAAAATACTGCGTGCATCTGTTGGCTGAATGTGCGGAAGTACGCGAAGCGTGTGGGAAAGGCTACTGGCGCAACCGCGCGCCGTGCTCCGCCGAAACGGCAGCCACAATCTGCCCCATCACGCGCTCAATCTCCGCGTCCTCCAGCGTTTGGTCGTGGCTGGTGAAGCTGATGGAGTATGCCAGCGATTTCTCGGTTGGCTCAATCCCTTTCCCCTGGTACAGATCGAACAGCCGCAACCCGCTTAGCAACGCCCCCCCGGCCACGCGGATGGTGGATTCCACCGCGCCGTTGGGAACCGCCGCCGGGAGAATCACGGCGATGTCGCGATGAACCACCGGGAACCGCGAAGGTGCGCGATAGCTGTTCTGCTGGAACGCATGGTTGGCCACCAACTCAAGGTCCAACAGAAGCAGAAATGGTTGCTTCAGAAGATCGTAGTGTTTGGCTGCCGAAGCGTCCAGCGGTCCCATCCTTCCAACTTCCTGGCCGCCGATGTGGATGGCCAGCGCCGGCGCGCCAATCCCCCACTGCGGGACCTCCACCGGGGCGAACGTGGCTTCCCGAACGGAGAGCCTTCCCAGCAATCGCTCCGCCGCTGCGCGAAGGTCGAACAGGTCGAACTGGCGGGCCGGGGTGTCCCAACCGGAAGGCTCGGCGGCCCCGGAAATCAACGCTCCAAGCTCGGTCATCTCCACAAACCCCGGTATCACCCCCTTCCCCGATTGGGAACGGCGGAAGGCCTTGCCGATCTCGAACAATTTTTGATCGGGGCGGCTGTGGCGTTCGTTCAACCCCGCAACGTTTGCCAGCGTGGGGGCAAGGCTGGTCCGCATGGCACTGGTGTCGCGACCAAGCGAGTTTTTCAGGTGGACGGGGTTTCCAAATTGGGCCGCGATTTCGGGGGAGGTTAGATGCAATCCCACAATTTCTGCGAAGCCGTTATCAACAAGGAATCGGCGGGTTTCGGCAATGGTTTTCAGCAGCGGGTCTTCGGAGGTGTCCATGCTGATTGGGGCGCGGGTATCTTCTGGGATGTTGTCGCATCCGTACAGCCTTCCAATTTCCTCGATCAGGTCAATCTCCCCGTAAATATCCACCCGATAGGAAGGGACGGTAACGTCCGCCCCGTTTTCCGATTCGGCAACGCCAAACCCCAATCGCCGAAGCAGCGCGGCTTGGTCCGGCCCGCCAAGCTCCACCCCAAGAATCTCCACCGTGCGAGCGTACCGAAGCTGGATTGTTTGTGGCGTGTGGGGAAGCGGATATTCATCAACGACCCCGGCAAGGATTTCGCCGCCGGCAAGCTGGGCAATCAGCTGGGCAGCGCGGTTGACGGCATAGAGGGTGATCTCAACATCGGCTCCGCGCTCGAAACGATAGCTGGCATCGGTGGCCAAGCCAAGTTTGCGTGCCGTGCGGCGGATTGAGGAGGGGTTGAAGTAGGCCGATTCGATCAGAACGTTGACGGTTGCATCGGTGATCTCCGAATTTTCGCCCCCCATGATTCCGGCAATCGCCACCGGTTTTTCGGCATCGCAGATCATCAAGGCGTTATCGGGAAGGGTCTGTTCCTTGCTGTCGAGCGTCGTGAACTTCTGGCCGCTGACGGCGCGAACAACAATCTGCTGCCCGGCAATGGTATCCAGATCGAAGGCATGAAGCGGGTGGCCACACTCGAACATCACGTAGTTGGCAACATCCACCACGTTGTTCCGTGGGCGGACCCCCAGCTTCCGCAAAAGGCTTTGCAACCATTCCGGCGATGGGCCAATCCGAACCCCACGCACAACGCGGGCGGAGTAGCGGGGGCAAAGCTCCGGGTCCTCAATTCGGATGCTGATTGCACCGCTGGCTGGGGATTCCGATTCGGAAATTTGCGGGGTTGGCCAATGAACCGGGTTCCCAGTCAGCGCGGAGATTTCGCGGGCAAGGCCGGTGTGGCCCAAGCAATCGGCACGGTTTGGGGTGATGTCAACATCGTAGATCACCTCACCCAGCAGGTCCGCCAACGGCGTGCCAACCTGGGCATCATCGGGAAGCACCAGAATGCCATCGTGCCCTTCCCCCAAGCCCAGCTCCTGCTCGCTACAGATCATCCCCTGCGACTCCACCCCACGGATTTTCCGTTTCTCAATCGTGAAGCCTGCGGTGTGGATAAACGCACCGATTGGCGCAAACGCAATCTTCTGCCCGGCGGCAACATTCGGCGCGCCGCACACCACCTGGAACGTCTCGGCTCCGGTGCTGACGGTGCAAAGCGAAAGGCGGTCGGCATTGGGGTGTTGTTCGCGGGTAAGAACCTGGCCAACAACAAACGGAGCCAACGATTCGCGGCGGTTTTCGGCCACCGTTACTTCAAGTCCAAGTTGAAGTAATCGGTCGCAGAGTTCGGTAGGTGAAAACTGATATGGCGTGATTGACTGCAACCACGATTCAGCAACGCGACGAGTGGGCATGGGAACGCACGATCCTAATGAGAAGATGAAGGTTTGGGTGGCAAATGTAGCGAAAGGGAGGCGCGGAGCAAGCAGGAAGGTGCGGATTCAACGCTATGAAACACGGCTTCCGTTGGGAACCGGGCGTTCGACGCCAAGCAGGACCACCCCTTCCGGGGTTTCGATTCCCAGCACCAAGCATTGGCTTTCCACGCCGGCAACGTTGCGTGCCGGGAAGTTCACCACGGCAATCACCTGGCGTGCGATCAAGGTTTCGGGGGAATAGAGGACCACCAGTTGCGCGCTGCTGGTGCGCAGGCCCAGCGGGCCGAAATCAATCGTCAGCACAAACGAAGGCTTGCGGGCGCGTGGATTCAGTTCGCACGCAAGCACGGTTCCAACCCGAAGCTCGCACGCAAAAAACTGCTCAACCGAAACCGCTGCAAGGTTTTGCGGGGAAATCACCCCTTGCTTCTGGAGCGCGACATCGTCCATCACTGCCCCGGCAGGTTCAGTTTTTGGCGGATAGCAAACAGGGCGCGGCGGGTCGGTTCGTCGCGGTCCTTCAGCGAGTCCACCATGGTGATGGCGTGCATCACCGTGGTGTGGTCCCTTCCGCCAAAATGGTTGCCGATTGTTTTCAGCGAGGTGCTGGTCAGCTCGCGGATCAACGCCATTGCAATCTGCCGCGCCTGCACGATTTCCTGCTTGCGGGTTTTCCCTGTCAGCAGGCTAATCGGGAGGTTGAAATGCTCGCACACCGCACTCTGGATCTGCTCGATGGTAATCACCGGGTCAATCGTCACGGCAATTCCGTTGACGACTTCGCGGGTAAGGTCCAGGGTCAGCGATAAGTTCCGAAGCGAACTTTCGGCAAGGAGCGAGATCAAGCATCCCTCCATCTCACGGACGGAGCTTGTCACGTTGCGGGCGATATACTCAATCACATCGGGGGGAAGGTCGTAGCCCTCGCTGATGCTCATTTTCTGCAAGATCGCCACGCGGGTTTCGAAATCCGGGGGTTGGATGTCGGTGGTAAGGCCCCACTGGAATCGGCTAATCAGCCGTTCGTCAACGCCGCGCAGCTGTTTTGGGGGAACGTCGCTGGTCAGCACAATCTGCTTGCCGGTGTGGTGCAGTGCGTTGAAGGTGTGGAAGAAATTATCCTGCGTTTTTTCCTTATCGCTAAAAAACTGAATGTCGTCCACCATCAGCACGTCAACATTGCGGTAGTAGTTGATGAACTCCTGCGACTTGTTGTGCTGAATGGCGTTGACGAACTCCAACGTGAACCGCTCGGAGCTGATGTAAACCACCGAACTTCCCGGGCGCTGCTGCATGACGTGGTGGCCAATGGCCTGGACCAAGTGGGTTTTGCCCAGCCCGACCCCGCCATAAATCACCAGCGGGTTGAAGCGGGTTCCGCCGGGGTTATCGGCCACGGCTTTTGCTGCGGCGTAGGCAAGCTGGTTGCACTCCCCCGTCACAAAATTCTCGAAGGTAAAGCGCGAGTTCAGATATGTGGATTCCGGCTTTGCTTGCTGCTGGATGGAGGGGGTGGAAAATGGAAGCCCGGTTTGGGTTGCCGGATACTTCACCGTTGCGCCGGCAGCGGCGGCTGCGCGGTTCGGCACGGTGATGAAGCGGGCCTCGGCAGGCTCGTTCGGGTTGTCAACCACGGTGTGGTAGCGCAGCTGGGCCTGGTCCCCCAGCACCTGCACCATGGTTTTGCGGACAAGGGCGTAGTAGTGCTCCTCAATCCATTCATAAAAAAATTGGCTGGGGACCTCAATGGTCAGCGTGGCGCCATCAAGCTGCAAGGGCTTGGTTGGCTCGAACCACGTTTTGAACGCTTGATAGGTGACTTGATCTTTGATAAGCTCAAGGCACCTTGACCACGCAGTATGGGCATTCTGTTGACCAGGGGGTTGTATCATTAGATTTTTGTTGGAAGTAGAGAAAGAAGTTAGAAGCCGTGCAAACAGGAAGAACAGCAGCCGGAAAGCAGTGGGGGCAAATTACGACATGGCCAAAAGCTGAAGCAACAGTTCCACAGTTTCACGCAACTTCCCCTACCAAGAAAATTTGTTAGCTACGGTAAGCGGGCAAAAAAACGTGTGATGGATTGCCGGAGCAAGTGTATTTTTGGCGTTCTTCAACTGAGACTTTCAACAACAACATAACCGGAATACCCTTATGAAACGGACGTATCAACCAAGCCGCCGCAAGCGCCGCAACGCTCACGGCTTCCGCGCACGCATGGCCAGCAAGAACGGGCGGAAGGTGATTGCACGCCGCCGCGCCAAAGGCCGCTACCGCCTTACCGTCAGCGATGCGATGCCACAGGCCTAACCTGATTTTGAGAGCAATGCGAACGCGGATTGTGATCGTTCAACAGTGATCGCAATCCGCGTTTCCGTTGAAATAAGGTTGCAATAAGGCCGCAGATCTTTTCTGAAGAACCCCGCACCGTCCCCAAAAAACAATGGATTCCCAGCAACCAATCGGAACCCCAGCCAGCTTGCCACGCTCGGCAATCCTTCGGGGGAACGAGCCGGTCCGCACCCTGTTCCAACAAGGGAAAGGGTTCCGCCAGGGGGCCATTGTGATAAAATACCACGTGGTGGAGCTGGCCCAGGGGGAACCGCCCCAACAGCAAACGGTGTTGGCCGGTTTCTTTGTCCGGAAGGGGAAGGGCGGGGCAATCCGCCGCAACCGGATTCGGCGGCTTCTGCGCGAAAGCTATCGGCTTGTTCGTCATGGGTTCGTGCAATCGCTTCCGCCGGGGCTTACCCTCCATTTGGCATTCCTTTGGAGCGCGCCAAGCGGGGATCAGCAATCCCCTCCTCCTCCGTTTGCCGATATCCAGAATGATGTTCGCAAAGGATTGGAGCGTTTGCGCCGCAAAGTGATGAAGGATTTGCAAGAAGGACATGAACCCGCAACCGCAGAACTATAACCAGCAACGCCCCGAAGCCACTTCCCCCCCCCGGAAAGGACCGGTTACCGTTGGCTTCATCAAAGCGATTCGGGGCTATCAGCGATTCCTTTCGCCGCTGCTTCCGCCAAGCTGCCGTTTCCATCCAACGTGCTCGGAATACACACGGCAGGCGATTGAAAAATACGGGGCGGCGCGGGGAACATATTTGGGGGTGCGGCGCATCTTAAAATGCCACCCGTTCCACCCTGGCGGCTACGACCCTGTGCCGTAGCCGCAACCGGCAATCTAAACAGAAGTTCGCGCCGTCGTCTGGCGCGAAGTCGTTTTCTTGATTTGAGCAACACACAGAATGGACAAACGGACTATCCTTGCATTTGTGCTGATCGGCGTGGTGATCGTCGGTTGGTCAATGTTCTTTGCCCCAACCCCAGAAGAACAAACCGCAAGCCGCCGCGACACCGCCGCGAACACTGCGCCCGCGCCAGCAACGCCCGCAGCACCAACGGCTCCGGCTGCAATCCCGCCCGCGCAACGCCTTCCCGAACAGTACGCCCCGCTGATTGCCACCAGCAGCAAGCTGGTGACGGTGGAAACGCCAACCTACACGGCAGTGCTGAACACACGCGGCGGATTGCTTGCGCGATTCACCCTGAAAAATTACAAAACCTGGTATGGCGCGCCGGTTCAGCTGATTGCCGACAGCAGCGGTTTCCCCGGTGTGCTGGGGTTGGATTTCACCGATGCTGCCGGGAAGGAGATCACCACCGGCGATCTGCAGTTCACGATTGACGGGCCGGAGAAGATCACCCTGGGCGCGAACGACTCGGCAGTGGTGACGGCACGGCTGGCAATCCCAAGCTCCGATTCCACCGGAACAGCACGGACGATTGAGAAGCGGTTTGTGTTCCACGGCAGCAACTACGGCATCGGTTTTAGCGTGGCGATGACCGGGATGGAGGGACAGATTGCCGGGGGGAATTACACACTCCGTTGGACCGGAGGGATGAAGTACCAAGAACACAACAGCGTGGATGAATCCAGCCGTGCAAAAGCCCACGCGAAGGTCAACGACGAGCTTCACAACCTGGACCAAACCGAGACCGGAAAAGGGTCCAGCACCGACTACAGCGGCAGCGTTGAATGGGTGGGGACGCACGTCAAGTATTTCGGCAGCGCGCTGATTCCGGCAACGCCCATCAGCGGCGCGAACGTCCGGCTAACAGGATTCGCCTTCCCGGTGGATTCCAACGGCCACGTGGAAACATACGCTTGGGCATTGCGGGTTCCGTTCAAGGCCAACGCACCTTCCCAACAGTTCACGCTGTTTGTTGGCCCGCTGCAGTACGACGCGCTAAAGCAGTATGGCGTTTCCGATATGTTGGATTTCGGCTGGGCACCAATCCGCCCAATCGGCGAGTATCTGCTGCTGCCGATGTTCCGGTTTCTTCACAGCTTCATCCCGAACTACGGCTTCGTCATCATCATTTTCTCCATCCTGATTCGCTTGGCGTTGTGGCCCCTTTCGGTTCCGCAAATCCGCTCGGCGCGGAAGATGCAGCTGCTGAAACCGGTGATGGACGATCTTCGCCAGAAACACAAAGGCGACCCGCAACGCCAGCAGATGGAGACAATGAAGATCTATCGCGAGTATGGCATCAACCCAATGGGTGGATGCTTGCCGATGGTGCTCCAGCTTCCAATCCTGTACGCACTCTACGCCACGCTCAGCAACGCGATTGACCTTCGGCAAGCCGGGTTCATGCTTTGGATCCACGATCTTTCCATCCCTGATGCAATCCTCCATCTTCCCTTCAGCCTTCCGCTGTTGGGGAACGCAATCAGCGGGATGGCGTTGATTATGGGAGTCAGCATGTTCTTCCAGAACAAGATGCTGATCACCGATCCGCAGCAGAAGATGATGATCTACTTGATGCCAGTCCTGCTTACGCTCACCTTCAACTTCCTCCCTTCCGGGCTGAACCTGTACTACCTCACCTTCAACGTTTTGGCGATTGGCCAGCAGGTCTGGATGACGAAGTACAGCAAAACCACTATGACGCTGGAGACGTTGCGGCGCGAGGCATCGCAGAAGAAGAAAGGGTGGCTAGCGCAGAAGATGGAAGAAGCGCAGCGAATGGCCGAGATGCAGCGGAACGGCCAATCTTCCGGCCCACGCAAAGTTGACGGAAGAACACCAGTGGAGCCAAAGAAGAAGAAATAACCGAAAGCATATCGTTGGGGCATGGCACGTGCCATGCCCCAACGACAGTTTCCAAATCCTTCATGTCAACCGATTACTTCACCACAATCAGCACTTGCTCTGCTTGCCAGCTTCCGCTGCGGATTCGGCAGTAATACACCCCAGAGCTTAACCGATTCGCGTTCCACACTATCCGGTGTTCCCCTTCTCCTAATTCCCCAACAAACAACCGCTCCACCACTAACCCACGGCTGTCGCTGATCTCTACTTCCGTCCAGCCCGATAACCCCAACTCAAACTCTATCTCCGTCGTCGGGTTGAACGGATTCGGGTGGTTCGGGTGCAATGCGTACCCCGACGCACCAACCTCCATCAAGCGATTACTCAAGCCGCAAATCGAATCTACTCCAATCCGACCCGGAACCCATGACAGCGTTCGGCACTCCATCGGCTCCACACTTCCGCCGAGTCGTAACTCGCTCACGACTGAGTCTCCAACAAACCCACCGAACTTCAGCCGTGCAACCTCACCACTTCCCAACAAGCCTTGCCCGCCGGGCGGGATCAAAAGCATTCGCACTTCCCCCAGGCTGTCACTGCTCACCGTCAGGCTCCAGCCAATCGTTGCTTGGCCAATCGCGACTCCTTCGGTTCCCCACTCCTTTGCCAGACTCACCACTCGCGGGTTCCACTCCATCACCAACTCAATCCCCGTCATCATGCTCGATGATGCTCCCTCGGTCACGATGCTCACCTCACTCGTTCCGCCAACACCAACACGGTAGTCACGGCCAATCGAAAACTCTCGCTGCTCGGCGGGGGTGATCCTCACTGTGACGCTATCCTCAACCCAGCAGCCCTCTTGGCTTTGCACTCGCACATGGTAGGTGGTGGTTGCTGATGGGCTGGCGGTTGGCGTGGCGCAGGTGTCGCAGCTAAGGCCAATGCTCGGGGTCCAACGAATTTGCGCACCCGCTGCGTTGCTGGAAACACTCAGCTGTGCCACCCCGCCACCACACATCGCCGTGTCGCCCGATGCCACTGCCAACAGCGGCAATGCCACCCTGACGGTGATGCTGTCGCGGGCGGTGCAGCCGTTAGGGGTCCTCACCGTTGCGGTGTAGGTGGTTGTTTGGGTTGGATTGGCTGTGGTGGTTCGGCAGGTGTCGCAACTAAGGCCAGTGCTTGGGGTCCATTGCACGTCCCCGAAGTCGGCGGTTGCGACCAGTGTGGTGGATTCGCCTGCGCAAAGCACCGGTTTCCCCTGCATCGCAAGGCGAATGCTAGGCTGCGGGTGAACCACCACCAGCACCGAATCTACCAGCGGAGCACCGCAGGCCGTGACGGCGCGCAGGTGATAGAGCGTTGTTGTCGCCGGCGTTGCTTGGGTTGCCATGCAGGTGTCGCAGTCAAGGCCGGTGCTTGGGGTCCAGCCTATCAGCCGTGATCCATTGGAAAGGACTCCGCGAAGGGTGATGCTTTCCCCGGCACAGATGCTTTCAACGGGGTCAATGCGCAGGCTGCCACTGTCGGCCACGGTGACGGTGATGGTGTCGTGGGAAACGCAGCCGTTGCTGTTGCGGGCGGTGAGGATGTAGCTGGCTGATTGACGCGGAACGGCAATCGGGTTGGCGCAATTCCAGCAGGAGAGATCGTTGGTGAACGCCCACGTAAGCGTGCCGCTGCCGCTCCCTTGCAGTTGGAGCGTATCGCCCGGGCAGATGGCCGTGTCGCGTCCGGCGTTGACGGTTGGCGGGGCAACCACACGAAGGGTGGCGCGTGCGGTGTCGGTGCCGAACTCGTTGAAGACGACCAGTTCCACGGTGTAGGTCCCGGGTGAATCGTAGCAGAGGGGCGGAGGGATTGGGAGGGTTGAGGTATCGGGGGTTGCCCCCGGGAAACGCCAGAGCCTGCCGGAAGGTGGACCGAAGGTTGCCGATGGCCGCGAGGTATCTTGCAAGCGGAAGCACTCCCCAAGGCAAAGCACCGAATCGCTGAGGGAGAAGCGTGCTTGTGGCGGCAAGCAGCGGATCGGGTTGGGGTCGTACCAGCTGTCAACAAGGTTGGGGAGGATTACCGCCGATGCCCCTTTCAAGTCCAACCATTGTTCCACATATCGGCACTGGGGTCCAGGCTCATCGGGGCGTTCAAGCATTGCAAGGTAGTACCCCGGCCCCCCAACAACAATCATTCCATTCGGGGCAATTTGCAGACAGTAGAGACCTCCTGTTTTATGCACGACATCATAGGTAGCGATCAACGTTTTCGTGGACAAGAAATCGGGAGCGTTGAGGTCGAACTGGAAGAGGCTATCCCGAAAATTCTCATCATACAAACCAATAACGTACAATTTTGAGCTATTCGGAGAGAAGCTCAATCCGAAGGTCTGTTGCCCGATGGGGATGAGTTGGGAGTTTGAGACAACACCAGTAGTGTTGTCAAAATCAGCAAGTTCAATCGTTCCATCCTGCATGATTGCCGCAGCAAGTTTCTTCCCGTTGGGGGAGATTTTCAAGTAGCCACGAGCGTTGTGGGTTTTTTTATCACGATACTCATGGTTGACTCCGGTGCGGGAGATGACCGGCCCGGCAATCCCGGTGTCGCTGACGTGGTAGGCGTAGTAGCGATCATCGTTCCAGCCATGGGCCAGCACCCAGTATCCCTTGCCAGTGCAGTCTTGGGTGGCAGCAAGTTTCTCAGCGGCGGGCTTAAAGAGTGGAATGTTCTTTTGCACGACATCCCCCAACCCACCATCCCGCCGCATATCCACCACGGAGTAATTCACGCCACGCCGTTGCACTCCTGCGGAATCATCAAAATATGGCTGCCAGTCGGCGGTGAAGATATAGTAGAGCATGGTATCGGCGGGATCAGGAAGGATGAGTGCCGATTGTGAGGATGATGTATGTCCCCAAAGAGCCCCAACCGCCCAGTTCGCATTCGGCATCGTTGTGTGATTGCGATTCCACACCTCTTCGCCGTTGGTATAAAAGAGCCATTGCTTCCCGCTACGGTTGGCAATGCTGGCAATCCCTTCGCCAACATCTGTCGGCTCACTCAATCCTGGGAACGTAGTTGGTGGGGTAGTATTAAAGTCTATTCCAACGTTGACGGTAATCCAGATATTTCCTTCTTGCTGGGCATGGAGAAGCATTGCTGTCACCCACAACACAAGTGGAAGCATCACTATTTGTCGTTTCATCACGACCTCTATGAAAAAATGCCACACACCCTCGGCACATTCCCGTGCCGAGGGTGCATAGCGTGTTGATGATTAACGACGCAGGATGAACGTGCTGTTCATCACTGTTTCCCCGATTTGTATCCGAACACGGTAGCTGCCCGACGGCCAATCCGAACCGTCCACCCGAAGGTCGTTCAGCCCTATTCGGAGGTTTTGTTGTTGCGCACCCATCAGGTTCCCATCCGCTCCATAGATGCTCACCAACGCCGGCCCGCTTCCGGAAACCAGCATCAGCGGTATCGTGGTAAGCCCCGTTGTCGGGTTCGGAACCGGCTCCCCTACGGTTGCCACCACGCTGCTCTGTGTGGTTCCCGCACTGCTGAACGTCGGTAGCTCTGGCGTGGCTTGCTTCATCGGCGGTAGCCCGATCCCCGGCCACGGGTCTTCATCCCAGCCCCCGGTGCTATCAACGGTGATCGTGTCACCGCTGGTGGTCATCGTGATCCATTTTACAACGCCAAGGTTCGTGCAACCGCAGAGCAAGAACTTGATGCAGTCGCAAGGATCAACCGGTGGTCCATCAAAAACCCAAACCGTAGATGGAGGTATTGGAGGGATTGCTGCTTTCCAAGCAGGCCCATGCGGTGGCAGAGCAATAACCCCTGTGCAGGTTGTCCCAACATCAATGACGACCTTATCAAACTTCTTGTTCCCCGTCCCTTTGCTTCCGCCGCACTGGGTGTTGCTGGTGTTCTTGTTGCAGATCTCTAACGTGTCGCACCCGGGAACCGCTGTCCTGCCCAATCGCCCCTCATCCTTGTCCAAGTAGCAGTCAGGGCAATCCAGCTTCGGGAAGGTGTGCTGAATCTGTGGAGGATGATCCCCACTGGCTCCACCAGAACCGCTCCCCGGACTCCAATAGCCACAGAACCCTTCCCCTGGCTGCACATACACCGTCTTCTCTCCCTCGGTACAGCAGAACGGTATCTTGATCTTGAACGAATCGCACGGCTTAAGTCCTTGATTCGTTGACGCAAACGCGAAGTACGTTTTGCCATTGATATACTGCGATTGCGTTGTCACCCAATCGCGGAACTGCGGCTTGTTTGCCTTGGAGCAAATCTCCAGCCCCCCTACCCAAAACTCTATCCGCCGCATCGGGCCGCACTGCGGGTAGCCGTGGTCGTTCTTTACGGTGATTTCTACGTAATCGCACCCGAACTTCACATCCCAGCTGTTGCAGGCCGAGGCGTAGAACTGGCACGCCCCACAGTTCCCCGCATTGCACACCGGCGGGCGAAGTGTCACCCGTTCATAGTTCCGACCGCTCGGCGGACCGGTTTCGTCTACACAGCTTGGATTCCCGTTGGCATCGCTGAAATAGACCTTCATGTCGAACCCGCCGTTGGCACAGCTTGAGTCAATCGACCCGGTGATACACCCTATGCAGATGAGGAACGTGTCAATCTCGCATCGGGCAAAGTCTGGGGCTGGCACGACAGGATCCCGCTGCCACGTTATTTTATTAGGATGATCCGTTGTGTAGGCGTAGTTGGGGTAGTACGTGCCAGATGAATCATACACCCAAGTACTGTCCTTGACCGGGCTAATCTGCACGTTCACGTCCTCGAAGCAGGCAGGATTGACAAGCTCCATGGTGAGATACCGTGCGGTGTCATATGTCGCGCAGCGTGAAGCGACTCCACTATGTTGATGGTTATAGACGATCAAGCGATAGCAGGTGGAGTTATTTTGCAGAGTGGCCACCTCCAACTTGGCTTCGATGCAGTTGGTGGTTTGATCTTGGTCACCCAAACATTTGGCACATTGTCCCCAAAGTGCTGTAGAAGAAGTCCCGAACAGCAGAAGTGCTGTTACAAGGAATATGAAAGTTTTCATTGTCTTTGTTCATGCTTAGTTTAGTATTGTAGTTGGTTACGTCGGCGAATCGGCCTCGGTGGGCCGCCAATAATTCCGTCGTTCGATTGGGGAATCGAGTGTAGTTCCAAGCAGCTACAGATGTGAGTTATGGTGCGCGGTCCATCGGGGCCTCCTTATTTGGTTGATTATGGTTGTTGTGGTATGGCAATGAATGCCGCAGCCCGCTGCGGTGCCAACGGCACGCGGCAGCCAAGAGCCTTAACACACAAGCCCTGAAAAACGAAACGGTTCTGAGCGAAAGTTGCAGCGCAGCGGTATCGAAGCCCCAACGGGGCTTCGTGGAAGAACTTCGTGGAAGAACAGGATTGCAAGAATTCTGCCGAAGTAGGCGATGGTCGTTCGGGTTCATAGGGTCGCTGTACAAAAAACAATGACAGGTGTACCAATCCGATAACGTCGCGGAAGAATCTACGGGCAAAGCTAAGCAGCCCGGATAGACGAAGCAAGGACAATGTGAAGCAATGTTAATTTTTTTTCTTTAACTGACAATAGGCCCATATTTAAGAATAAAACAGCGTTTTGGGGGTGATGTGAGGGAACCCACGGCACCTCCACTGCGGATGTTCATCATCTGCGTTATCTTGTGTCATTCTTGCAACGTGGGGCTTAAATTCCCCCGGCTCTGACACCGAATCGTAGCGTTACCGATGAACAGCACTCTGCTTCGCACCGCCGGCTTGGCCGCCTTCTTTGTTATCGGGTTGCTCCTTGCTTCCTGCTCGCCCGATGACCCTTTTGTCCCAACCCCAAAACCTGACGACACCGTCGTGGACCTGAAGGGGAAAGCCTTTCTGCGGGTCGTTCACGCTTCCCCCGATGCCCCCAACGTCACGGTCCTCCTTGCCGGACAGCCGCTGTTTGGCAACACGCCGCAGCAGTATCTTTTCTTCCAAACCAATATCAACGAAGCCAAATATTACCCGGTGGATACCACTGGCGCGGCGGGCAAAACGTTGGCATTCCTGAACGCTGGAGCGTTGGTGGCGCAAACAACGGCGCGGATGGATAGCGGAGCCTACTACACCGCATATTTGTACGGCGTTTCGGGGGATTACCGCGTGCTGCTTACCGCCGACACACTTTTCCCCACCCCAGCCATTGACTCGGCTACCGTTACCGCATCATCCACCTTTCTCCCGATGCCGGCGCGGTGAATGTGAAGGTTGGCGACCCCAAAGCAAGTGCGGAGTTGGTGATCACCAATCTGAGCTACGGCCAGGCCAGCGCGTACGTCAACAGCCGGTCCTACATCCTGGGGCAAGGGACCGGATTGTACGTGCTGGATGCAGCAACGGGGGATGGCTTATTCGACCTGCCCGCACCGTTTGTCAACCTTCCCGGAACCGCCGCCTTCACCATTGTGATGACCGGCAACGCAAAGCCAAAAGGTGAGCAGCCCTTCCTGTTCTTTAACCTGTTCCAGGAAAACCGCGGCCCCGACAACAACAAACTCTACGGAGGCCTCCCCTTCCGCATTGACTTCGGCGCGGTGCGGACGGTGAACCTTGCGGCCACAAGGGATAGTGCCCTTACCACCACGTTCTACGACCCCAACCGGCTGGCGAAATACGCCACAAACGAATATTACCGCCGGGACTTCACATCAAGCCAGAGAATCGTGTACAACCGTCCGTTTTGGGAGAAGGTCACCGATGCCGAGGAGAAGCAAGGCCCCTACTTTTTACTCAGTCTTCTATTCCGTCGTGATTGGCCGTACCGTGTTGAGATTCACAGGCCATACACCGACTATAACGTCTTCAATTTTGGATACAGCACTCCGCTGGTTGATGGGCCACAGCCATTAAAAATGGAGCCAAACAACCGCTACACCATCTACGTCAGCGGTCCGTTCGACACCACCAAGGCGCGTTCAACCGTTGTTCGCGATAACCTGCCGGTGCCGTCGGGTGGGAACGTGCGGCTGCGGTTCTTCCATGCAGGGTTCAACGATTCCGCAACCACGCTGCAACTTCGGGTAAGCGGGGTGGCAACGCCGCTGCAATCGTACGCCGCCGCGCCAAGCAACACCGCCGCAGCATCGGTGCAGGTTGCCGCCGGGACAATCACCGCCCAAGTGGTGGATGCTTCCGGGAATGTGGTGGCCAGCCGTAACGGGATCGCCCTTCAAGCGGGAAACAACTACATGATCGCCTACTCCAACGACCACGATGGAAACGGGCGGGTCATCTCCGTAATCCCCGAAGAAGTGTTCATCAAGTAACACGCGTTCCCTTTTCTACCAAAACCATTTTCATGAGCTACTCCATTGCCATTGTTGGCGCAACTGGCCTTGTTGGCCGCACCATGCTGCAGGTCCTTGAAGAACGGAATTTCCCAATCGAGAAGCTGACGCTGCTGGCCTCGAAAAACTCCGCCGGAAAGAAGGTGAGGTTCCGCGGGAAAAGCCACACTATCCAAGAGCTTACCCCCGACTCGTTCGCCGGGGTGCAGATTGCGTTGTTCTCGGCGGGGGGAAGCGTCAGCCGCCACTACTGCCCAATTGCCGCAGCGGCTGGGGCGGTGGCCATTGATAACAGCAGCGCGTGGCGGATGGATAAAAAAACCCCGTTGGTGGTTCCCGAAGTCAACCCCGGCGCAGCATTGAAGCATCGCGGAATCATCGCCAACCCGAACTGCTCCACCATCCAGCTGGTGGTTGCGCTGAAGCCATTGCACGAATCCTTTGGGCTGAAGCGGGTGGTGGTTTCCACCTATCAAGCAATTTCTGGAGCGGGGCAAAGCGGGGTGGACCAGTTGATGGCCGAGCTAAAAGGGAAGCAACCGGCCAAGCCGAAGTTCCCCCGCCCGGCGGCCTTCAACACCATCTTCCACAGTTTTTTGGAGGGGAGCGATTACAGCGAGGAAGAGAACAAGATGATGAACGAGACGCGGAAGATTATGGAGCTGCCGAAGCTGGCCGCAACCATGACCTGCGTCCGAATCCCCACGATTGCCGCGCATGCCGAATCGGTCAATGCTGAGTTTTCGCAGCCGGTAACTCCGGCAAAGGCACGGAAGATTTTGCAGAAGGCCAGCGGCGTTATCGTGATGGACGATCCGGTGGCGGACCTCTATCCAACGGTGCTGGATGCCGAGGGGCGCGATGAAGTTTTTGTTGGCCGCATCCGCCGCGACGCTTCGCAGCCGAACACGCTGAACCTGTGGGTGGTTGGCAACAACGTCCGCAAAGGGGCAGCAACCAACGCGGTCCAGATTGCAGAGTTGTTGGTGGAAAAAGGGCTGGTGCAAAAAAACTGATCGGGGGGATTTCCCGGCAATGGCGGCCGCCCCGGGATGCCCGGGGCGTTCCGCATTTTTTTTTGAGGAACGCATCAAGGCTTCAACAATCGCATCCCTTTCCCCCTCGCTTTCCCCCCCGTCAACCACCCCTTGCCGATGCACGATGCAGCAGCCAAAGGTCGGCAATCGTCATCAGGGTCATGGCTTCCACCACTGGCACGGCGCGGACCACAATCGTGGGGTCGTGCCGCCCTTCAATCGCGTGTGTCACGGCTTCCCCGCTGCTGCTGCCGTGTTGCTGCGGAACCGCAATCGAAGATGGTGGCTTGAACGCCACGCGGAACCGCACCGGCATCCCGTTCGAGATTCCCCCCTGCACGCCACCGCTGTTGTTCGTTGCCGTCCGCAGCCTTCCCTCCACCGCAACAAACGGATCGTTGTTGGCCGAGCCACGGCTGTTGGCAACGGCAAACCCGGCACCCATCTCAAACCCCATTGCCCCGTTGATGGAGATCATCGCGGCGGCAAGGCGGGCGCTCAGTTTATCGTAGATCGGCTCGCCAAGCCCGGCGGGAAGGCCATCAACGTGGACGGAGATGACCCCACCGGTGGAGTCGCCAGCGGCGCGGAGTTCGCCAATCAGTGCCGCCATCGCAGCGGAAGCAACGTCGTCGTGGCAACGGACGGGTGAGCCGTAGATCTGCTCCGGGACCATCTCACCAATATCACGTTGGGCAACCACTCCCCCCATTGCTGTCACGGCCACGCGCACCGTCAGCGGCATTTGCTGTTGCAGCATCATCCGGGCAACCGCGCCCCCCACCACCCGCGCCAACGTCTCCCGCGCCGAAGCACGACCGCCGCCGCGGTGGTCCCGCACGCCATATTTTTCGGCGTAGGTAAAATCGGCGTGCGACGGGCGGTAGAGATCGGCAAGGGGGGCGTAATCGCACGAACGTTGGTCGCTGTTCCGCACCAGCACGGCGATTGGCGATCCGGTGGTGAGGCCTTCAAACAGGCCGCTTATCACCTCCGGCTCGTCGGCTTCGTTCCGCTGCGTGGTAAGGGCTTGCCCGGGGCGGCGGCGTGCAAGGTCACGGCGGAGCATCTCCAGATCGAACGGAATCCCCGCAGGGCAACCGTCAACCACCGCGCCAATGCCGGGGCCGTGCGATTCGCCGAACGTCGTCAGCCGGAACAGTGTGCCAAAAGTGTTCGCCATGTGGTGCCGAGGGTGCGTTGCGGTTCGGTTAGTTTTTTTGCTGAAGAAGGTCGCGCAGATACTCCACCGCAAGCAGATACCCCCTCCATCCCAATCCCTCAATCCGACCACGGCAGACCGCTGCAACCACCGAACGTTCGCGGAATGGCTCGCGCGCGTGGATGTTGGAAAGATGGACCTCGATCACCGGAATCTCAATTGCCGCGATAGCGTCGCGAATGGCGATGGAGTAATGGGTGTAGGCCCCGGGGTTTATCACCACGGCATCGGCATGGTGGGTGTGGCGCGCGGCGTGCAAAGCGTCAATAATCGCCCCTTCGGAATTGGATTGGAAGAACCGAAGCGCGACCCCTTTCGGCTGGAACGCCTGCCGCAATTTCTCCTCAATATCAGCCAGCGTTTCGTGGCCGTACAGCTCCGGCTGGCGCACGCCAAGCAGGTTCAGGTTCGGGCCGTTGATGATCTGGATTTCCATGGGCGCATCGTTGGTTGAAAAGTTGGCGAATGGCTTGGCGGGCGTTTGCTCCATCCCTCTATCTATCTATCTGCCTCTCCATTCTCTCTGTCGGGTTTCTCGGCGGGGGCGTTCATCAGCCGCTCGATCTCCTGCGCCGTCCGCTCCAACGCTGCCGACATATTGTGCGGGCCTTGCTCGGTCACCAGAATGTCATCCTCGATGCGGATGCCGATGTTCCACCATTTGGGGTCGCAGGGGCTTCCTTCTTTGATGTAGATTCCTGGCTCCACCGTCAGCACCACCCCGGGAACCAGCGCGCCGTAGTCGCCAACGTCGTGCACGTCAAGGCCCAGATAGTGCGAGGTCCCATGCATGAAATACCGCCCCACCTGCCCGCTGTTTTGGATGATCCCCAACTTGATTAACCCATCGGCAATCACTTTGGTGGCGGCGCGGTGCGGGTCGCGGAAATCGTTTCCGGGAAGGCATTCGGCAATGCCCGCGTTCTGCGCCTGCAGGACAAGATCATAAAGGGTCCGTTGCTCCGGCGTGAACGTTCCGTTTACCGGAAACGTGCGGGTGATGTCGGCACTGTAGCCGTGGTACTCCGCGCCGCAATCCATCAGCACCAGGTCCCCTGGCTCCGACTTCCGGCGGTTGGTTTCATAATGGAGGATGCAGGTGTTCGGGCCGGAGCCGACGATGCTGGGATACCCGGGCCAACGCGCGCCGTTCCGCTGGAATCCGTACTCCATCACCGCCTCGAACTGATACTCGTACATCCCTGGCTTGGCGGTCCGGATCGTCTGCCGGTGCCCCTTAATCGAGGCATCAATCGCCCGCTGCATCAGCGCAAGCTCGTTCGGCGATTTCACCAGCCGCAGCGGGTTCAGGATAATCCCCGCGTTCTTCACCACAAGGCTTGGATTGATTGCCTCCAACTGCTTCAGCATCTGCTCCTCCCAGGCGTAGGCCGTTCCGGTCAGCGGCTCGCGCTCCACGTTAAATTTCCAGTCGTCGTAGTACAGCGTGCCGATGGTTGGAAGCAACTGCTTCATCTGCTGGGAAAGCTGCGAGTAGGGGAGCACTGTTTGGATTCCCGTCACCTTTGCTGCGGTTGCCGGCCCCATGGTGATCCCGGTCCAGACCTCGCTGCTGGCATTCCGTTCTTTCACAAACAGGACCTCCTTCGTGACGGTTCCATTGATCGTGATTCCGTGCGGGACAATCAGCAGCGCGCTTTCATCCTCCGTCACTCCTGTCAGATACAGGAGGTTATTCCGCTGGCGGAATTCGTAGTCAATATCGTTCGAGCGGTTTTTCACGTCGGCGGCGCGGACCAGCAAGGCGGCGCGGTCCTCCAACGCGGAAAGCACGCGGCCACGGCGTGCGGCATATTCGGCACGCGGAGGAAGGTCGGTATCGTAGATGGTGTAGTGGTCGTACCGGCCCGGTTCCTGGGCTGCGGCGATTCCGGCAAGGGCGGTCCAGGCAATCGCCACCACGCTGAGTACTCTTCTTCTGTCGCTCATTTCGATTCCTCCTCCATCAACCAATACTCCATCCCGATAATATGCCGCCCGGTGGCGTGCTGCCCGGTGGAGGTCTCGAAGGTGATGTTCCCGAACGTCACGTAGCTTCCGCCAACAACCCTTCCCTCCTTTGGGGCAAAGTAGTAGTGGCCCGCAGCGTTCACCGCCGTTTGTGTTGTCACCTTCTGGTTATCGGGATGGGTGATGGAATAGACGACGTTGCCCGCATCGGAGAAGGCAACGCGAACCGTCTGCTGGCCCAGCGTATCCACCCGCGCTTCGGTGGAGCGGATCGAGGTGTTGCTGGATTGCAAGGTTGGATAGACGTTCTCCAGCAGCAACGGATCGGTGCGCATTCCTCGGGTCTCGCCAACAAAAGAATGCTCGGGGCCAAGCTCCGGAAGCAGCAACGGCTGGAACGGCGCGCCCGGGGCGGTCCCGTAGGCTTGCGGCGTTGCCGAGGGGATAAGCCGCAACCGCTTTCCCGTTGGGGAGATCACAACGCTGATGTAGCGTCCAACCCAGGGGTGGGTGTCGCGGATTACTGCCGGAAGCGTGTCGGCGCGTTCGGTGGCGATGTAGCTCATCACGGTCATCGTCATGGCGTAGCCGTCGGGGACGATGGAGTCGCAGCGGTAGCGGACAACCTCAGTTCGTTCCCGCACAATCAGCCGGTTGGTGCGGCTGAAGATCATGATGGAGTCGTACGAGAGGGAGCGGTAGCGGACCTCCTGGCCCGGCTTGAACTGATACCGCAGCAGAACGCTGTCAAGCTCCATCTGTGAGCTGTCGGTTCCCGCACCTTCAGTGCTTGGCAATGGCACGTTGGAGAGGGGCAAGGTGAAGGGGTTGTTGGAGTATCCGTTGGAGGTTGCAGCCGGGGTTTCGGCGTGCGGCGCGGCGGAAGCAACGGCCACAGAAATCGCGGCAACGAAGCATGGGGTCCAAAGAGTGCGAAGGAAGAATTGAGTCATGGAACGATTGGGAAGAATCAGCGTGCGCGGAATTTGGTTCGGCAAACTACCACAAAGGAACGGTACTGGTTACACCAGCACGATGCGGGTGATTTCCGGCGGGCAGTTCAGCCGCATGGGAATGCCAACCGTGCCGATCCCACGCGACACGTACAGCTGCGAGGTTCGGTTGCTGCGGGCGCGGTACAGCCCCGCCACATACTTGGAGGCAAGCGAAGCGAACGAGACGTTGACGCTATCCAGATGGGCCAGCACCACTTGCCCGCCGTGCGTGTGGCCGCTGAACATGGCATGGACCCCAAGCTGGCTGTACTCCTCGAACGGATAAGGCTTGTGGCACAGGAAAAGTTTGGTTCCGTTTTCGGGGATGCCGCGGGTTAGGTTTTCCAGCGTTCCGGTCTCGGTCTTCCCCTCTTTCAGGTATCCGTTGATGTCGTAGATGCGGTCATCGTCCATCCCCATCAGCCACAGCTTGGCACCGCCCCGTTCAATCGCCAAATTTTCGTTCCGCAGCAGCCGGATTCCCCCCTGCCCAACTTCTTCCGCCACGGTTTTGATGTCGCCGGTGTAGTAGTCGTGGTTGCCGGTAACGCCAAACACGCCAAGCGGTGCACGCAGCCCAGCGAACGCCTCGGCAAAGGGATAGACCTCACCCACCTTGCTGTTGACAAAATCGCCGGTGACGAAGATCAGATCGGGCTTCAGCTTCATTGTTTCGGCGGCGTATTTCTCCATCTGCTCCCGGGTCATAAACACCGAGGAATGGACGTCGGTCAGCAAGGCAATCGTGGTCCCTTTGAACGGCGCGGGGAGGCCAGGAATTTTCATCACCACTTGCTCAACCTGGTGTTCGTGGGTTGTGCCCAGGGCTTTCAGCATGGTGTTGTTGGCGATCACGCCGCCGGTGGCCAACGCAGCCGTCTGCAAAAATCGCCGCCGCGATGCCGGGTGGATTGCCCCCAACCGTGGCACGCCAGCAAGTGCCGGGGCAGCAAGCGGCGCAGATGCTGGCGGCGCAGCAACAGCTTCGCCCGTGGCGATGTCCGTTCCCTTGCGTGTTCGGCTCCGTTGCGCACGCCAGCGTTTCCACCAACCATGCAACATCCATCCCCCACCCACCACTGCCACGTTGCAATGGAGCAGCACCAGCGGGGTTGCGAAACTTTGCATGAACTGGTCCAGGAAATGGGGATTCCAGAGTTTATACACCAGCATGGTGTGGGCGATTGGGAAATCAAGGAAAAGGATAAACAGGGCAAGCCCACCCACCAAGAAAGTTTTGGAGGCTGGGGTGGATGGCTCAATCAAGCGAACCACCTTCCGCGCCAGCAGCAGGTGGAACCCGAGCGACAATCCAACGGAAATGCAAAACGAGATATAGAGTGCAAGGCGGCTTGACATCGTGCTCGGGATGACGCGGAAGCTATCGGTTGAATTTTGGTTGATGGAGTTCGCCACCTCACTCGCCCCCTCCAATTAGGCGTGAGGTCCGGAGAGAACGGGATCAATCAGGCAAAGAAAAACGAAGAGGAACTCCGCTGGTGGGCGTAGTTCCTCTTCGTAAAAATCATTGATGATCTTCCCGACGGGAAGGGGTGAGTTATTTCACCACAACCATCTTCTCGCTGCCAACGATGTTGCCATCGGCAACAAGGCTGTAGACGTAGGTTCCTGCGCGCATTCCTTTCACGCTGATGGTCACTTTTGCGTTGCCACGGTCGGCAAGCGGGATGCGCTGAAGCTCTTTGCCATTCACGTCGGCGATGACAAGCTCACCGGCCTTCGTGGTGGTTGGAAGCGCGTAGCTGATGGTGGTCTCATCGCTGAACGGGTTCGGCGTGTTTTGGCCAAGCGATGCAACGGAGTTGCTGATTGGCGTGCCTGGTGCATCGGAGATGCGCCCAACGTTGAGCAACGAGTCAACCGAGTGGCGAAGGTTCTTCAGCTCGGCAAGGGCGGTGGCCATTTGCTGCTTCAGGTCGTTGTTCTCGGCCTTCAGGTCGGCAACGTCGTTCTTCAGCGTGCTGTTTTCGCTGCTGAGGGTTTCGATCTGCTTTTTGATGTTGGCATCTTCGGTTGCCAGCGCACCAACTTGCGTTGTCAGGTTGGAGACGTTGGTTTTCACGTCGCTGACATCCTTCTTCAGGTCGGTAACTTCTTCATGGTTGGCGGTGACGACATCGCGTTGTTCGCGGATTGCCTCGGCCATCACCGGCACAAGGCCGATGTAGTTGATCCCTTTGTACTCGGTGGAGTTTTCCTCATCGGCACCTGGAACGAAGTTCGTGGTGACCAATTCTGGGAAGACCTTCTCAACTTCCTGGGCAATGAAGCCAACCTGAGTTCCGGTTGGGAGGTTCATGCCGGCGATGTCGGTTTTGAAGGTGTAGCTTTTTGGAGCAAGCTGGGCAACCTTATCAAGCATTCCGGTCAGCGGTTCCACGTTTTCCTTCAGGCGGGCATCGGAGACGCTGCTGAGGGTTCCGGTGTATTTCAGGTTGCCGTTGGCATAAACCGCAGCGTAATCGGCTTGTGCGTTGCTGCCGACGGTGGTTCCATACACGCCATAGACCTGGCCAAGTCCGGTTCCGGTCGCGCTTCCCCAAACGCCAACTTTCATTCCGTTGGTGCTTGCGCCGTCGGCAATGCCGTTCACGCCACGGGTGGAGGACCAGAAGTTACCGGCGGTTCCGGTTCCCGCTGCTGCGTACACATCCAGCTGGCTGGAAGGTGCGGTGGTGTTGATGCCGACCTTGCCGCTGTTCTTCACGTACACACCGTTGATCCAGGTGATCGGTTTGCCGGTGCCAAGAAGCTGCGCGGTGCGGAGGAAGACATCGCCATCGCGGGTCATGCCGATGCTGGCGGCTTCGTCCTGCATGATGCGCTTGTCAACAAGGTCCGTATAGACGTTGTAGGACATCGCCTTGTAGGCCGCATTATCCTGGAAGGTCCAGCGGTCGCCAATCTGAAGAATTTCTTTGGGATCAGTGTTGGCGATACCGATACGCCCTTGCGCGGTGATGCGCATCCGTTCGGTGGTTCCGTTGGTGGTGTTGACGCGGAAACGGAGGCCGTCGTTCTGGACCGTGGTTTTCACGTCAATGAAGCCGGCTTGCGTGATGCCGTCAACAAGCCCGCCGAAAATTCTCATGCCGTTCTGCCCGAACTCCGGCGTGCCACCAAAGTAGAGGTTGCCGTCGGTTGAGCCGCTACCGGAAGGAAGAAGCAGGTTGCCATTGGCAAGGGTTAGGCGTTGCGTTGGGTCGGTGGTTCCAATGCCCAAGCTGCCGGCACCGGTGAAGGTGAAGCGGGGCATGTTCTCCCCTTGCACCATCACGATGTAGTTGGAGTAGCTCCAGAAGTCAACATCCACCAACCCGAAGCGGGCTTGGCTGAATTTCAGATAGTGGCTGGCATCCATTGACCCGCGGAGCTTCAGCGGAAAGTCGTTCATGGCCAAATCGCCCAGAACATCCAGTTTGGCGATTGGATATTTGCCGATCCCAACTTTACCGCCACGCCAGACCGGATCTTCCAGTGTAGCTTGGCCATCCCACTGCTGTGCGCGGGCCGTTCCCGACAGAGCCAGCAGCGCCAGTGCCGATGCACCGAGCAATTGCATGTTTCTCACGATTCGCATGTTGTTTCCCAGAATGGTTTATGTGTGCGTGATCTTTACGTCTTTGTTTACGTCTTTGTTTGCTTTCTTACTTCCGTAAACCCGCCCCCAGCGTGTTGTTCTGGAAGGGCAAAAAGGCTTGCCAGCTGGTGGAATGGTGGCAACAATGCTACGCAGCGTGTGCGGGGAAAGGAGGTTCGGGCGATGGTATCGGTACCGTGTAGCAATGCCGGCAATAGGTTCAAGTAACAGCAACAGCGCGGGCCACCAAGCACGCCGCCATAAAAACGGCTGCAATGTTATTGAATTTCCGGCAGATATTCAATAACTGTTCCGTTTTCCTTCGATTGGCTCAAATCATTACAGGATGTGGGATTCCGTTGGCTCCCCTTTCCCTCTATCAATTCACCACCGTGAAGCCGTTTCACGATGCGTGAAACAACGGCACATCGCTCATCACTCCCCCCTTCCCCGAAAAACGATTCGTTGCGTTTCCATTGTTGATCCCTGGCCTTTTGGCATCATTCGTTGTGTATATTTGCAGCCCTTCCGGAGGGGTGCCAGAGTGGTTGAATGGGACGGTCTCGAAAACCGTTGTGCTCTTATGGGTACCGTGAGTTCGAATCTCACCCCCTCCGCAATCATCATGTTCCGTTGAAGCCGTTGAACCACTATGTGATCTTCAACGGCTTCTGACTTTCCCGCCTATCGGGCAGGAAGGCTTCACCCACCACTGTACGCCAATGACCACCGTAGAAGTCGCAACTGGAGTTGTACACGATCTGCCGCCGGACTTGCAGCAAGCCCTTGTGGCGGACCCAAACGCGCTGCTGAAATGGAACGGCCTTACCCCCCTTGCCCGCAATGAATGGATTTGCTGGGTGATCTCCGTAAAAAAGCAAGAGACCCGGGATGAACATGTCGAACGGGCAATCGCAGAACTGAAGGAAGGGAAACGCCGCCCATGCTGTTGGCTTGGCTGCATTCACCGGACCGACAAGCCGATGAGCTCGTCGCAAGAATACATCACGAACAAACGGCAGAAAAAGAAGCCCGAAGCATGATTGCCCCCAAGCATGGTTGATCCCAGCAAAAAAGGGATCACCATCCACGCGACACCGAACACAGCCTTGTTGGCGCGACGCAAAATCCGTCCCCTTCAAGGCTGTTTTGTTTGATGATCGCTGCGCTGCCCCCACTTTGCTCCCCTTCCTCCACCCGCTCTGCCGTATCTTCACGCCATGAACCTGGAACCAGACCGCTCAGTAGCCGATTTCCACAGCCTGATCCCCGACCGCGTGCTTGATTATGCCGAGGCCGCGCTGGGCCGCCGATGCAGCTCCATCTGCCGCCCATTGAACAGCTACATCAACCGCGTCTTCGAGCTGCAGACCGATAACGGGGAAGGCGTGATCGCAAAGTTTTACCGCCCCGGACGCTGGACCCACGAAGCATTGCTGGACGAGCATGAGTTCCTGCTGGAACTTGCCGAACGGGAGATTCCCGTTGTGCCGCCGCTGACGTTGCAGAACGGCCAAACAATCGGCCAAGCCGGCGGCATCATGTTCGCGCTGTTCCCCAAACGGCTTGGCCGCGCCTGCGATGAGTTCCAAGATGAGGAGTGGGAGCAGTTCGGGCGGCTGGTGGCGCGGATGCACCGCGTTGGCGAAATGCACCCGCCCCGCAATCGCATCACCATTGCCCCCTGGGCCTCCACCCGGGACCACCTGCAAACAATCTTGCAAAGCGGGCTGGTCCCGCAGGCATTCCGCAACGAGTACGAGTCGGCAGCCCAGGCAATGATTGCCGCCGTAACGCCGCTGTTCCAGGGGGCGGAGATGTTTCGGATCCATGGCGATCTGCACCGTGGGAACATCGTCTATCGCCCCGGCGAATCGTTCTTCCTGATTGACTTCGACGACATGGCCGTGGGGCCTGCCGTGCAAGATTTCTGGATGCTCCTTCCCGATTACGCTCGCGGTTCGTTGTTGGAGATTGACCTGTTCATCGAAGGCTACGAAACGTTCCGCACGTTCGACCGCCGGACGCTGCGGATGATCGAGGGGCTGCGCGGAATGCGCTATCTCCATTTCACCGCATGGCTGGTGGCCCAGGCCCGCGACGGCAACGTTGCCCGAATCGCCACCGGCTGGGGAACGCCCGATTACTGGCGCGCCGAAACTCGCTACCTTCGCGAGCAGTTGCAGGAAATCGCCGCAACGGAAAATCCGATGGGATGGTGAGGGGGGGATTCCCGCCGAACCACAGAACCCACCGGTACGCACGCACCAATCGGCCACATATCACACAACAGAACTTCAACGCAACAACAACGCGCACCATGCCAACTATCCGCCGCCCGTTTGCTTCCAGCGCAGCCCACACTCCGTTGTTCGATCTGCTTCGCCGTGCAATCCGCACCGCCGCGCACTCCATGCAGCCGGGCGCGCCGCCGGAAGATGAGTTGCTGGCCATGCGTGGGCAGTTCACAGCATCGCGTCGTGGATTCCTGAAGACCGTTGGCGCGGCAGCGATTGGCGTGGGGATTAGCGGATTCCTTCCGGGATGCCGCACCATTGAGCGGGGCAAGCAAACCGTCCGCTTGGCGATTGTTGGGGCGGGAATGGCGGGGCTGAACGCCGGCTGGAAATTGCGGAACGCCGGAATTGAACCGATGATATTTGAAGCCAGCCGCCGCACCGGTGGGCGGATGTTCACCGCACGCGACATCATGGCCAAAGGGCTAACCACCGAGCTTGGCGGGGAGTTTATTGACACCACCCACACGGAGATGCTGGCGCTGGCAACGGAGTTCGGGTTGCCATTGCACGACACCCTTCGGCCCAGCGAGGCAAGCCTGGTGCGTGAGATGTTTTTCTTCGATGGCAAGGTCTATACCGAAGCCGAAGTGATTGCCGACTTCAAACCCCTTGCCGCACGGATCAAAGCAGACTACGACCAGCTGCCAGATGTGATAGATTTCCAACGCACCGACGGCGCAACGTTCGACAATCAATCCATTGCCGACTACCTGACGGCGATTGGCGCAACCGGGCGGCTGCGGAAGCTGCTAGAGGTGGCCTACGTCACCGAGTACGGTCTGGACCTGGACCAGCAATCGGCCATCAACTTCCTGTTCCTGATCGGCGAGGACCTTGCCCCTGCTGGCGAAGCGTTCAGCATCTTCGGCCCCAGCGATGAACGCTACAAAGTGGAAGGTGGAAACCAGAGGATTGTTGATGAGTTGGCCACGCGGCTTGCCGAGAATATCCAAACGGAGCACCGGTTGGAAGCGATTCGGCCACACGGGGGGCGGGGGCTTACGCTTACCTTCCAGCAGGGGAACGGCGCGGCGGTGGATGTTCATGCCGAAGCTGCGATTATCACCCTGCCGTTCAGCGTGCTCCGTTCGGTTGATCTTTCGGCACTGAACCTTCCGCCAGTAAAACGCCGTGCCATTGCCGAGCTTGGCTACGGAACCAACGCTAAGTTGATGGTGGGGATGAAACGCCGATTATGGCGGGAGCAAGGATATGTCGGCTACTGCTTCACGAACGAGGCAGCGCAGATGGGATGGGACAACAGCCAGATGCAGCCCGGGACCGAAGGGGGTTTCACCCTGTTCAGCGGCGGCGCAGCGGGGCTTACCGTGGGCAATGGAACGCCAGCCGCGCAGGCGGAGCGGCTGCTTCCCGGCATCGAAAAAATTTACCCGGGGATTACCGCCCAGCAGAACGGGAATATCGAGCGATTCCACTGGCCAAGCTACCCGCACGCGTTAGGGAGCTACAGCTGCTACAGACCTGGGCAATGGACCACGATTGCTGGGGCCGAAAAACTCTCCATTGGCAACCTGTACTTCGCTGGCGAGCATTGCAGTTATGATTTTCAAGGATTCATGGAAGGAGCCGCCGCCACCGGCAAAAGCGTTGCCGAAGAGATCATCGCGGTGGTGAGGAATAAGGGGTAGGGTGAAGCATAATCTCTATGAAACGCTCCGCAGTAGCTCTCTAGCTTCAGTTATTGAATAGAGGCTGGGAAGGCCAGGTTTTCTATGCCTTAAATGCAGAAGAATAAATTTTTTAGAAAGCTCCATTTGATTCAATCTTCGATAGGAATTAGCGATGCGAAACCTACAATCATTCAACAACGACTCTGCCCACCTCTTTCCTTCTCCACATTCATCATATGCTATTTTTGAGACACCTCTTCGAAGAAGTTTTTTCAATATATGAATTGACTCCTCTTCCCTGTTTATCATATCTAAAGTTGTGGCCAAATCCCAAAGAACCAATGGGCAATGAGGCTTGATTTCTATTGCTTTCAATGACACATCTAATGCTTCTTCATACTTATGCTCCTCATAATATGTTGAGCTTAATCTGGTTAACAGCCAATGGTTCTGGGGGTCTTTTGTCAATTCTTTCACAATAAGCCTTCTTGCTTTTCCCCATTCATTTCTGTCAAATAAATCATTGATGATTTTCGATCGAATTCTATTTTCAATTACTGCTTTCATTGTCTTCAAAATTTAGTTTTTATGATTTTTTATATGGGCCAGTCATCTGCTGGCCGTGCCAGACGGCTAATTGCTCCTTGCTCCCACCACCCACGGGTACGCCTGACCTACGACGCTGTCTGGCAATGGCCTCGTGGTACAGACACTTTTGCTGGCACGCCACATGGCGCGGCTGGATTGATCTCCCATTACTAACCCACCGTCAAATGAACCGGTAGTCTTTTATGACTCCATCCCACTCCTCTCCATAGGTAATAAATTCAATGAACTTGATCTTCTCATCTGATACATCCACTTCATAACCTATGCCATATTTTAATCCTTGAATCTCAATATTCTCATTCGTACTTATACAACCATCAGAGATTTCGAGGCATGGAATAGAGACTTGCGGATCTTTTACATAGCAAAAATCCACATACATACCTACTCCTGTAACCTCTCTATTCAGCACTCTTAGAAAAGGTATGTGTTCCTGTATTGTCGGGTATTTCACCGATAATTTGCTTAATATCGCTTTCTCAAGTTCGTTTAATTCTTCCATCTTAGGGTTCTTTTCTACTAAATGTAGAGCCATTCACCATGGATTTATATACTTACCTGAACATGATAATATTAACACCGCACTTAAAAAAATCAATAAACATGCATACCTAACCTTTACATCATTCCAATAAATAATAATTGATGATAGTAGTGATAATGCAATTATTAATTCTATAATTAAATAGAACTCATGCATTATCATTCTCATCTCATCTATTTGCACACCAAAATAAATTACAATATCAATAACGCATATGGTTATCAATAATGCGATTCCGATTATCAATATCGTCCTTTTCATTTATTCCACCTATAACGCACATTACTATACTACTTCGCTTTCCTACTTCAGATACTCCGTTGAATACAGAAACACATTCCGCCGCCAAGCGGTGTCGCAGAAGGGGCTGGTCATCTGTTGGCCGTGCCAGACGGCTAATTGCTCCTTGCTCCCACCAAGCAGATACTGCACCCAGGGGTACGGCTGACCTACGATGCTGTCTGCCAATGGGCCGTGGTAGAGGTAATCTCTACGCAGGTGTTTTTATCTATGGCTGGATATAGCTGATGTTTTTTAGGCACTCCATATAATATCTATATCTATCTCCGCACCGATTTCCGATAAGAATTTTAATTGCCAATTTTCCATATGAACTGATGGAATACTATTCTCACAGTCGTCATATAAAAACACAACGCATTGTAGCTCAATAAAAAATTGCTGAGCAATTTCTTTAACCTTATCCGCTACAGGTTCTAATTGCTTAATAATGATATTCAGTAATTCATCAAAACTATCTCCAACCTTATCAACCCTCAACTCCCACCCATCCTCTTTATTACGATGACCAGTTCTATTAGTCACTAAATCTCCTTTATGCCAGACTTTTGTTGGACATATGTTGAGTAGTGATGTTATGTCTTCATGATTAAGATTTTCTCCAGTAATCCTAATCATCAATCGAATATTATGTTCCATATTTTTTGATATTTATGGTAAGAGGTTTTCTATGATTGATACCATTTTTTGGTTTGATATAAATTTCACCTCTGACAGCAGCTCGTGGTATAGATGTGTCTGCCCCCCTCTCTTATAACGTTGTAGGGGGATCGCCAATCCCAATAACTATTCTCCCATGGGTTTTTGTTCATCTATCTTTAACATCCGGCTGTTATTCCGATTTATAGCAACTCACGGCTAAGCAGCCTCCTATTTTGCTTATTAATTTTAAGTGCTCAGGCTCAAATTCCACGTTGCACTGATCTATATATTCAAAAGCATAATAGAAAACAATTTCAGACCCACCGTAAGTATGCATTGCCTCATGTTGATTTTTGAGCGTTTCCATTAGGATGTCTTGACCATAGACAGATCGTTCATCAGTTTCAAGCAGCGACAACAACAAAATTTTATTGCCAATATCAACTTTTATTTGCTCACTGAACAGAGCTGTCTGGAGATAATTTCCAATATCAAAATTATCTCCAGAGATTGTTACGTAATAGCTTATCAGATTGACCATCTTGATTTGCAAACCCTTCTACTGGGGTATCAGTATTTTCTGTTGGCCGTGCCAGACGGCTAATTGCTCCTTACTCCTTGCTCCCGCCAAGCAAATACTGCACCCAGGGGTATGAGGAAATAATTCAATCAATACCCAAAACTCCGGAGCCGGCTTTCGCTGCCGCGCCAGTTTTCGCGGACTTTTACGAACAACTCTAGATAAACCCCTTGCCCCAAAAATTCCTCGATTTCCGTGCGTGCCCGCTGGCCTAACCGCTTCAGTGCCTCCCCTTTGTTGCCGATGATGATCCCCTTCTGGGTGTCGCGCTCAACAATAATTTCCGCGCTGATGAAGAGCTTCTCCGGCTGCGGACGCTCCTTGAATTGCACGATGTTCACCTCCACCGCGTAAGGGATTTCCTGCTTGTACAGCTGCATCACCTTTTCCCGAATTAGCTCGCTCACAAAAAACCGCTCTGGCTGCTCGCTGATGATCTCGGGGTCGTACAGCGGCTGGCCCAGCGGCAGATAGTTCGCCAGCACCTCCATCAGCCGCTCGGTGTTTTGGGCGTACAGCCCCGAAGCCGGAACCACCTCGGCAAACGCGTTCATCTTCAGGAATTTCTCCATGATTGGCAGCGCCTCCTTTTTATCCTTCAGCAGGTCCATTTTGTTCAGCAGAAGGATGATCGGCTTGCGGAGCTTGGTGATGTCGCCAACGGGGGTGGTGGCAAGTCGCTCAAGGTTGGGATCGTTGACGTCCATCATCAGCAGAATCACATCGGCATCGGCAAGGGCGCTGGTGACGTAGCCAACCATTTTTTCCTGCAGCAAGTAGCGCGGCGTAAGCACCCCGGGAGTGTCGTGAAAAATGATCTGGGCGCGGTCGTTGGTGGCAATCCCCAACACACTTTTGCGCGTGGTTTGCGGCTTTTTGGTGACGATGGAGAGCTTCGCGCCAAGCAACGTGTTCAGCAGTGTTGATTTGCCAACGTTTGGCTCGCCAACGATAGCCACATACCCGGTGCGGAATTGCTCGGAAATCGGTTCGGAAGTTGGTTCAGACATGGAGGAAATAGAGTATCGGTTGTTTTGGTTATCGTTGGGAAGCCTTGTTGCTGCTTACGGCAGCATCGTCATCGGGTTCATCCGTTGCCGTTCTTTCCAGACTTGGAAATGGAGGTATCGCCCCCCTTTCGGTCCGCCAGCTTTGCCGATTTGCTCGCCACGGCGCACGTTGCTTCCACGGCGAACCGTGGCCGATGCAAGGTTGGCATAAACGGTGCGGTAGCCCGCGCCGTGATCCACAATCACCACCGTTCGGTAGCCAGGCATCCAGGTCACCAGCGTGACGCGCCCCGGCCCCGCGCTGCTGACGTTCCCCTGCGCATCCGCCCGGATGTTGACCCCCGGGTTGATCGTCACGGTGTTCGTTTTGGGGTTGTACCGCTCGCCATAATCCAGCAAGATTTTTCGGGAATCCATCGGCCAATCTAACTCTGCACCCGCGCTGCTTGGCGTTGCTTCAGGAGGCTTCGGTGATAGGCCTGTTACTGGCGGCTGGGGGGGGCGGCTCCGTTGCTCCTTCGCCTGCAGTTTGCTGATGATCTTTTCAATTTTATCCCCCCCCTTCCCCGTGATTTTTTTTGGCGCGGCCGGCTTTGTTGCAGCCGACTTCTGCGGGCGTGGCTTGGGCTTGCTGGCCGTGGCGTTTTTTTGCTTTGCCGGTTGCCCCTTGTTTAGCAGCTGTGTGATTGCATTGGCAAGGGAGTCGCGCTGGGCGCGGAGCTTGGCAAGCTGTTTACGGGAACTGCTGGTTGGTTTCCCTTTTTCCAGTTTGCTGATTGCCCGGTTCAGCGAATCGCGCTGGGCACGCAGCCGCCGAAGCTCACCCTGGCGTGCGGAAGTTTTTTTGCCAGGCTGCTGTTGCGCAATCTCTGCGGCACCGTTGCCAACCAACGCCACCCCATCCCGATGCTGGCCGGCATGGCACGCCGCGCCAATCGCCAGCAATGCTGCAAGCATCAGGGTGGGCAATCGCTTCATGGCTCAAGCGTTGGGTTGCGGGCCATCATAACTCATCGGTTTTCACGCGGCGGATGTCGGCCCCAAGTGCCTCCAGCTTCAGCTCCAGCGATTCGTAGCCGCGATCAAGGTGGTAGATCCGCAGAACCTCGGTTTCCCCTTCGGCCACAAGCCCGGCAAGGACCATTGCAACGGAAGCGCGAAGGTCGGTGCTCATCACGGTTGCGCCGGTTAATGGCTTGCCGCCGCGGATGGTGGCCACGTTATCGCTTACGTGGATATCGCAGCCAAGCCGCGAAAGCTCCGGCACGTGGCTGAAGCGGTCCTTGTAGATGGTCTCCTTCACCGTGCTGGTTCCCGCCGCGCAGGTCATCAGCGACATCCACTGGGCCTGCATATCGGTTGGGAATCCGGGATAGACGGAGGTAGTGATGTCCACCGGCTTCAGCTCGTCGGGGGCGGTTAGGGTTATCTCATCAGCACGGATATCAAGCTGGCATCCGGCTTCTTCCAGTTTCTCCAGCACCAGCGCAAGGTGGTACGGATTGGCGTTGGTCAGCGTTGCCTTCCCTTTGCTCATGGCAACCGCCACAAGCAAGGTCCCTGTTTCGATTCGGTCGGGGATGGTTTCGATGTTGGCGGGCTTCAGGTCCTCCACCCCTTCAATGGTGATGGTGGAGGTCCCAAGTCCCTCAATCTGCGCCCCCATTTTTTGCAGCAACCGCCCCGCGGCCGTCACCTCCGGCTCGATTGCTGCATTGTTGATAACGGTGCGCCCGCGCGCCAACGTTGCCGCCGCCATGATGTTGAAGGTTGCCCCCACCGAGGCGATGTCGAACGTGACGGTTGCGCCGCGAAGCCGTTCAGCACGGGCAATAATGTATCCCCCTTCAAGGGCTATCTCCACTCCTAATTTCTCCAGCCCTTTCAGATGGAAATCCACCGGGCGTGGTCCCCAAGCGCAGCCGCCGGGAAGCGAGACTTTTGCGTAGCCATAGCGTGCAACCAGCGGCCCAAGCACGTGGATGCTGGCGCGCATCTGCTTGACGTAGGAGTAGGGGGCTTCCTGCGACGTGATGTTGCCGGTGTTGATATGAAGGATGTTATCGTTCAGCTCGCAGTGAACGCCCATGCTGGCCATCAGCCGCGACATGGTCCAGACATCGCGGATGTTGGGGGTGTTGGTGAACTCATACGCCCCGGGCGCAAGAAGCGCGGCGGGCATAAGCTCAAGGGTTGCATTTTTTGCGCCGGAGATTGCAACGGTTCCGTTAAGGGGCGTTCCCCCTTGCACAATGAATTTATCCATACGTCGGCAAGTTTACTGATTTCTTGTTGATAGAGGTTCCTGGCCGGGGCGGCTTCGCCCACAACAGCCCAGCCCTTTCGCCTATTTGGCAACCTGGTTGGCAAAGGTGAGTGCCCTTATACCCGATTCCCCAGGCATCGTTCCCGCACGCCGGCTGTAAGATTTTTTTGTGATGCGGATAATCCTTCCCGGAAGGGCTGGGTCACAGCCGCCACTTCGCATTGCATTTCCTGTTTGGCATCCCGCTCTTTCACAACTCCCTGAAGCATACTGCTAACCACTGCGGCCCGTTCACCGTTACCGGTGACGATGGATGCCCAAAAGGGAATGCAGCGATGAACAGGTAACCGATACACTGAATACGCTCTTAGAGGTATCCCATGAACAACACTTGCTTGGCCCGCACACGAAGCGGGCTGATGATAATTGCTATTGCCCTAACCGCACTGCTTGCCAGCTGCTCGGACCCCGCAACCTCTCCCGATTCCATTTCCACTTCCGGCTACGACGGCACGGTGGCCACCAGCGACCCCGTTAGCAAAGCCGAAGCCGATAGCGTCCGCGCCAATGCCGACCGGTTTTGGGCCGACAGCACATTGTTCACCATTGACCAAGTCATCCAGATTATCCGCGCACGGTATCACAATGCCGAAATCTTGGGGATCAACCTGAACACCGACCAAGACCAGCGCGTGTACGAAGTCGTGATCCGCACAGGGGGGCAGGTAATCGTGGTGGTGATTAACAACAACAGTGGGCACGTGACGGCAACCGAGCCGATCACCAACTACTACTACCCCGCCTCCATTGTTATCACCCAACCGTGTGTTGATATTCGCATCATCCGCCACAAGCTGAAGGTCCAGTTTGATGGCGAAGTGGTGGAATGCAACATGCAGGAGATCGAGAACCGCGCAACGTACGTAATCGTTATCATCACCCGCGAACATCGCTACGTCACCATCTACATTGATGCCCACACCGGAAAACCATGCAAGGTGGATGACGATGATGACGACGACGATGACAATGGCCACGACTGCGACAACCACGACGGAAAACACAAGCACAAAAAAGGTCGCGGACACTACCGCCACGGCAAGGGGCATGGCTACGGCCACCATTACCACCACCACTGCGATTGCGACCACGATGATGATGACGACGATCATGGCCACGACAGCGACAGCTGCCAGAGCGACTCCACAGCGGTTGGGGTTGCCATCATCACCCGCGACTCCGCGCAAACCATTGCCGCCGGAATGTTCGACAGTGCCCAAGTCACCACAACCCATCTTCGGGTCCAAAGTGACTCCGTGATCTGGTACACCGTCTCCATGAAACGCGACTCCAACACCTACAAGCTCACCATTGATGCCCGCACGGGAATGCTGGTGGCGGTGGAGCAGGAATCGGGGGATTTCAACAGCGGTGAGTTCACGCCAACGCACACCGACCCCGCGCTGATTCCCCTTTCGCAAGCACGCGCTGCGGCACTGGCCAACACGCCGGGGAACGTCACCGATTGGACGCTGGAGCAAGAATCGGGGAAGTGGGTGTATGCGTTTGCCATTGCGCCAACCAACGGCGGGCCGGCCACGCACGTTGTGGTGGATGCCCAATCGGGCCAGATTGTGCGCGCTGGCTAAAAGCCGGAAGAATCGAACGATCTATAATCGAACGCTCTCCTTCAGGAAAAGCCGCACGGGAAATCATATCCCGGGCGGCTTTTTCATGTTCCACACTGCTACGGTGTTGGGGGGATTCTACATGAGCTTCCTTCCGTATCTTGGCGGCGTAAACGTTTAGGACAGGATCAAGATAGATAGAGGAGTTTACCGCGTAAGGCCGGCGCTGGCCGTGCGGTTGGAACATTGCTTATGAGACAAGTTTTGCTTGTGATTGGGTTGTGGGCCGCAGTGGTGGCCGTACCGCTCGTTGGTCCGCTTGCCGCGCAATCGCTGGACCGGGAAAGTATCTTTTTTGATGCCATCCCTTTTGCCGGCAGAACAAAGGATTCTGCGCGGATGGACCTCTATCTGGCACTCCCCTACGCCACGCTAAAGTTTGAGCGCAACGGCGGGAAGTACCAAGCCCGCTACCAGGTCACCTTCACCGTGCAGGGGGAAGGGAAAAAATGGCTGGACACCACCTTCACCCGCGACCTTTCCACCGCTTCCTACGATGCCACCGTTGGGCGGCCGGCACGCTACGAATTCTTCCAGCGGAAGGCATTCCTCCCCCCCGGAAACTACACCGCCACGGCGGAGATTGTGGACGTGAAAAACAACCTTGCCGGAACAATCCGCCGCAACGCCACCGTGCGCGATTACCTTGCCGAACGGTTCGCGCTCAGCGGGTTGATGCTGGTCTCCAAAATTCGGGAGAACGGGAGCGGGCACACCATCACCCCGATGTTCACCGAGAATATCAGCACCCTTCCCGACGGCTACTTCCTGTTTTTTGAAGCCTACAACAACACCAGCGACACCGCCTTCCGGCTGACGGCAAACTACAGCACTCCAAAAGGCGATCCCGTCGCCTCGCTCTCCTTCCCGAAATCGCTTCCCACGGGGCGTTCGCAAGCGTGGGTTCGGTTGCCGTCGAAGAATCTTGCCAAAGGGTTGTTCAACGTGGAGCTGAAGGCCACCACCGCCGCCGACACCAACAACGCGTTGGCAACATCGGCGCGGTTGATTCGCGTTGCCGAGTCGTTGGATGGAATGCCGCTGACCGAGGCCGAGCTGGATGAAAAGATCGTGCAACTCCGCTACGTCGCAACCCAGAGTGAGGTGGACGACATCCGCAGCGGATCAAGTTTCGACGAAAAGAAACGGCGATATGCGGCCTTCTGGGAACGGCTTGACCCCACCACAGGAACGCAAAAAAATGAAGCGATGATTGAGTACTTCCGGCGGATTGAATACGCCAACGACAAGTTCCGCAGCTACGCCGCCGGCTGGCTTACCGACATGGGCCGCGTGTACATCATCTACGGCCAGCCGGACAACGTCCAGCGCGACCCCTTCCGCCGCGACGGGCGCGCGGTGGAGGTGTGGCAATACTACGGCCAGCGCAACCTTCGCCTCACCTTCGTTGACGACAACGGTTTTGGCGATTACCGGCTGGCCACCGCAATCCCGCTTGGGGACAAATACCAGTACAAAGGATAACGGGAGCGGAACGGAAGCCACGCGTGGTGGCCTTCCCTCTTCTCCTCCTCCCCCCAAAAAACATCAACCGCTGTTCATTACCCGACAGCCATTCCTAACCAGCAATTTTCCAGCTATGCGTTACGCCAAACATCTCTTTATCTGCACCAACGAACGTGAGCCCGGGCATCCGCGAGGGTCGTGCAAGAATTGCGGGAGCGAGGAGCTTCGCTCGCAGTTCAAGCAGGCACTGAAAGAGCGCCGCCTTCACGGAACAATGCGCGCAAACTCCGCCGGCTGCTTGGATGCCTGCGAGTACGGCGCGGCAATGGTCGTCTATCCCGACAACGTCTGGTATGGGGGCGTAACCACGGCGGATATTGATGAGATCATCGAATCGCACCTGATTGGCGGCCAGCCGGTGCAGCGGCTTCGCATCCCCCACAAACGCTACACCCCCGAGGACCAGCTCCCGTTTGAAATCGAAGAAGCGCCCAACAACAACGATCAACCATAATTCACACAAACACGCTCCCCTTTCCCAGCAGGCAACAGTATGACCTCACCAATTCCTTTGCTCCAGATTCCATCGGGGGCCAACGTTCCCCAGATTGTCAACGGGATTATCGAGATTCCGCGTGGCTCGCGCAGCAAGTATGAGTACGTCCCGAAGTACAACTGCTTCAAGCTCGACCGGGTCCTCTACTCGCCGATGCACTACCCCACCGCCTACGGGTTTGTGCCAAGCACCCTGTACGTTGATGGCGACCCGCTGGACATCCTGGTGCTGACCGACGAACCGACCTTCACCGGCTGCTTGATTGAGGCCCGCCCAATCGGGGTGATGCGGATGACCGACAGCGGGATCCCCGACGACAAGATCATCACCGTGGCCGCACGCGACCAACGCTACCAGCACTACGCCTCGCTGGAGAATATGAAGCCGCATGAGAAAGTGGAGTTGGAGCACTTCTTCTCCATCTACAAAACTCTGGAAGGAAAAAGCACCAGCATTGACGGCTGGGGCGACGTTGACTACGCCCACCAAGTGATCCACGAAGCCATGGAACGGTACGCGAAGGTTGCTGCCGGAACCCCGTTGCATGAAGTCCTTGCAACCCCGAAAACCCATTCGTGAGAAGCATCCCAACGGCCATGACGAACGGCTTCGCATTGCTTGCACAACGCTTGCTTGCGCCACGGTGGACCGGGCTGACGCTTGTGCGGGGGCTGGTGGTGATCGCGCTGGCAATGGCGTGCGCCGGACCCGCAGCAGCGCAACCCGTGGGCGACACAACATCCACCAACCCCTCCCCCGCCGACACCGTTGCGCGCGCTGGCGACTCGCTTCGCCAGGAGCTTCTTTCGGTGCGGATTGGCGCGCCGTTGGGGAGCGTGGTTCCGGCACGCGGGGAAAGTGGATATCAGCTGTTGAGCAACCGCGAAATGGCGTGGCAGAGCTACTACACGGCAACCGATCTTCTCCGCCCGTATCTGCCCGCCTATCTGTTGTCGCACGGTGCGCCGGGGTTGCGCCGTGGGTTCAGCATTCTTGGCGCGGCCACCGACGCACTTTCCACGGCCTTCAACGGCCGACCGCTGCGGGACCTTGAACGGGACGCAATGGAGTTGGAGTTTTATCCGGCGGAGTTCACCGAGCGGATGGAGGTGCTTTCCGGTGCGCGCGCGCTGCTGTACGGAAGCGGCGAGGCGTTGATGGGGGTGAACATGGTTGCGCCAGCGTTCGACGTTGTTGGAAGCTACGCCAGGGTGTGGTATATCCAAGGTCCGAATAACAACACCGGGGCGGACCTCACGTTTGCCCGCAACACCTCGGCCACAACAAACATCAATCTTGGCTTCCGGCGGATGCCCAGCGATGGCGCGTATGGCAACCAAGATGTTTCCGGCTGGAGCGCGCGCGGAACCGTCCGGTGGCGGCCATCGGCGGGGCTGGGGCTGGCACTGACGGAGTTGTTCAGCGACCACACCCACGGAGCCAACGGCGGGCTGACTCCGGAAAGCGCGTTCAACCCACAAAGCGTCGGGGCCGCCGTGCGCCACGGCGAACTGCACGACGAAACGCTTCGCCACGACCTTACCCTCTCCGCCCAATGGCATCCGTTGCTGGGAACCACGCAAAGCACCGAGAGGAACGGCGGCGACAGCACCACACGGTTCGATGCCAACCTTTACTACTCCTTTGCCGAGCGAAGCCTGCTGGTGGCCGACACCCTTGCCCCGATTGACACCGTGGAGGACCAACCCACCATGATGCGGCGGGACCTTCTTGGAGGAAGGATTGCTGCGCGATTGCCGCTGGCGTTCGCACTGCTGGAAGCCAACGGCCTGGCCGAATTGCACGGCAACGGAAAGCTCTATCTGGAAGCCGGTGGAATGCTGAGCTTGAACGCGTCGGACGTTGCCGAAGTAAGCGGCGCGGCAAAAATTCACCGAAGCCGTGGCGGCGATTACTTCTCGTTGGCAGGGGAAGGAAATCTGCGGCTGGGGGATTCGGTGCGGCTGTTTGGTTCCTACCGGCAAAGCATCGAACTGAACAGCACTCCAGTGGTCCCCGTGTGGTCCCTTCCCGACAGCAACAGCGCGTTCAGCCAGTGGTTTACGTCGTCGTTTCTGGAGGCGGGGGGCGAGCTTCGTGGCGGCGGGGTTTGGCTGCGCGGCGCGGCGTATCTGCGCCAGGCAACGCCCCGTGCCGGCAACGCCAACCTTAAGGCCCACACCATCACCGCTGCGGACCTTCGCGCAAGCATTCCGCTCAGCATTCTTCGGCTTGACATTCACCTTCTTGGAACCCTTCTTCCCGATAGCGACAAGCGGTTTCCGGCATTTCACGGAAGCGGAGATTTATACGGTGAGTTCCGATTGGTCCAGGGGAATTTGAACTTGCGTGTTGGAACAACGTTGGAATTCCAAACGGAGCTGCAAGGGGCGGAGTATGAGGTGATGAGCGGTGAGTTTATCTATCCAAGAACGGCGGCGCGGCAGCCGGAGCAGCTTTATCCAAACTGGGGGGTTTATGCCCGCGCCCGGCTTGGCGATGCGTACCTGCGTGCCGAGCTTCGGAACATTCTTGACGCGGAATTTTGGTCGCTCTATCGCTACCCAATCTGGGAGCGCGCGCTCTACCTGAGCGTGACGTGGGCGTTTGTGGATTAAGGCGGCGACCCGCGCGGTAGCGGCAGGTCTTTAGCCTGCCCAGGGAGCGAGACACCGAAGGCTAAAGACCTTTTATCAATCCCGACGAAGGTCGGGACGGCTACCCGCGCGGTAGCGGCAGGTCTTTAGCCTGCCCAGGGAGCGAGACGCCGAAGGCTAAAGACCTTTTATCAATCCCGACGAAGGTCGGGACGGCTACCCGCGCGGTAGCGGCAGGTCTTTAGCCTGCCCAGGGAGCGAGACGCCGAAGGCTAAAGACCTTCGGCTACCCGTACGGTAGTGTCCCCGATTTTTGTCGGGACGGCGACCCTCAAAAAAAACAACACCGGAAGGATTGGCGGTGCAATTCTCCCGGTGTTGTTTTTTTCATCTCTATCCTTCCCCTCTATCCCGCTTGCTTACCCCGCCATTTCGCGGACACGCGGCGCGGCGGCGCGGATTTCCTCGGCAGTTCCTTCCTCAAATTTCTTGAAGTTCTCGATAAACAACCCTGCCAGTTTGTAGGCTTGGTCATCGTAGGCGTTCGGGTCGCTCCAGGTGTTGCGTGGGTTCAGGACTTCGTCCGGAACGTTCGGGACGCTGGTGGGAACCATCAGGCCGAAGATCGGGTCCTCGCGGTACTCGGCGGTATCAAGCTGGCCGGCAAGCGCGGCGTTAATCATGGCGCGAGTGTAGGCAATTTTCATCCGGCTTCCCACGCCAGCCGGTCCGCCGGTCCAGCCGGTGTTCACCAGCCAGCAGTTCACCCCGTGCTCCTCAATCTTCTTCCCCAACAACCCGGCATAGACCGACGGGTGATGGATCATAAACGGCGCGCCGAAGCAGGCACTAAATGTTGGCTGCGGTTCGGTCACGCCTTTCTCGGTCCCAGCCACCTTTGCGGTGTAGCCGCTGATGAACTGGTACATCGCCTGCGGGGTGCTCAGCTTTGAAATTGGCGGCAGCACGCCGAAGGCATCGGCGGTAAGCATGATGATATTTTTTGGATGGCCACCAGCCGAACCTGGCGCAATTCCCGGGATGAAATCAAGCGGATAGGCGGCGCGAGTATTCTCGGTGTATTTGGCTTGGTCAAGGTCCACTTCGCCGGTTGCCGGGTCCACCACCACATTCTCCAGAATCGTTCCGAACATCTGGGTGGTGGCGTAGATCTGCGGCTCGGCCTCGGCACTCAGCTTAATCACTTTTGCGTAGCACCCCCCCTCAAAATTGAACACACCGTCGTCGGACCAGCCATGTTCGTCGTCGCCAATCAGCAGGCGGTTGGGGTCGGCCGAGAGTGTGGTTTTTCCGGTTCCCGACAACCCGAACAGCACGGCAACATCCCCTTCCTTCCCAACGTTGGCCGAGCAGTGCATCGGCATGATACCGCGCAACGGAAGCAGGTAGTTCATCACCGAGAAGATTGATTTTTTGATCTCGCCAGCATAGGAGGTTCCGCCAATCAAGATCAATTTTTGGCCAAGGTCAAGCAGGATGAACGTGCCGGTGCGGGTTCCGTCAACTTCCGGGTCCGCTTCCATCGAGGGGACGTGGACGATGGTGAAATCGGGCGCAAAGTTGGCATCGCTTCCCCCCGCTTTGCTAAGGGGGATGAAGAGGGTTTGGCTGAACAGATTCTGGTAGGCGTTGGTGTTGACAACGCGGACGTTCAGGCGGTAACGGGGGTCGGCACCGACGTAGCAATCGGCCACGAAAACATCTTTGCCAGCAAGGAACCCTTTGGCTTTATCCAGCAGTGCGTTGAATTTGTCCTGCGGGAATTCGCGATTGACCGATCCCCACCAAACGTGATTTTCGCTTGATGGCTCGCGGACAACAAAGCGATCCTGTACCGAGCGGCCCGTGTGCTGCCCGGTAAGCACCGCAAGCGCGCCGCCACGGGTAAGGTGCCCGTCGCCACGAACCACCGATTCCTCCACCAGCCGCGCGGTGGTGCCGTTGTAGATAATCTCCCCCACGTTCGTGATACCGAACCCCTCCAATTGTTGCCTGATTGCGTCATTGCTCATACGGCGTTCTCCAGAATTAGTAGGATATGTTGAACTGCGTTTTGAAGGTAGCAGAAAGGGAACCGAAGCCAAGCACCACGCTGGTGGATTGGCCTGGCCGTCGGGCATTTCTGAAGGTGAAATGCGGATGCAAAGTTCGCACCCAGACGGCAAACCAAATGTAAGAGAAAAGATGTAAAAGCAAAGGGGATACCTGCAAGAAGTCAGGTATCCCCAGAAGATTTTTTTGCCGGAGTGGTCCAGCCGCTACACGTCTAGGTTCCGAACATAGCGTGCGTTCCGCTCGATAAACTGGCGGCGCGGCTCCACCGAATCCCCCATCAGCGTCTCGAAGATATGGGCGGCGTGCTGGGCGTTCTCGATCGTCACCAGCTGCAGGGTGCGGGTGTCGGGGTTCATGGTGGTTGCCCAAAGCTGCTCAGGGTTCATCTCTCCCAGCCCCTTAAATCGGCTGATGACAATGCCGTCGCGGGTGCGGCCAACCTCCTCATACTCTGGCTCCTCCCCTTCTTCGGTTGGGGCGGCGGTGGCGGCGGCACTGGTGTCCTTGCGTAGGCGTTTCAAGATTTCATCACGCTCGGCCTCGTCGTAGGCATAATATTCCCCTTTCCCTTTCTTCACTTTGTAGAGTGGAGGCATGGCCAGATAGATCTTTCCTTCCTCGATCATCTCCCGCATATAATTGAAGAAAAGCGTCAGCAGAAGGGTGCGGATGTGCGCGCCGTCAACGTCGGCATCGGCCATCAGGATTACTTTGCCGTAGCGGGCCTTGCTGATGTCCAACGTTTCGCCGAAGCCCACGCCAAGCGCGGTAAAAATTGCGCGAATTTCTTCGTTCTCCAGCACCTTATTAATTCGCGCTTTTTGGACGTTCAGCACCTTTCCACGCAGCGGCAAAATTGCCTGCGTACGGCGGTCGCGGGCGGACTTTGCGCTGTTGTGCACAAACACGCCATCGGCCAAGGCAAAATTATGGGTTGTGGGAACTTCAAGATCATAGACATCCATCCCCTGATCCAACCGCTCAATTTTTACAATTCGGTGGTTGTAATTCTGAACAGCCTCAACGGCTTTGCTGGTGTCTCCATTAAAATATCTTTGGCAAAAGGTCTCGAAACTCAACAGCGATTTATTCCGCGTGGCAATGCGGTGATTGCGGTATGCCGCAAGGTCTAACGTGTTGCACGTCACCTCAATTTCTTTTAGGGCAGCAAGAGTGTTGTTGTACTCAGACTTCGGATTCCACACCATCTCATACCCGTTAATGGTGATCCCCGGCTGCTTCATGTCGGAGAGTTTGCGATGTAGCGGCATTAACGAATCGCTGGTTTTTAGTTCCGCAGCGGCTTTATAGCTTCCGTCCCGCAACATAAATCGGTGGTCGGGAGTGCAGACGATTTGCTTCCCATTATCAAGGGTGACACGAATAACCTCAGCATTCGCCTTTGTCATTCGCACGTTGATAATGCGCTCAAGCCCCACCGTCCCATTATGGCGAATCGTATAGCAAAAATTCTCTTTCCCTGCTTCTTGCTCGGCAAGTAGCTCAAAGAAATTGAGATTACGTCCATCAGCTAACGCGATTTTTGTATCTCCAGAAAAACACCCGCCGGCGCTGTCGCCTTCCACCAAGAAAATCTCACAATGTTCGGGGTCTTCAATGGAGCAATCGGCAAGTTTTCCGGGGAGCGTCATGCTTTCCATTGCGTTTTTGCGGCGCACCAGCTCGCGCGATTTCCGCGCAGCTTCACGCGCTTCCGCTGCCGAAAAAACTTTATCAATAATTGCCTTCCCAACTTTTGGATTTTCTTCCAAATATTGCGTTAGCACATCGCCAAAAATGGAGCGGACGATGCCGTCAACTTCGCTGTTCCCCAGCTTGGTTTTGGTTTGGCCTTCAAATTGCGGTTCGGCAACTTTCACGGAAATGACCGCGGTTAATCCCTCACGAAAATCCTCGCCGGTCAGCGTCAGTTTTTCATTTTTCAGCAGCTTATTTTTTTGCGCGTAAGCGTTCAACGTTCGCGTCAGTGCCGAACGGAAACCGCTGACGTGCGTCCCCCCTTCGTGGGTGTTGATGTCGTTCACGTAGCTGAACACATTTTCGCTGTAGCCGCTGTTGTATTGGAAGCAAATTTCCACCGGGGTGTTTTCTTTTTCCCCGGAAATCATCACTGGCTTTATCATGGCCGTGCGGGTGCTGTCAATATATTTCACGAAGCCGACCAAGCCATCTTTATAATGGAACACTTCGCTGATTCCATCCTCCCGTTCATCGGTCATGGTGATGGTGACGGTGGGGTTTAGGAAGGCAAGCTCGCGCATCCGTTCGGCAAGCGTATCCCAGCGATATTCCGTGTTTTTGAAAATGCTGGAATCGGGGCGGAACCATTGGGTGGTCCCGGTTTCTTTTTTGGACGTTGTGCCAATTTCCACAACATCACCTTGCGGGGTTCCCTGGCGATATTCTTGGCGATAAATTTTCCCGTCGCGCTTAATTGTGGAGATCATGTGTTCCGACAAAGCATTCACCACCGAAACGCCCACGCCGTGCAATCCGCCGGAGACCTTGTAGGCATCTTTATCGAATTTTCCGCCGGCGTGAAGGATGGTCATCACCACTTGCAGCGTGGAGATTTTTTGGGTGGGGTGCATCCCCACCGGGATTCCCGATCCGTTGTCGCTAACGGTGATGGAATTATCCTTGTGGATGGTGACGCTGATGGTGTCGCAGCGGCCGGCAAGGGCTTCGTCAATGGAGTTGTCAACAACCTCGTACACAAGGTGATGAAGGCCGCGAACGCCGATGTCGCCGATGTACATTGCCGGGCGTTTCCGCACCGCTTCAAGCCCTTCCAGCACCTTGATGCTGTCCTCGCTGTACCCGTTTCCGTTGGTCGTTGTTGTAACGTCGTGATCTGCCATTAGCTTGGTTGTATGATTGATTGTTGTTGACTGCTGATACCTGCTGCCGATCTGTGCCGCCGAATTTTACCTTACCACAATTTCCTGCACCACATCTGCGCCAAATCGTTCGTTCACTTTCCGTTGTATTTCTTCGCGGCGGAGCATTATTTCGTTCCGCCACGTCGCGCTTTGCACGCTGATAAACATTGTGCCTTTATCAATGCGGTCCACGATTGCGTGTTTGGCAATGGTTTCGCCAACAATTTCCACCCAATAGGTTGGGACCGATTGTTCTTTCAGCTTATCATCAAGCCCGTTGTCGCGAAGCCATTGCTGGATTATTGAACCGATGGAGTTTGGCATTGCATGAAATATCATTCGATGAAACTACTGTTGCTTGCGATCAAAACTGAGAGAATCACGGCCATTCATTGTTGCTGCTGAACAGAGCATTATTGAGTTGCATGTTGGGCTGCTATATCCATAATGCTATCCCCAACCTTTGCCTCGATATTTCCCCCTACCACCTCAATATTTGCCTCCGATTCTCCCAACGTTCTTCCCCGCAGGAAGGGGAGCAGGTCGAACGAAACGACCGTTAAAAACACTTGCGCAAGGTTGCGGGTAAGGTCGTACACACGCTCGGCGCGGCGTGCGTCAAGCTCGCCAAAGATGTCGTCCAACAGAATGATTGGCGTTTCGGCGCATTGGTTGGCAAGGTAGTGGAACTCCGCCACCTTCAGCCCAATCAGCAGCGTTTTATGCTGCCCCTGGCTTGCCGAAACCCGCACATCCCCGCCATTAATCTCCATCCGAATGTCATCCCGGTGGACACCGAACAGCGTTGTGCCGCGCCGTTGCTCCTCGGCAGCCACTTGCTGGCTTCGCAGCCATAGCAGGTCGCGGTAGTCGGCAACGGAGGCGCATGGCGTGCGGGAGCAATCGGGCTGGTAGCGGATGGTGACCTCATCGGCCCCGCCGGCAACATCGCTGGCGGTTTGCCGCAGCAACGGCTTGAACTCCTCGATGAACCGCGTCCGCTCCATCATCAAATGGGCGGCCCGCTCAATCAACCCTTCGTCGTACGTTTCAATCAGGTTCCGGTCCACCGGGCGGCGGTGCTTCAGCGCGGCGGCCAGCACCGCGTTCCGCTGTTTCAGGATGCGGCGGTAGTGGATTAAATCCTCCAGATACCGCCGCTTTGCCTGCGAAATCACCATATCAACAAACCGCCGCCGCTCCCCGGGTCCGCCACCGCTGATTGCCTTCATGTCGGGAGAAAGCACCACCGTTGGGGCCGTGCCAATCACCTGCGCAGCGTTCCCCGCCGGTGTGCCATCCAGCCGGATGGTTTTGCCCAGGGTAGGATCGTAGCGAAGGTCGAACCGGCGGCTTACTCCATAATCGCTTACCCCCTCCACCGACGACTCCAGGAACTTCTCCCCCCGGCGAATCAAGCTGGCATCGTTGGTTCCAACAAAGGAACGGGTAAGGGTGCAAAGCGAGATCGCCTCAAGGATTGAGGTTTTCCCCTGGCCATTCATCCCCGTGATGATGTTCACCCCATCGGCGGCCAGCAGTTGGGTTGCCGTGTGGTTGCGGATATTCCTGAATGTGAGGCGACGGATGCGCATTGGAGTAAGCCCAGGGGTCAGGAGTTCAGCCGCACCGGCATCAGAAGCATCAGCACTTCCTGCCCGTTCGATTTGCCGTAGGGGGAGATCAGCGACGGGCGCAACGGCGTTGAGAAATCGAACGCCACTTCGTCGGCCTCGATGCGGTCCAAGGCCTCGCGCATGAATTGCGAGTTGAAGCCGATCTCCATTTCCGATTCGCTGTAATCGCACGGAACATTCTCGAACGCTTCCCCGCCGGTGTCAACGTCTTCGGCTTGGATGCGGAGGGCGTTGCCGGCCAGCTTCAGCCGGACTTGGCGGGTTTGGGAGTTGCTGTACAGGCTGACCCGTTTCACCGATCCCAGAATGTCGTCGCGGCGGATCACCATTCGTTTGTCGTTGGCTTGGGGGATCACGCTTTCGTAGTTCGGATAGGTTTCGTCAATCAGCCGTGCGGTGATGGTGGTTGCGCCGTCGGTGAAACGGACGTGGGTGGCGTTGGCTTCCAGCGTCATCTGCTCGGCCCCGAAGGCTTTGTGAACCAGCTGCAAGGCTTTTGGGGGAACAATCACATCCACGTTGTCGGCAACGTGGGGCTGCATTTCGTGGTCAATCACCCGCACCAACCGGAAGCCATCGGTGGCAACCGAGCGGATTTCGTTCGGGCGGAATTGGAACAGCACGCCGGTCATCGCCGGGCGGAATTCATCGGTGGAGCAAGCGAAGCTGGTCCGGTCCACCATGCCGCTAAACTTGGCCGACGGAAGGGTGATGGTGATTTTGGGATCGAACGCAGCAAGCTGGGGGAACTCCGCAGCATCCATCCCGCTTAGGCGATACTCACCGCTGCCGGTGTTGAGCAACGTCCGCTTGCTGTTCATGTCGGCATCCATCGTAAGCTCGCCAAGCTCCAATGCCCGAACCGTATCCACCAAGCGGCGAGCCGGAAGAAGCAACGCGCCGTTTCGTTCGCCGCGAACCTCAAGGGTGGTGGTCATGGTGATGTCCATATCGGTAGCGGTCAGCGACAGGATGGAGCCTTCAAGCTGAAGCAGAACATTCTCAAGAACTGGCATTGGCGAGCGCTGCGGAATCGCACTGGAGATGCGGCTTAATGCTTGCGCAAGGTCTTTAACGGGGACGGTAAACTTCATGGTTTGCTTTGCGGTTGGAAGTTGGAAAAATGGTGTTCAGGAAGTGCTCAAAAGTACGAAACGGAGGGGGGGTGGCAATGCCGAATCTTCACCTTTTTTTGGTAAAAATTTTGCCTGCTTCGGACGATCGGCATGAAGAATAAAAAGCGGCGAAATCTTTCACATTTCGCCGCTTTTCTTGTTCTCTGCGAAGCGTCCGTTTTGGCCTGCGGCATCAACTTGCACGCGGTTCTATCCAAGCTCCATTTGGATACCTTCCAACTTGGCTCTTGGCCGCACTCTTTCCGAAGTTTGCTGGCCCCGATTTGCCCAAAGCAATGCCCACTCCACAACTTCCCCACCCCCTTCCCAAGCAACCCACAAAGCAGCGTGCGAAGCCGAACGAACTTCTACTCTAACTGACTTGGAACTCTCACAAGGCAGGAAGCACCGATGCCTCCTCCTTGCTTCCCGTCAGCCGATGCACGGCAAACAGGAGCAGCAGGCAGATGACGGTGCTGATAAGCACCACCTCCATCGAAAAACTGTCCGACTCCCCGGCAAGTTGCGGGTCCATTGTGCCAAGGTACAGAAGCAGAACCACCATGAAGTTGTTGGTGAAATGGGCAACCATGCCCGGAAGCAGGCTTTGGGTGCGGAAGTAGAGATAGCCCAGAAGAATCCCCATCAGCGCAAGGGTTGGAAGCCCAAGCGGCTGGAAATGGAACAGCCCAAACAACACGCCCGTTACCCAGATGCTTCGCGCGCCAAGCCCCCGCTCGAACGTCCGCTGCACGTAGCCACGGAAGAAGAGTTCCTCGCAAATCGCCGGGGTAACGGCGATCACAAAACTGAGCACCAGCAACTCCGGAAACGAACTGGCCGTGAACAACTCCTCCAACTCCTTCATCGAATCCTCCTTTACTCCGAACCAATCCATCAACGCCTGCGAGAGGTAGTTTGCCGGGGGAATGAAGGCGATGGTGAGCAATGGAGTAAGCAGCATCACCCGCCAATTGGCAGCGCGAAGGCGGAGGTAGCGCGCCACGCTTCCAACGGGGCCAACGTGCCACCGGCGCACCACCCACCACGCGGGAAGGGCCATAAACAGATATTGCGAGATCGTAAGGGCAACAAGAAGCGGGGTGCGAAGTTGGATAAGAACATCGGCGGTGTCCAGCTCGCCTTCCGCGCCGGAACCTGCGCCGCCATCAAGCAGCAGCGCGAATAACGAGGGGACCAACAGAAGCACTTGGCCGAACATGTAGATTGCGCCAATCAGCAGCATTCCAACCACCGCAGCACTTATTGGGCTTCGCTGTTTCCGCTCCCAGGTCCCGTCTAATTCTGGTGGAGTAGAATTATCGGCATCGCCAACACCAGCAGCAGCCGGCTCCTCGGAACCGGCTGCCAATTCTGGAAAAAGCGGGAGTTGATTATTGGGCGATTCAGTGTTCATGAAAAAATAGAAACGTTACGAGGGAAGGAAATTATTCTCGTTGTTTTCATGTTCTTCTATTTCTTCCAAATCGCCGTGGCGTGCGCACGCATCATAATACATCACCACTTGGTAGGCGGGTTGCACCATCAGCCCAAGAATTGTTTGAACGCCAATAATAATGCCGAACCCTGGCCCCATTCCCGCAAACATCTCAGCCAATGTGCGGAGTTGTTCCGCTGGGTTGGTGCGGTTTCCCGCAGTAAACATATCCATGTAATTCCCCCAAAATCCTGACATAGCAAATAATTGGATTGGGGTGCTAATAATGGAAATAGCAATGCTGGAAATAATTCCCAGCAATATTCCTATCCCCAGCACGCGCCAGAATTGCCCGCTCACCAAATCGGAACTGCGGCGGAAAGAATCGAGCACGCTGCTCTCCTCGTTCACAATCACTTGCGGGGCAAAAAGCCACCGGGTCCAGCACCAAATCGCTGCAACGATTATCCCAGGGATTGCAAGCAGCGCAAGCCAGGGGGAGATAGAAATAAGCAGTAGTGCCGCCAGGTATATTCCCGTTAACGCCATCCAAAAAAGGATTTGCTGCGCCAGCAATCGCCACATTGCCCCGCCGAACGCATTGCGCAAGGCTTCGTTCCAAGTGATATCCACCCCATCAACTTCGTGGCAATTAATCCGGGTAATTGCCGCCTGGGCCGCAAACAAACCGACGGCGAACAGAAATCCTCCGGTTAGCATTAATGGCAAGGAAGAGAGAAGCGACGTTAGCATCCCCCGCGCTTCCGATTCGGTAAGGGTGGAACTGGTTTCTGCTGTTTCGGCAAAGGAAAGCATCATTGCCGAAAAATCTTGCATGATGTTTCCCAGAATAACCGACAGCACAATCGTCAACGGCAAAAGAATTATTACGGCAACAACCGACGTTCGCTTGATGGTTTTGCCGATAAGTTTTACCGTTTTGTCCAGGATGTCGCCAAGGTCAAGCGGTTTCGTAATAAGTGGCATGATGTGTGTTGTTGATGTGTGTGCCAGAGAATGATTTCATGCAGGATAAACGCTCTATTTTTTTAATAATTCACCTTGATTTTTGAACGTATTTCCAACACCTCCCCCAAAATTAATCGCCGCATTGTTCGTGGCAAAGGCGTTGCAACGCTTCATCCAGATTGCGGCAACGCCCGGGATGCACCGGCGAAGTTTGGATCACCGCCGAACGCGGAGCCGTTAGCCAATGGAACCGCTCCGAAGCCGGAAGCAATCCCACCATTCCCCCCGCCGCCCCGCCATCGCATACCCGCTGGTAGCCCTCCGCAAATCGCTGAAGGAGCGCAACGTCAAAGCCGGGTTGCAGCGCGCCCAGGCGTTGGGCCGAAATATGGAACGCCGCGCGAAGATACCCCGATTGCCGCGCCAGCAGCACCACCCCAATGTTCACAAATGCTCCGGTGTGGACCAGCGGCACGCACCGCACAACGGCATAATCGAACAGATGCCACCCATCGTTCATCGGCGGTACTCCTTGGGAGGAAGGGGGTGGCGTTGCCGCGTTTTCCGCGCTTCTTCGGCGGCGGAAACGAACTCACGCTGGCCGCCAAGCCTCTGCTGGAAATATTGCTGGTAGGCTTGGCGGTTTTCCTCCGGCGTGGGGAACGACGGCGCAACGCCAGCCGGGGCATCCATCAGCAAATCATCGGGGACGGAATTAAGGATTTCGGCGATACGCTCTGGCGGAAGCAGCGGGCGCAACCGCTCGTCGGCCTCGGCAATGCTGCCGGCAAACGGAAGCAGCACGTGGTCGCGGATTGGCGCAAAAGGGGATTGCGACGTGGCATCGGTAACGCCCCCCCAATGATGATGGAAATAGAGCGCGGCCCCGTGGTCAATCAGCCACAATCCATTCTTCCAAAACATCATGTTCGGGTTGCGCGGCGTGCGGTCAATGTTGGTGGCAAAGGCATCCAGCCAAACAATGTTGGCGGCAACGTTGGGGACAACATCAATGATGGTAACGGGGTCGAAGTTGTACGCCCCTTCCAGATAGCGCGCACCAACGTTGATCCCGATGCTTCCGCGAAGGATGTCCTGGATTTCGGGGTCCGGCTCGGTTCGGCCAAACGATTCGCCAATCTGAATCAGCGCAAGCGATGGTGTTGGAAGCCGCAACGCCGTTGCGAACGATCCAACGATAATCTCGGCAATAAGGGCTTTTGCCCCCTGGCCCGCCCCGCGAAACTTCGCCACGAACATCCCACCATCTTCGGTGTCTAGAATTGCCGGAAGCGAGCCGCCTTCGCGAAGCGGCGTTACGTAACGGGTGGCCTGATAGGTTGGTAATGAAGGGTTCATGGGCCGCAACTTACGGGAAAGAATGAAAAACGGAGGGCTGCCTTGGCGTAGCTACGGCAGCCCATTTGTGGTTTGGAAAATTTTTCAGGAGCGTTCGATTGGTGTTTTCCCCATCATCATCACCACCGCCACAACACCGACACCACCGGCGCAATCGCCAGATTCTCAACTGTTCCCCCAAGTGCCGAGGTGAAGACCAGCCCTTCGGTGTTGGCAAGGTCCATGCCAAGCCCGGCGTCGAACGCCCAACGCTCGCCGAACCAACGCGCAGTCACCACCACCGGGGCAATTCCGCTTGACTCCAGAACGTAGCCTTCGGCAGCCATTTTGAATCCGCGCCCCAGAGTGATATCGCCGCCAATGGCCAGCACCGCCGCCTTCCGGTTGAACGTCTCGAACGGCGTGACGTGGTGCTTCCATGTGTAGCCAACAGCAAGGTTCAGCCGCGCCGTGCGGTCGCCATAGCTTGCAACGGTGAACGGAGCCGCAAGGGTGATCTCCGATTCAGGAATGGAGGAATATCCCAAATGTCCCCCAGCCGCCACGCTCAAAGCCCCTTCGCGCAGGAACTCCCACTTTGCGCCGATTGTCCCAACCAGCAGCTGGCTGATTGCCGCCGGCACGTAGCTTCCCCCGCCAATCACCGTCAACCGGTCGGTGATGCCGTAGCCGCCAATCAATCCAACCACGTCGTAGCTGCCGGCGAACGCCTGCCCCTTCCCCACCGACTCGGCTGTTGGCATGACGATGTTGCGGAAGGTTGTGGGATCGGTCAGCGGCGGAAGCAGCGCACGGATGGAATCTTTCGTGCTGATGACTGGCGGCGGCGGTGGCGGCGGAACCGGAACGCTCTGGGTTGTGATCGGTTTCTCGATGGTGTAATGGGTTAGCCCGCCGTTTGGCTCACCCCGCCGCATGGCAAGCCGGATGGTGTCGGTGCGGTTCTCCACACGCTCGGCACGGAAGCAGACCTGATATTTGAAGTCATCCCCCCGGGCAATCCATTTGCCATGTTCTTTTGGTGGCATAATCACCCGATACTGCGGGTTGGTGACGAAGATCGAGTCAACTTCGCGCGGGTCCGAGGTGTTGATGAAGCATTGCAGGCAGGTGTCGCGGCCAATCATCACGGGGCCGGAACGCTCGTGGCGGATCGTCCAATTTTCGGAGTTCACGCTGACCGATGCAAACTCCCCATCGCAATCAAATACCGTGAAGTTGACCGTCTCAACCGGGCTGGAGTTCAGCACCAGAACACGGACGTTCACCTCCTTCGGGCAGCCGGTGATGTTCGGGGCAAACGGCTGCACACCCCGTGTGCTGGTTGCCCGAATCCGCTCGATGCCACGCGGGTGCTTGATGGTGACGATGTTCTCGCCGTTGTAGAGAATCGTGGGGTAGATGGTCGGTTGCGCCTGGGCAATCAACCCGGTAATGGCGGGCAACAGCAGCAGCAACAGCGGGCGAACCCGCCGGTTTCTGGATTGAGGAGCAGAGCAACGGTGCATGATGGGAATCGGGTCGGTAGTTGACTTCGCGCGTGAAATTACCCGATGGGTAGAACTTTGGTTACGCCGTGCGTAGTTTGTGCCGAAGCAATCCGAACGACGCAAGAACAACAAGGCCATGATAACACCAACCGAACAAACTTCCCAGCCCCCAGTTTCCACACGGCTGGAGCGCGCGCTGAACCCCGCGCTGATGATGAACTACCGCCGCGAATACCTGCGGCTGACCACCACGCTGACCTACGGATTCCTGTTCACCCTTCCCCTTGTGCTGATCTACGAGCTTGGCACGTGGATACTTCACACCGGCGGGATCAGCAATATCCAGAACGGAGCCGACGTGATGGTGAAGCGGGTGTTGGAGATGGTGGGCCTAAGCGGAACCCTTGCCGTCAGTGCGTTGCTGCTGCTGCTTGGGGGAATCATTTATCTGTACGAACGCCGCCACAACTACCCGATCATCCCTCGCTACTTTGGCTTCATGGCTGCCGAAAGCGCGGTCTATGCCGTGGGGAGCGGGCTGCTGGTCCAGACGCTGGTGGCGAACCTGTTCAGCTTGAACATCCCCGCGCTATCGGCTGGGCCAAGCGGGCCGGGATTTTTCGAGGCGATTGTCCTTTCCTTTGGCGCGGGCTACTACGAAGAGTTCGTCTTCCGGCTGCTGCTGGTGACGGGGCTGTACGGGGTGATGCAATGGGCAAAAAACATCGGCGACCGCAGCCGATACGCCATTGCAGCGGTTGTTGGGGCGTTGATCTTCAGTTGGATCCATTACATCGGACCGCTGGGCGATCCGTTCGAGCTGTGGAGCTTCACTTTCCGGTTCCTGATGGGGCTTGCGTTCAACGCGCTGTTTCTGCTGCGGGGGTTCGGCGTTGCGGCCATGACCCACGCCCTGTATGATGTCTGGGTGATGGCGTTGTAATCGCCGCTGCGGGCCGGTCGCTATCTCTATTTCCATCTCTATTTTTCTTGCTCCATTTCTTTCCGCTCCGAATCGTCAGGAACCGGAAGGAAATGGAGCGCGACCAAGCAAACAGCAATCGTTTCGATGATGAAGAACAGCAGTTCCTCAACCGGCAAGTGGTCTATCCGCAGCGCCACCCGCTCTTCGGGGAACTGCCAGATTCCCTGGCCGATAGCCCAGTTATCCCACGGGAACGTAAACGCCACCACCACAAGCAGCACAACCCCCAGCCAGCGAAGATGAACGCGCCGCAGCCGTTTCCGCGCCAGCCAACCAAGCAGTGCCAACAGCGGCAAATTGAAGTACAGATGAAACTCGAAGTAGGTCATCGCAAGATTTTTTTTTTCGCCAATGTAACCTTTCCCCCGTGCGTGTCACTTCCCCGCAAACAGATCGCAAGATTTTAACCCAATGGCCTCCGAACTCCATGATCGTCAGCAGCGTTTTATGGCACTGCTACGCCCTCTTCAGCCGAACCTTGACCGCTTCGCCTATGCGATGGCACGGGACCGGGAGGAAGCGCGCGACATCGCCGGGGAAACGATCCTGATTGCGTGGGAACGGTTTGAGAGCGTCCGCCAGCCCCAAGCATTTCTGAGCTTTCTGTTCACCATTGCCACCCGGGTTCACCGGAAACGCCGCGCCTACCAGCAGCGGCATCCCCAACTTCCCGATGGCCACGTTGCCGATTTGTACGACACCTCCACCCCGCCAGACATCGCCGCCGATGTTGGGGCGCTCCACACCGCGTTGCAGCAACTCCCCGAAAAACAACGCGAAGCGGTGATGATGTTCGAGTTGCTGGGATTTTCGATGAAGGAAATCCAGCAAATACAAGGGGGGACGCTGGTTGCCGTAAAAGTCAGGATTTCGCGGGGGAGAAAGCGATTGGCAGAATTATTGGGAGTGCGCAAAACCCAACCTGACCAGAGCCACAAACGGGAAATGGAAACGGAAATGCCCAGCGGCATCGAAACATTGAAATTCTCATCATTTCATTCTAAGCCATGATGAACACGAACCGCACCATAGAAGAGGTTTTCAGCAACGCTCGCAAAACCACGCCCAAACCACTCTACTCGGTGGAGCAGGTGCAGGCAATGATTGCAGAAAATGGCGGCGCGGGGCAGCAAGCGTTTTCCAAATCACTCATTAAAAGGAGAATTGTCATGGGAGTCGTTTCCTTGACCGCAATTGCTGGAATTATTGCGGGAATTTCGTGGTGGGGTGGCGCAGATACGCCCCAAACAACAGCCCCAGCAACGCAAATGCTGCCTACTCCAAACAGCACGCAAAATAAAAACGAGGCTTCGGCCCCGGCGCAGCTTGAAATTCCGCCGAAGCATTTTTCCGTTGCCCAGCAGAATTTCCCCAGCAAGAATCGCCACGCAAACCAGCCGCCAGCAAAAAGCAGTGCACCAGAAATTGCTGGCGCAGCGCAGAATTCAATTTCTGAAACTCAGCCTTCGCAGGTCGGGGGAAATTCCGGCAACCTGAGTGCCAACGATGACAACCGCCAGCCGGTAAATCAGGACAGCATTCAAGGCGTTCAAAAAATACAGCTGACCCCGGAAGAGTTGCAGAAAATTGGAATTCTATTTGATGGCCACACGCTTACGATTCAAACCGAAGACAAGCAGGATAATCGGTTTGCGGTGAAGAGCGTTTCCATTGACAGCAACGATTATTATGAGAAGGGAACCACGATAAACAACGCACAATCGCTGCCGGTTGCCCCCATCATCGTGGCATCGCATTGGAACCAAGGGGTTAAGGCCTCCAAAGCCTTCCTGCGGTTCGTGGATAATTCTCCATTTTTTGAATCCTTATCCATGTCGAGAAAAGAATTGGAGCGCGAGGCCATGAAATTCAACAACCTTGATGGCCCCAATCTTGAGAAGCCGGTTCCAACAACAACGAACGGATACCCCAAGCTAAGCCGATTAATTCCGATTTACGTGCGGCTTGGAAGCGGAACCATTGAAGGGACAAATAAAAAATATGGAGCCGATGTTTACCTGTGGTATTATCCAACTCCAGAATTTGTTTTGGCACTCCCTTCCCGCTACCGCATTCCGTTGCAGCAGGAGCTTGACGCAATCACCGACGTGGTGGAATGCCAAATGCCGGTGGGCCAAGCCTGCGAGCGATTAACCGGCGAAAAAACGTTCTTCGATTTTTGCCGGAAAAGCAGCGGGGCCATTGCTGCGGTGCAAGCCTATCCCAACCCAGCTTCGGGAAGCATCAACTGCCGCTACCAGCTGACGAACCAGCGCGCAATCACAATCACGCTCCATGACCTTTCCGGGAAATTCCTTCGGGAACTTGTGCCAACGCAAAGCGTCACAGCGGGTGTTCACCAGGCGCAATTATCGCTGGTGGGACTCACCCCCGGCGCATATCTGATTGCCGTGAAAACCGACACCGGCGATCAAGCAGTTCAACGAATTATTGTTCAGTAATAACGCGATCAACAAACAAACGATCAATCAACCAACAACACACAAACCAAAAAACGAGATGAACACGAAAAAAACAATCCTTGCGTTTGCCATTGGCATATTCATGGCCGGGGCAGTTGCGGCGCAAGCGCAATCGGCGGGGAAATTGGAGGTTATTGGCGGCAATACCTTTGACTGGGGAAACGTGAAGCCAGCAACGCTGACAACCACGCTAAAAGTGAAAAACATTGGAAGCGGCCCGCTGACGATTAAAGAAGTGAAAAAAAGCTGCGGTTGCACCACGCCAACCGTTGCCAAAAATATCCTTGAGCCAGGGGAGACAACGGACATCGGAATTTCGGTGACGGCATCCACCTCCACCGGGCATATTCAAAAAAATATCACCATCATCACCGATGGCCCCGAAACTCCATCGGTGGCGGTGACGCTGAAGGCGAATATTTTGCGCGATGTCACGGTGTTCCCGTCGTGGGTGCAGGTGCTGAACGGGAAAATCGGGGACGCATCCACCTCCACCGTAAAAGTGACGAACAGCGGGACCGCGCCGCTGACGCTGCAGGCCCCCACCAACGCCAACGCCAACGCCGACATCAGCTTCGATCTATCGTCGGAACTGACGCTGAAGCCAGGCGAATCGCGTGATATTGCGGTGACGGTGAAGCCAACCGAAGTGGGGAATTTGCGCGGGGCAATCACCATTAAAACCAGCAGCATGGAGCAGCCGGAAATCCGCCTGGAACTTGCCGGCAACGCAGTGGCCGCCGATGCCGCACCAGCAAACAAGAATATGCGCTAACCCGCAACCGAAAACTCCCGTTTACCACCGCAATGGGGAAGCAAGCCAACGCTTGCTTCCCCATTCGTTTTGCTGGAGAATCACAAACCCATAAACCGTATCTCCACGTGCGGAACATCAATGCTCCATCTCCCCGGTAGCCGCCCCGACCTTCGTCGGGATTGATAAAAAATCTTTAGCCTTCGGCCCCCCCCACTTAAGGGTAGCCGAAGGTCTTTAGCCTTCGGCGCTCCTCACTTAAGGGTAGCCGAAGGTCTTTAGCCTTCGGCGCCCGCTTCATCCTCGCCTCCAAAATCAAGTTGCCCCAAGCTGGCGGCCACCACCACACCTTTTTGCAATCCAGTTTGCCGCGAAGGCCGATTCTGCTTGGGAAAGGGTGCTATATTTGCACCCCGATTCAGAACGGAGGGCCCTTAGCTCAACGGTTAGAGCAGTGGACTCATAATCCATTGGTTGGGGGTTCAAATCCCTCAGGGCCCACACTCACTTTCCGGCTTCGACCGCGTAGCGCGGCAACGATTGCCGAACGTCCCGATGAATAGCCGGGCTGGAAGTATCCAACAAAGGGGAAGCGAAGGCTTCCCCTTTTTGCTTTGCCTCCACAACCTTTGCCGGCTCCGTGCAACACGAGCCCTGAAGGAGCGACCTCCATCTGGGTGGATATTTTGTTGAGGGTCTGGATTTCCAATGCGTGCCGTCGGTGCAAGGTTGATGGATCAATGAGGCTGCCCCTTCAGGGCGGTGGGATTTTTTTGTGGTGGTGTGGATGTTGGGGGGGACGATTCCCAGGGCGCTGCCCTGGGCTATGATAGTCTGCCCCTTCAGGGCGACCCATACCAACCCAAGAACCCACCCTGGAAAAAGAACCAAACCCCGTGCAACACCAGCCCTGAAGGGGCGACCCATACCAGCCCAGGGCATCGCCCTGGGAAAAACCACACCACGCAACACCAGCCCTGAAGGGGCGACCTCCATCTGGGTGGATATTTTGTTGAGGGTCTGGATTTCCATGCCGTCGGTGCAAGGTTGATGGATCAATGAGGCTGCCCCTTCAGGGCGGTGGGATTTTTTTGTGGTGGTGTGGATGTTGGGGGGGCGATTCCCAGGGCGCTGCCCTGGGCTATGATAGTCTGCCCCTTCAGGGCGACCCATACCAACCCAGGAACCCACCCTGGAAAAAGAACCAAGCCACGTGCAACACCAGCCCTGAAAGGGCGACCCATACCAGCCCAGGGCATCGCCTTGGGAAAAACCACACCACGCAACACCAGCCCTGAAGGGGCGACCTCCATTTGGGTGGATATTTTGTTGAGGGTCTGGATTTCCAATGCGTGCCGTCGGTGCAAGGTTGATGGATCAATAGGGCTACCCCTTCCCTTTACCACGTCCCCTCCCTTCCATATCTTCGGCCAAAACCGAAACGCTCATCATATCTGGAATTCATGACTCCCCAAGAATTCGTTCATAAGTGGAAGAAAAGCACCCTCACCGAACGCTCCGCCTCGCAACCTCACTTTATTGACATTTGCCAGATGATCGGGCACCCGACACCGGCAGACGTTGACGCGCACGGCGAATCCTTCACTTTCGAGAAAGGAATCGGCAAGCAGATTGGCGGCAAAGGATTTGCCGATGTCTGGAAACGCGGCTTCTTCGGCTGGGAATACAAGGGGAAGCATAAGGATCTTGATGCCGCCTACAACCAGCTCCTTAACTACCGCGAAGCCCTGCAGAACCCGCCGTTGCTCGTTGTCTCCGATATGAATCGGATCGTTATTCACACCAACTTTACCAACACGGTAAAGCGGGTGATTGAACTTGGGCCTGACGACCTTCTTACACCCGACGGGATGCGAACGCTGCGGCGAATCTTCGAGGAACCCGAATCCTTCAAAGCTGAACAGACCACCGAAGCGGTCACGGCGGAAGCGGCAAAACAGTTTGCTGTCTTGTCGGATATGCTGCGCAAGGCCGGAAGCGATCCACACACCGCAGCACACTTCCTTATCCGGCTCCTGTTCTCCCTCTTCGCTGAAGACGTTGGCTTGCTTCCGAACGAGACGCTGAAACGGAGTATCGAAGCCACAAAGCGCAACCCAGAAGAGTTCGCCCGCTTGCTGGGGCAACTCTTTGGCATCATGGCAACCGGCGGGTTCTTCGGGCTGGAAAAAATCCCCCATTTCAACGGAGCCTTGTTCGACGACGATTCGGTGCTCCCCCTTGACCGCGACGCGCTGGACATTATCGAAACCGTTAGCCGGATGGATTGGGGAAGCGTCGAACCCTCCATCTTCGGAACACTGTTTGAACGGAGCCTTGACCCCGCCAAGCGTTCGCAGCTTGGGGCCCACTACACAAGCCGGGAAGATATTCTGCTGATTGTTGAGCCGGTCCTGATGCGCCCGCTGCGCCGCCGCTGGGAGGAGGTCCGCGCGCAAGCGGAAGAACTTCTGCGGCGGCGCGAGGAAGACGACACCGACCGAAAAAAACAGAACCGCCAACAGGAGCTAAGCCGGTTGCTGGTATCGTTTGCCGGAGAGATTGGAAAGGTCCAGGTATTGGACCCGGCTTGCGGAAGCGGGAACTTCCTCTACATGGCGTTGCGGAACCTGCTGGATTTGGAAAAGGAGGTGATTCAATACGCCGGCAGTGTGGGGGTGGGAACCTTCTTCCCCTCGGTGAACCCGGCACAGTTGCACGGGATAGAGATCAACCCCTACGCCTACGAACTGGCAAGCGTGACGATCTGGATAGGGTACATCCAATGGCTGCGGGATAATGGGTTCGGATTCCCCGCCGAGCCGATCCTGCGCCGACTGGACAGCATCGAAAACCGCGATGCAATCCTTGCCTTCGACGAAGAAGGAAAACCCTACGAACCAGAATGGCCCGCCGTTGACGTGATTATTGGAAATCCACCGTTTTTGGGAAGTAGAAAAATGCGGGAAGTTTTAGGGGACAGTTATTGCGATTCGCTCATAAAGACCTATTCGGGACGAATTGAAGGGCTGCCAGACCTCGTTTGTTATTGGTTTGAGAAAGCTCGACAACAAATTGCTGATAAGAAAACTAGTTGTGCCGGATTGATTGCAACGCAGGCAATTCGTGCCGGTTCAAACTTAAAGGTGTTGGAGCGCATAATTCAGACAGGGGGAATCTTTTTGGCTTGGAGTGATAACGCTTGGAGTGTTGACGGTGCAAACGTTAGAGTTTCAATAGTTGGTTTCGACGACGGTTCCGAACAGGTTTTACAGCTTGACGGAAACCTTGTGAAGAATATCACCCCGAATTTAAGATCAGGCTTGAATTTGGGGGATGCAGTGTCATTAAAAGAGAACTTGCAAAGAGCTTTTCAAGGAGTAGTTCCAAGAGGCCAGTTTGCCTTGTCGGCTGAAGATGCTGAACGAATGTTACTGGCTGTTGGAAATCCAAACGGCAGACCTAATTCTGATGTTATCAAACCCTTTATCAGTGGTGTTGATATTGTTAGGCGACCACGCAACGAATTTATCATTGACTTCGGAGTTCGTGCATTGGAAGAAGATGCAAGTATGTACGCTGCGCCATTTGAATACCTCCGTGAGCACGTGTATCCTATGAGGCAAACAACCAATCAGAAAGCCTCACGTGAGATATGGTGGATTCATTGGAATTCCCGGGATGCAATGCGCAAAGCTCTTTCCTCATTGTCTCGCTATATAGCTACGCCTCGGGTTGCAAAACATAGAATCTTTATTTGGGTGCCTACAACCGTTTTACCGGACACAAGGGTTTATGCAATTGCGCGGGAAGATGACTATTTCTTCGGAGTCCTGCATTCTTCCATTCATGAAAAATGGGCTTTGGTTATGGCTTCTCGTCATGGAGTGGGCAATGATCCAACATATAATGCTGGAAGTTGCTTCGAAACCTTCCCCTTCCCCTACCCTCCCGGCAGTGAGCCAACCGGCGACCCGTGCGTTCTGGCGATTGGGGAAGCGGCAAAGGAACTGGTGGAGAAGCGGGACCGGTGGCTGAACCCGGAAGGGGCAACGGAAGCGGAGTTGAAGAATCGCACGCTCACGAACCTCTACAACCAGCGGCCAACATGGCTGGACCTTGCCCACAAGAAGCTGGACAACGCCGTGTTCGATGCCTACGGCTGGCCGCGTGACCTTACCGAAGAACAAATCCTTGAACGCTTGCTTGCGCTGAACTTGGAGCGTGCGGGGGCGGCATAACGCCCTTGCCACGGGTTGGATTAATCCAGCAGGGTGAAACTCTCTCCCCCCCCCCGCAGCTATTGCTTTGGCTGTTCGGCGTGCTGTTTCAGTGCGGCGGCAAATTCCTGGAACACCGGCTGCAGGTCGGGGATGGAGCGGGTGATCAGCGGGGCCATCAATCCGGTGAACTCCTCGCGCATGGCGAACTCGGTGCTGCCGTTCGGTTGCTCGGTCAGGGTGTAGGTTCGCTCCCCTTTGAACAGGCCCAGCGGCATCCCCCCGGTCCAGACCATTTTTTTGTTTGGGACGAACTGCGTCACCCGCACCGGGAACGCCCGTTTCGGATTCACCTTCACGAACACACTCACCTTTTGGCCCACGGCAATCTCCCCAACAATCTTCTCCACGGTGGTGTTCCATCTGGTCCAGTTTGGGGCATCGGTCAGGATATTCCAGATCTTCTCCGCCGAGGCGGCAATGATGGTGCTGACGCTGAATGCTTTCATGGCTGAAGCTGTTGTTGGTTAGCATTGAGTACGAGCAGCGTGCGGGCGCACGGCTGTGTTCCTCCACAAAGAACGAAAAAAAATACGCCCCGACAGGTCGGGGCGGCTGTTGCGGTTTTGATCTTTTCCCGAAAACGACCCGAAGCGTTCCCCCATTCTTGGAGGGGAAGGGGCGGGCTGGGGTGTTTTTTAATCTTGCATCACATCCATTCCTGCCACGTGGTCGTTGTCGTCGAATTTAATCGCCAGATAGTTGGGACCCGGAAGCAGGCCGCGGCCTTCGCCAAGCGTGTACATCATCTGGTAGCCGTAGGAAGTGAAATAGCTTTCTGGTTCGGCTGCGCCAAGCAGCTGCAGCACTTGGCGTTGGGACCGCCCGTTGAGCAAGCCTTGGTCCAATAGATCATTCACCATTGCAAGGCGTTCGTTGTTGGTTTTATCGCCAGCAACTTCTTTCCAGACCTCGCTACTGAACGGTTTGTCGGGGACGGAGGGACGGAAGGCAAGAACCCCGGCCACTGCGGCGGCCAGAATAATTCCAGAGATGGCAAAAGCGCGCTTGTTCATGCTGAGTTAGGGATAGTGTTGGATAATCAGGAGGGCTTCAGTAAGCAGCCAATGCGGGCGAACATAACCGTAGCAGGGAAAAAAGCAAGTGCAAAAATGGAGTAGGGTGGAAAATATTTTGCGGAAAATATTTCTACGAACCCCCACGAACAGTCCCCCTCCTTGGAGGGGTGCCCGATAGGGCGGGGTGGGTTCGGGGAAACGATTCACGGCACGGCTCTTTGCGTTGGCCCCAAAAGTTTCTGATCCTGAAATTCCCAAATCAATGCTCGGTTCGGCGGCTCCCCCGATCCCCGATCCCCGTCCCCCCCCAATCTACTTCCCTGAAAAAATCGCTCCCATCGTTACTCCAAACCCCGCCAGCACCAACGACTTCACGCGACCACGGCCACCCGATGCCGATGAATGCAAATCGTACTCCCCTTCCTCGTTCAACACCAACACCTCCACCGATTGGCTGGATGGATCACCAGCCAGTACTCCTTCACCCCATGCTTCCGGTACAGCTTCAGCTTGCTGTGACGGTCACGAGCCAGCGACCCGGGTGAGATGATCTCCACCACCAAGTCCGGCGCGCCAAACACCCCACGCTCCTGGCAGATGCTGCTCCGCTCATTGCTGATAAACACAAGGTCCGGCTGCACAACCACGGAGGGGCTTAGGATCACATCAATCGGCGCGTGAAATAGCTTGCCCAGTTGGTGGTGGCGTTTGGCATAGCCGAACATCCTGAAAAAGAGTGAAGAAGAGGCCAACTGGTGTCCGATGCTTGGTGCTGGTGCCATCACTAACTCTCCGGCGATGATCTCATAACGGCGGTCGTCGTCCAACTTCAGATACTCCGCGTAGGTCCAGCCATGCTCCGGCTGGCGGAGCGGCATCCGGGCTTTCTGCAAACGATGTTCTGCGGTTGTTGGCATGGCGTGTAGCTCCCCTTTGGCGATCGGTCTGGACGGTCTTGATCTACTTCCCTGAAAAAATCGCTCCCATCGTTACTCCAAACCCCGCCAGCACCAACGACTTCACGCGACCACGGCCACCCGATGCCGATGAATGCAAATCGTACTCCCCTTCCTCGTTCAACACCAACACCTCCACCGATTGGCTGGATGGATCCACCAGCCAGTACTCCTTCACCCCATGCTTCCGGTACAGCTTCAGCTTGCTGTGACGGTCACGAGCCAGCGACCCGGGTGAGATGATCTCCACCACCAAGTCCGGCGCGCCAAACACCCCACGTTCCTGGCAGATGCTGCTCCGCTCATTGCTGATAAACACAAGGTCCGGCTGCACAACCACGGAGGGGCTGAGGATCACATCAACGGGGGCATCAAGCACCTCCCCTGCTTTGTGCTTTGCCACGAAGCTGATTAGCCGATACCCAAGATCGCGCGAGACGCGCTGGTGTCCGATGCTTGGTGCTGGTGCCATCACTAACTCTCCGGCGATGATCTCATAACGGCGGTCGTCATCCAACTTCAGATACTCCGCGTAGGTCCAGCCATGCTCCGGCTGGCGGAGCGGCATCCGGGCTTTCTGCAAACGATGTTCTGCGGTTGTTGGCATGGCGTGTAGCTCCTTTCGGCAGTCGGATTCAGCAACGGATAGAGGGGCTGCGGATTGCAACCGCCCCGCACTCCCTTGTTAAGATTATCACACAGCGGCCGGCTCGGGCTGCGGGATGTCGCTGGCGGTTTTTGCTTTGCCGTCGCCGTTGATGCTGGGAAGATCGTCGCTTACCTGCGGCGGCGCGGCGGCTTTGCTTGCAGCAGGTTTTGCAGGCTTCTTTTTGGATGCCACAGCCGGCTTGCCAACGGTTTTCGTGGCTTTGCTTTGCTCCTTTTTCTTCCCCACTGTTGTGGCCTCATCACGGTGGGCCAGCGCAGCTTTAACGAAGGCTTTGAACAGCGGGTGAGGCTCCACCAACCGCGACTTCAACTCAGGGTGGAATTGGCAGCCAACAAACCACGGGTGGCCCGGGATTTCGATCATCTCCACCAGCTTTCCATCGGGGGAAACGCCGCTCAGGACCAGCCCGTTGGCCGTTAGCGCGTCGCGGAAATTGTTGTTGACTTCGTAGCGGTGCCGGTGGCGTTCGCTGATGAACTGTTCGCGGTAGGCCACCAGCGCGCGGGTCTTTTTCCCGAGGATGCAGGGATACGCCCCCAGGCGCATCGTCCCCCCTTTTTCTTTCACGTTTTTCTGGTCGGTCATCAGGTCAATCACGCTGTTGGGGCTTTTGGCGAACTCGCTGGAATTGGCATCGGCAATGCCGCAGACGTTCCGGGCGAACTCAATCACCGCGCATTGCATCCCCAAGCAGATTCCAAAAAATGGGATGTTCGATTCGCGCACGTGGCGGATGGCTTTGATCTTCCCTTCCACCCCGCGCGAGCCGAAGCCCGGCGCCACCAGCAATCCATCAATCCCTTTCAACGCGTTTTTCACGTCGGCGGGGGTGTGCAGATTTTCGCTGTCAACCCAATGCAGCTCCACATGGGCGTTGTTGGCGGCCCCGGCATGGACGAACGCCTCGATGATAGATTTATAGGCATCCTGATACTGGGTGTACTTTCCGCACAGCCCAATTTTCACGGTCCCGTTCCCCGGGTGCTTAATCCGCCGGACGTAGTTGGACCAGACTTTCAGGTCCGCCGGCGGAGCTTCGATTCCCAGCTTCCGAAGCACGATGTTGTCCAGCCCCTGCTGGGCGTAGATCAGCGGAACCTCGTAGATGGTGCTGGCATCGCGCCCCTCGATCACTGCGTCGCGGTCCACGTTGCAGAACAGGGCGATCTTCTCGCGAATCTCCTTCACCAACCGGTGCTCGGACCGGCACACCAGAATATCTGGCTGAATGCCGATCTCCAACAACGTTTTCACCGAGTGCTGCGTTGGCTTGGTTTTCAGCTCCCCCGCGGCCTTGATGAACGGGACGTAGGTGAGGTGGATATGGAGCACGTTTCCGCGCAGCTTCTGGTCCAGCTGGCGGGTGGCCTCAAGGAAAGGGAGCGATTCGATGTCGCCAACGGTTCCGCCGATTTCAATCAGGATGATGTCGTAGCGGTCGGCAAGCGCGGTCATCCGCCGGGCGATTTCATCGGTGATGTGGGGGATCACCTGGACGGTTTTCCCCAAATAATCGCCGCGCCGCTCCTTGCTGATAACCTCGAAATAGACCTGCCCCGTAGTGGTGTTGTTTTTCTGGGCCATGGACTGGTTCAGGAACCGTTCGTAGTGGCCCAGGTCCAAGTCCGTTTCGGCTCCGTCGTCGGTCACGTACACCTCGCCATGTTGGTAGGGCGACATGGTGCCGGGGTCAACATTCAGGTAGGGGTCGAACTTTTGGATCGTCACCCGAAGGCCACGCTGTTTCAGCAGCAACGCAAGCGATGCCGAGGTGATCCCCTTCCCCAGCGACGAGAGGACACCGCCGGTGATGAAGATGAATTTTGCCTTGTTCGTGTTGGTATTGGTGTTGCTCATCGGTAGAACGTGGCCACCGCGACGTGGCCAAAAAAGAGAGAGAGGTTGACCGGAAGAATAACAACAGCAATGCCCCGGCTTTCACCGAATTGTGATGGTTCGGAGATGGGGAGTTGTCAGTTGGTTGCTGTTGCGGGGGCGCAACTTAGCGAAAGTTCCAAAACAGCCGAACCCAGCGATGAAGCAAGGGGGAACGGCGTGGAGATGGAGCAGGGAGAATCGCCAAAATTCCAACAGAATCGGGCTTTTTGTTATCAAGACTTCAGATTGTGACGGGGTTTCCGGCTGCGCCACCGCCGGAAGCAGACGCGCCCGCAGAAATCGCGCAGAACGGATTGGCCGAATCTTCCCGGACGGTTATTTTGCCCCCCGTTCAGCGGCAACGCCCAATCATTCCTTTCCACTTCCAAAACCTTTTCCAAAACCTTTTTCCACCGATGCGAATTCTTCACACCGCCGATTGGCATTTGGGCCGCCGCCTTAAGGAGCACTACCGCCACGATGAGCAAGAAGCAGTTTTGGATGAGCTTTGCCAGATTGCCAACGAGGAGAAGATTGACGCAGTGGTGATTGCCGGCGATGTGTTCGACACCTACAACCCACCCACCGAATCCGAATCGCTTTTCTACCGGACGATGACCCGATTAAGCGACGGTGGGCGAAGGGCCGTGATCGTCATTGCCGGCAACCACGACAGCCCCGACCGCCTTTTGGCCTCGGACCCGTACGCCCGCGAGCTTGGCATCATCACCGTTGGCCACCCGAAGGAGGCGCCAGCAACGTTCGAGCGCGGGACCGAGCGGGTTAGCTGCATCCAAACCGCCCCTTCGTTCGTGCGGGTCCGGACCCCACGCAATGGCGAACTCCTTTCCATCCTTGCGCTCCCCTACCCTTCCGAATCCCGATTGCGCGAGGTGCTAACCCGCGACCTTTCCGACGAGGAAGCCGCGCTGACCGACTACAACCGAAGGATCAAAGAGTTCATGGAGGAAACCGCACGGCTGTTTACCGACGGCGGCGCGAACATTGTGGCAAGCCACCTGTTTGTTGGCGGCGGGATAGAGTCCGAATCGGAGCGGCCAATTCAGGTTGGAGGGGCGTATGCGGTGGACCGCCAGAGCTTCCCGGCATCGGCGGGATATGTGGCGTTGGGCCACCTGCACCGCCCGCAGGAACAGCATGGCCAGCAGGACCTTCCGGTGCGCTACTCCGGTTCGATCCTTCAATACAGCATGAGCGAGGCCGGGCAGCAGAAATCGGTGACGGTGGTGGAGTTCGCCAGCGACGGAAAGGCAACGTACCGCACAATCCCGCTGACCGCCGGGCGGCAACTGGTCCGCATCCATGTTGAAAGCATCGCCGAGTTGGAGGCAAAGATTGCCGAGATCGGCTCGCAATCTTGGATTGATATTTCCCTTCTGCTCCAGGAACCGTTGGAGCCGGAGTATGGCCGCCGGCTGCGCGCCGACTACCCGCGCATTGTGGACTTTAACCCGCGCTATCATCGTTCCGATGCTGAAGGTTCGGAGCTCAGCCTGGGGAGCCTTACGCCCGAGGAGCAGTTCCGCCGGTTCGTCCACAGCCTTCACCAGGAGCCAGTCAGCGATGCGGTGATGAAGCTGTTTTTGGAGCTGGTGGGCACAAGTTCTGACGAGGAGGGTTCGGAGGGATGACCAACAAAAAACGGGGCGTGCCGACCACAGCACACCCCGTTGAATTATTGCTCCACCACTATCTCAGTTGATAGCTCCGTTGGCTACCGGTACAGCCCTGGCCACCGTTTCGGATCGGCTTCGTTCATGATGGCGTACACCGCCTCGAACACCGTCTCCGGGTTTGGTTTGGACCAGTACGCGCCGTCCGAGCCGTACGCTGGGCGGTGGGGCGCGGCGGCAAGCGTGCGCGGCTGCGAATCCAGCCAGCGGTATCCTTCTTGGCCTTCTATCACCTGCTGCATCATGTAGGCCGACGCACCACCCGGGACATCTTCATCAAGGAAGAGGATGCGGTTGGTTTTCTTCAGCGACTGGACGATCATGCCGTTGCGGTCGAATGGAAGAAGCGATTGCACGTCAATCACCTCCGCCGAAATCTCCGCGCTTTGCAGAAGCTCGGCAGCGTCCAACGCCACGCGGCAGCAGGCCCCGTAGGTGACGATGGTGACATCGGTCCCTTCCCGCAAAATTTCCGGCACCCCCAGCGGCAGCGTGAACTCCCCGATGTTATCGGGCAGTTGCTCCTTCAAGCGATAGCCGTTCAGAACCTCCACCACCAACGCAGGCTCGTCCGATTGCAGCAAGGTGTTGTAGAATCCTGCGGCCTGGGTCATGTTCCGCGGCACCAGCAGATGGATGCCCCGAATCAGATGGAGTATCCCCGCCATTGGGGAACCCGCGTGCCACACCCCCTCCAGCCGATGCCCGCGCGTGCGAATAATCACCGGCGCTTTCTGGCCCCCTTTGGTCCGCCATTGCACGGTTGCAAGGTCGTCCGACATCAGTTGCAGGGCGTAGAGGATGTAATCCAGGTATTGGATTTCGGCGATTGGGCGCAGCCCGCGCATCGCCATTCCGATTGCTTGGCCAAGGATTGTGCACTCGCGAATGCCGGTGTCGGAAACGCGGAGCGCGCCATATTTGGCTTGCAATCCCGCAAACCCCTGGTTCACATCGCCAAGCTGGCCAAGGTCTTCCCCAAAGGCAATCACCCGTGGGTCGCGGGCAAGCGCGGCATCGAAGCAGGCGTTAAGAACTTCGGACCCGTTCTTCATCGGCGAGTCGGGACCGAACTGCGGCGCAACCGCCGGGATGTTCATGGCCGACTGGGCCGACTGGCTGTGCAAATGGGCTGCGAAGGAATCGTGCGCCGCCGCGTCCTGTTGGCGTTTCCATTCGGCAAGGGCGGTTCGGGCCGGGGTGGGGGCGTTGCGCGTCAGGATCAGCACACGCGCCGCTGCCGAAACAGCGTCCATGAAGAACGGCTCGCGCAGGCTTGTCAACTCATCGGCAATGCTCTTGATTGCCCCGGCTTCTGCTGCCCCTTCGGCAACGTTTCCAATCAACGCAACCACCGTTTGGATTGCAGCCTGGATTGGCGCGGTGTAGGCGTTCCAGGCGCGTTCTTTCATCTCCATCACTGCGGTCTTTTCTTCTTCCTCCATTGCGTCAATTTCTTCGGCGGTGGCGATGCCGCTGGCAATCATCCACTCCCGCATCTTCTTCACGCAATCGTGCTCACGCTCCCACTCCAACCGTTCCGGGGATTTATACCGTTCGTGGCTGCCCGAGGTGGAGTGGCCTTGCGGCTGGGTGACTTCCACAACGTGGATGATTGCGGGGACGTGGTCGCGGCGGGCGGTGTCGGCGGCCTTCAGGTAGGTTTCCACCAGTGCCGGATAATCCCAGGCGCGGACCACGTAGATGTCGTAGCCCTCATCGGTTTCGGGCTTCCGCTGGAACCCGCGAAGCAGTTCGCCAACGTCGGCTTTCGTCACCTGGAACTTGCTGGGGACAGAGATGCCGTAGCCGTCGTCCCAGATAGAAATCACTGCTGGGGATTTCAGCACGCCAATGGCGTTCACCGATTCCCAAAACATCCCTTCGGCGCAGCTTGCGTTGCCAATCGTCCCGAAGGCAACTTCATCGCCGTTGCGGGAGAATTGGGTAAGCGATTTCAGCTCCTCAAGCTCGCGATAGAGTTTGGAAGCATAGGCCAGCCCCACAAGGCGGGGCATTTGCGATCCGGTTGGGGAAACGTCTGCCGAGGAGTTCGGCATATCGGTAAGGGTTTTCCAGGAGCCATCGGGGTTAAGGCTGCGCGTGCCAAAGTGGCCGTTCATGGAGCGGCCCGCGCTGGCGGGTTCGGCCTCGGCATCGGTGTGGGCGTACAGCTGGGCAAAGAACTGTTGAACGTCCGACATCCCCGTGGCAAACATGAACGTTTGGTCGCGGTAATATCCGCTGCGGAAATCGCCGTTGCGGAAGGCGCGGGCCATTGCAAGCTGCGGCACCTCTTTGCCATCGCCGAAGATGCCGAACTTCGCCTTTCCGGTAAGCACTTCGCGGCGGCCAAGCAAGCTGGCTTGGCGGCTTTGGAACGCAACGCGGTAATCGCGGATGATCTCCGCACGGTCCAGGGTCCAGCTTGATTCCTTCTTCTTGTTTTTCGTGGTTGTTGCCAATGCAGTCCAGAGGTTAGCGGTTCATGGATACGAGAGAGGTGGGCCAGCGGTGAGAAGAAAAGAGTCCGAACTGACCCGCCAACAATCTACGCATCACCAACTGAATGAGGCACGGCGGCGTGTTGCGAAACGTTTTTGGAGGCACAGCGGGAAGCTCCGCCAACGCAGCAAGCCCCCTCCCCGCCTCCCCCAATTCTGGGGGAGGGGCCGGCAGAGGTGGTGTGAGGTCCAGAGAGAAAAAGATCAATAGTAGAAACCCATTTCCCCCCAGCATTGGGGGGACGCGCAGCCGCTTGCGGCGGTAGCCGAAGGTCTTTAGCCTTCGGCGTCTCATCACCAACCCGCCAACGCAGCAAGCCCCCCTCCCCGCTTCCCCCAATTCTGGGGGAGGGGCCGGCAGTGGTGGCGTGAGATCCAGAGAGGAAGTATTGAAAGAAGGAGGTAGCCGAAGGTCTTTAGCCTTCGGCGTCTCATCACCAACCCGCCAACGCAGCAAGCCCCCACCCCGCCTCCCCCAATTCTGGGGGAGGGGCCGGCAGTGGTGGTGTGAGGTCCAGAGAGAAAAAGATCAATAGCCAAACCCATTTCCCCCCAGCATTGGGGGGACGCGTAGCCGCTTGCGGCGAAGCAGGGGGGCGCGGCGGGAAATCGTGCGATGCCCCCCACCTCTCCGTTCTTGCTCATTTTTCCAAGCCTGTAACCTTGCAACTGGGTGGGGCGTTGTTTGCTGGCCAGAAGTCCTTTCCCTTCCTAAAACAACGCTTCACGGATAACGAACCCATGCGCTACCTCCTTGCCTTGTTGTGCCTCCTTTTCTGCTCCCGATTGCTGGTTGCTGGCGGGCGTTCCGCCGATGCGCCCCCCTTCTCCCCCAACGTCCTCCCTACTCTTGAAGTCCAGCGCACGGCAACCCCGCCAACGATTGATGGAAAGCTGGATGACCCCTGCTGGCGCGATGCCCACGTGGCGACGAACTTCTCCGAGTTCACCCCCGGCGACCGTGCGAAGCCGCCGGTGAACACCGAAGCAATGGTGGCCTACGACGACCATCATCTGTACGTCGCCTTCCGTTGCTACGATGACCCCACGGCAATCCGTGCTTCGTTCACCAACCGGGACTTAGCCTTCAACGATGACCAGGTTGGGCTGATTCTTGACACCTACGGCGATGCCGGGCGGGCCTACGAAATTTTCACGACCGCAAACGGTGTCCAGGGCGATTTGCTTTGGACCAACGACAACGAGGATGCCAGTTTCGACATGATCTTTGAGTCGGAAGCGCAGATCACCAACGACGGCTACCTTGTGGAAATGGCGATCCCGTTCAGCAGCATCCGATTCCCTGACCAGCCGGAACAGAAGTGGCGGGCAACCTTCTGGCGGATCCACCCCCGCGACAGCCGCCGCGAATACTCCTGGTCCGCCATCAGCAAGGATGATCCTTGCCAGTTCTGCCAGTATGGAACGCTGACGGGAATCAAGAACATCAAGCCCGGGGGGAAGTGGCAATTTCTTCCGGCGGTCATCGCTTCGCAATCGGCCACGATAGCCAACCCCAACGACCCCAACAGCGGGCTGAAGAATGAGCCGGTGAAAGGGGATGCAGGGCTTGGGATCCGCTACGACTTCACCCCAAGCATCACCGGCGAGCTGACGATCAATCCCGACTTCAGCCAGATTGAATCGGACAACACCCAGCTTGGGCTGAACACCACCTTCGCCCTGTTCTACCCCGAACGCCGCCCGTTCTTCCAGGAAGGGAGCGACCTGTTCGACACGTGGATCAACGCCGTTTATACCCGCTCGATCAACAACCCGCTGGTTGCCGCAAAACTGATTGGGAAATCGGACAAACTGAGCGTTGGGTACATCGGCGCGTATGATGAGAACACGGCATTGCTGCTGCCGTTCGAGGAGTTCACCGGGTTTGTGGCAGGCGCGGACGATGCGCCGTTGCGGAGCGTCTCGAACATCCTTCGCCTGCGCCGCGCTTTTGGGAACAACAACTACATCGGCGCAATGGTCACAGACCGGCGGTTGATTGGCGGCGGGTCCGGAACCACTGCCGGGCTGGATGGAATCGTGCGGTTTGCCGGGAACTGGCAGGTGGAAACGCAGTTCATGCTTAGCCACACCAAAGAACCGACCGACACCGTGCTAACCGAGGCATACCGAAACATCCGCTTTGACGAAGGCCGCCACACCGCCAAGTTCGATGGAGAGACGATTGAGGGAACCGCCGCCTACGTTAGCCTTGAACGGGGCGCGCTGAACTGGTCCATGGACTTTGATTACACCATGAGCAGCCCCGGATTCCGCGCCGCCGATGGCTTTATCTTCAACAACAGCCGCCACGAGGTCAACCTCTGGACCGGCTATGCTTTTTACCCAACGGAGAGTTTCATTTTTAGAATCCAGCCAAACGCGACGATAGGAAGGGTTTGGAACTGGGAGGGAACGCCGAAAGATTTCTGGCTACGGCCCGGGGTGAGCTTTGACTTGAAAGGGCAGACAAATTTTTCGCTGGCATATCTGATAAGCCATGAGCTTTTCCGGGGAGTTCAGTTCCCCGGGATACGCCGCATGGAGATCAACATCTCCACCAATCCGTGGAAGGAAGCCTCGGCAGGAACGTGGATGTCGTTTGGAAGGACGATTGCGCGCTCGATCCCAACGCCGGTTCTGGGGCGCGGCATGGATATCAGTCTGTGGGGAACGTTCAAGCCGTTCGAGCGGCTGACGATTGTCCCCGAGGCGATTTACTCCAATCTGGATTATCCCGATGAGCGTGGGAATATCTTCGAGGCAACCATCCTCCGTTTGCGTTTGGGGTATCAGTTCAACCGCGAATTGTCGGCGCGGCTTGTGTGCGAGTACGTCACCGAAGGGGAGCTGCTCCGGCTGGAGCCATTGCTGACCTACAAGCTCAACTCCTTCTCGGTCTTCTATCTTGGATCCTCGCACGCCATGGCCGATTATCCCGCCCCCACAGGCCTAACCCAAACCGACCGCCAGCTGTTTCTGAAATTCCAATACCTCTGGAAAGTGTAGCCCATGCGGCTCCGTGCGAGGCCTTGCGGGCGGCTCCCCCTCTTGGGAGGGAGCGGGGGGGTGGGTTGGGGACACATCCGAAACCGCGCCCACTTCCGAATCTCAGGATCACCAAGCCTCGGTGGACAACAGAAACCACCGCCTGTTCGGTGCTTCCCCCGAACCCACCCCGCCCTATCGGGCACCCCTCCGTGGGAGGGGGACGCTTCGGGAATTTTTGGTGAGGCTACTCGGCAGGCTAAAGACCTGTTATCAATCCCGACGGAGGTCGGGGCCGCTACCCCTCATCACCCTGATATCCGCTCCGGTAAATCAGGATGGATACAGAAAGGTGAGTTCGGAGACACCTCCGAACTCACCTCAGAAAGAAGCCTCACCTCTCTACTTCACCACCTGCATCGTCTTGGAGAAGACCTGCTCCCCGTTGCTTGTTTGGGTGGTGAGGTGGTACAGGTAGGTTCCATTTTTCCACGTACTCACATCCAGGGCGATGGTGTGATTTCCGGCGGGGCGGCTTCCTTGATCGGCGGTGGCCACCACATTGCCGGCGGCATCGAACACCCGCAGCACCGTGCGCTGGCTTGGCTCCGCCAAGGTGTAGCCAATCGCCACGTTCCCCGTTGCCGGGTTTGGGATGCTCTGCTTCAGCGTCTGGTTCTCCGATAACTTCAACCCCGCCACCGGCTCAGTGATCGCGCTAGAGATCAGGCCGTTGATGTCCGATCCATTGTAGAGCATCAGCACCGGCTCGAAGATAAGGCCGTAGATTGCGGTCAGCAGTTTCTGCTGGTTTTTAATCTCCCCAATCCCCTCGGTAATTTTTTCCCGAATCGTTGCCACTTTCTCCCGATCCTCCTTGCTGAGTTGGTCCTTGTTCTGGTCAACGAAGGTGCTGGCTTGGTTGGCCACAAGGTCAATGAACTCGGAGAAATCGCGCAGCACTTGGTCGCGAAGGTTATCCAGCCCCGGGCGATATCCTTCCGACAAGTCAATAGCCCCGGCAAGAATTTTTCCCGATTCGCTGGTGTCCTGAAGCATCATCTGGCGAATGAACGGGAGCATCATCATCGGGTCCATTCCCTCCATCTCCTCCTTCATGTTCTTCTCTTTTTCCGGCGTGGTTTCCGTTGATGGTTTGCTGCTGACACCAAGATGGAAACTGAGGAAGTTCTCGCCTGCGCTGGCATGAAGCATTGTGCTAAGCCCGCCATCGGTCAGGCTCCAGCGGATCCGCATGCGGTTCAGCCGGGCAAGGTCGTCGGGGCTGAGCATGGCATCAATCTGCCGTTTGTAGCCGTTGATTTTGTTCAGCCAGTATTGGCTGAACACCCCACCGATCTGCTCCGTGAACTTGTTGGCCAGTGCGTCCCGTTGCTTGTCCGTTTGCGTGGGGAGCGTGTCGCGGCCTTGCACGCTTTGGTTGCCATTTGGGGTGTTGCCCCGGTAGCGGGGCATTGACTGCGCCGCTGGTGCCGATTGCTGCGTGGCTGCTGGCGCAACTGCCAGCGGCATGGCCATCGGCTTCTGCGCTGTGGCCGGAAGCGATGGAGCCGCAATGGTTTGAAGTTCGGACTTTTGAAGTTCGGGTGCTGATTCCGTTGGCCCAAAGTAGAGGGTGCCGATGCCAAGCAGACCGGCCAGCCCAAGAATCGTGAGTGTCATGGTTGTTGCTCGTTTGGTTGTACTGCGTGAAGTTGGCGTTTGGAGTCGCCGGCCGGACGTTCCACTGCCATTATTGATACTGCCATTATTGATAATCGTGCGGATGCGACCCTCCGACGGCAGCAAAGGGACTTGCTTCGCCTGTGCGAACAGATCATCAAGCTGGTTGCTTTGGTTCTTGTTCATCGGTGAATCGCTGTTGGTATTGTGATCGTTGCTGTTCCGTTTTCTGGAGCAATTCCGTTGCTTGCGGGTGTCCGTTCCGGGTTGGTTGCGGGCCGTTCTGTCATCAATTCCGCAAGCCGCTCGCGCCCCCGCACCACGCGTGACTTCACCCCCGAAAGCGTCCCTCCTTGGATCTGTTGGATTTCCTCCAGCGGCAGGTCCGCGACCTCGAACAACACCACGGCTTCGCGCTGGCGTTCGGGAAGCCGGGACAAGGCTTCGTACAGGATTCGGATTTCGGCAGCGACATCGGGCGCGGTGCTGGTGTCGCGAAGTTGCTCGGCGTGTTCTTGGCTGAACATCCCCCAAAATTTCCGGCGGCGGCGTGTCCTGCGGTGAATCCGAACGGCAATCCGAAGCAGCCACCCCGGAAATGCGGATTCATCGCGCAGCTGGCCAAACCCTTCCCATGCTGCGGCGATTGTTTCGGCAGCAAGATCCTCGGCTTCGTCGCGGTCCCGCGTCATGGCCCAGGCAAACCGCGACAATCGCGGGCGCATCGGGTCCAGCAACCGCAGAAACCGTTGTTGCCGTTCTGTTGTATGTTGTTCGTGCTGGGAAGACATCAGGCCTGATGATGATTACCGTCAGCGTGTGTGCGTACTATCCATGTGCCGCAAACCGGATGGAAAGTTGCAGCAGGTGTGTTGCGCCGCACGATGCGGGGTGAATTTTCGGAGGACTTGATGAGAAACTCCAACGGCTCCGTGCGCGGCCTTGCGGGCGGCTCCCCCTCTTGGGAGGGGGCGGGGGGGTGGGTTGGGGACATATCCGGAACCGCGCCCACTCCCGAATCTCAGGATCAGAGCCTTCCGGAACCAACGCAAAACCCCGCTCGTTCGCTCGTTCCCCCGAACCCACCCCGCCCTATCGGGCACCCCTCCGTTGGAGGGGGACGCTTCGGGAATTTTTGGTGAGGATCACCCAGAAAGTGAGCAAGAAAAATTTTGGCACTTTGGAGCGTGCCTCTTGGTGCAAGCACTCTATCAAATCCTTCAACCATTCATGGCCCGTCCTCGTTGGCTTCTTGCTCTTTCTATCCCTATCGCGTTGCTGCTGGGCGCGTTGCTGGTGGCGTATTTCACCATTGTGGCCATGCCGCTGCAAACCTTCCACGGCCCGCTGCCAACACTGACCCCAAAGGAGCAAGCACTGAGCACGGAGATGCGCCGGTACGTGTACGATTTGGCGGAAGAAATCGGCGAACGGAACGTTGAGCATTTCCCACAACTGCAAGGCGCGGCAAGCTACATCACCGCAACGTTGGAATCGTTCGGATACCATGTTGGGAAGGAGCCGTTTGTGGCCAACGGAAAAACCTGCTGGAACCTTGTGGCCGAAATTCCGGGCGGCGCGGCGAAGGACATCGTGATTGTTGGCGCACACTACGACACCGCCCCCGGCGCGCCCGGCGCAAACGATAACGGGTCGGGGGTGGCAGCAACGCTGGCGTTGGCGCGGGCCTACGCCGGGAAACAGCTTTCGCGCACCATCCGGTTTGTGTTTTTTGCGAACGAGGAGCCGCCACACTTCCTGCAAGGAAGCCGCATCTATGCCGCCAGATGCCGCGCCCGCAACGAGGCGGTCCGCGCCATGTACAGCATCGAAACGATCGGCTGGTACTCCGATTCAGTCGGAAGCCAAGCCTACCCCTTCCCGTTCAATCTCTGCTATCCTTCCACCGGAAATTTCATTGCCTTTGTGGGGAACATGGACTCGCGTGCGTTGGTTACGGAAGCAATCTCGGCATTCCGGCAAACCACGGCGTTCCCTTCGGAGGGAGCAAGCGCGCCAGGGTGGATTACTGGCATCGGCTGGAGCGATCACGCTGCCTTTTGGGAGCAAGGCTACCAGGCGATTATGATTACTGACACCGCCCCCTTCCGCTACCCCTTCTATCACACCGCATCAGACACCCCCGACCGCTTGGATTACGACCGCATGGCCCGCGTGGTTGGCGGCCTACGGGCCCACTTGAACGCGCTGACGTATTGAGCTTCCCCCCACTGCGCCGCCAAGCATTCGTCCGGCCACCGCAGCGGCAGCGTTGTGCTTTTCACCGAAGCTCCATCTCTCCGGCCAGCATCACCGTGGCATCCCCTTCTAAAAAAACGTTCTGGATCCCCCCCTCTTCCACGGTGAAGCCAACGTACAGCGTTGCGCCGCTGGTGGTTGTAACGGCCACCGGCGCAGCCAACCCAAACAGGAGCGCGGCAACGATTGCCGAGGCGATTGCTCCGGTCCCGCACGCCCCCGTTTCGGCCTCCACACCACGCTCAAACGTCCGCAGCTGAATGCCCGCCCCCCCTTCCCTCACCTGCAAGAAGTTTGCGTTTGCCCCCTCCGGCCGGAACGCCTCGTGGTTCCGAACCGCCGCGCCCCAGCTGGCCACATCAAGCTCCGAAATGTTGTTGGGATTGCTGGCAAGGGTTTCCAGAAGAAGGATTGCGTGGGGCGTTCCAACATCAACAAAATGGTAGGATTGCGCCGTGCCGAACAGGCTGAACGATTGGTGAAGCGCAACCCTTCGTGGATTGGGAAACCGCACCAGCACCCCCCGCTCGGTAAGCCTTGCCCGATACTCCACCCCAGCGTTGGCAAAAGTCACAGCATCGGGGTTGGCAATAAATCCGTGGTCGGCAGCGAACCGCACGGCGCAGCGACCACCGTTGCCACACATCATTCCGGTGGATCCGTCGCGGTTATAGTAAAGCATGGTGAAATCGTGGCTGCCGGGTTGGGAATCGCCCGGGCGTATCGCCATGAAGCCATCGGCCCCGCCGTGCGGTTGTTCTTGGGAGCAAAGCAGCGGAGCCAGCGAAGCAAGGTCCAGATTGGAAGGGACGTGGCGGCTGTCGGCCACGATAAAGGTGTTCCCCGCGCCGGACATTTTTTGGAATGGAAGGATCATGCCGCAAAATAGCAGGATTGCAAGGCTTGCGGACCTCCGTGGGTGGTGGGCTGGTTGTCGTGTCCTTTTTGCCGTATCTTTTTGCCGTGATGATTAGCCGGAAGAACCCGTTCTTTCCATGAATAGGCCATCGCCCTTTTCCATTGCCTCAATCCGTTCCCGATCGCTCATGCGTTTGTTGGTTGCCATCTCTCTTTTCTTGGCCCTGCTGGCCTGCTCCGCCGTGGCGCAGCCCGCCGCCGTGCCCCCCGTTCCCCCCAGCGATCCGTTCGACACCATCCTTGTTGATGCCACCTACGTCCCTTGCAACGACACCACCGAGTCCATGCTGATTTTCACCAGCGGGCGGGGGATTTACGCACGTGGGAAGGAAGGGGTGGTTTTCTCGATCACCACCGGGCTGGTGGACGACATGAAAACGGCGGTGATGGCAGCGGAATCGGCAACCGACACCGCGTCGCTGGACAGTTGCACCACGGTTGGGGTGATCCTTGCCGGCCCCCGATTTCTTCTGATTAACAACACCGCTCCAACCAAACAAACCAAGCCGATTCAAGTCCGGCTAGAACGCCTGCGGAAGTTTGCACGGAAGAAGTTGGAAAGCGCGATGGAGCGATTATCGGAGGTAAGCTCGGAAGAACCAGACACCGCCATTGTGACGTTGCCGGAAATGCCGATGGACCTGCTGCAGCAGAACATGAACAACTCGCCAATCACCACGGAATGGAGGTGCAAAGGGAGGGTGACGGTGCGGGCGTATGTTGGCCGGCAAGGGGATGCACGGCGGGCGTTCGTAAGCGATGTGGACGTAAAAGGAAAATGCGGCGCGCTGCTGGTGACATCGGCATTGCGCGGGGTGCTGCGGACCCGCTTCAAACCCGCCACCAAACGGAACGGCTGGCCCACCTCCGCCTGGGTAGATGTTCCGGTGCAATTCCAGTACAAGCGGCGGTGAAGGATACTTCAATTGCACTCGTTAAAAATCTACAGCCGAGGCAAAGAATAATGGCCTTCATCACTCTGGATAAATATGAAAAGTTATCCGATAAATTCCACACTCCGTTATCGTGAAGTCATCGTCTCCTAATCGGAACCCTGGCTTCGTTATCTCAATTCTAAATGCTCCTACTGGAAGCGAGGTGAATTCCACGCAGCTTGAATCAAGTATTGCTTTTGAACGCAATTTCCCTTCGCTGAATAATCGAATTTCTGCACCGGTTGCAACGTAATAGATATTCCCCCTTTCCTTCTGGTACACGACTTCTACGGGGATATTGACACAACGCCCTTCAGCAGGCTCAAGGCGAAGACGAAGGCTCTGCGGGTTTGCGGCAGCGTTGATTGCAACGGCTAAATTCTGAGAAAACGGCCTGAAATCTGGATGCTGTGCGCGGATAATCAATTTCTCTGGGTGGGCAAAATCTCCTGCGAAGGAGACTTCCCCATCGCTGTTTGTGGTGTCCGACACGACAACTCCCTCGTTTACTCTCACAATTTCCACCGCCGCGCCTGGGACAGGCAAACCCATGCTGTCTTCCACTATTCCAGAAATTATGGTAGTGTCGGTTTTGGGGACCACGCCGGTATCGGTTTTCGAGATGGCAACGCTGTCAGGCGGCCCGGAAACTGAAAGTTTACACCCGACCAATCCACCAGAAACCATCGCAAAAAAAATAGCCATGATGCAGGATAGAGAGCCTGCAACGATTATTCCGCTTTTCCTTTTGGAGGTTTTCATCTTCGTTGTAATTGTGGAATAATTCGTGTTGGTATTCCGGTGCAGCGGTGGATGCCCCGATTCATCAAGGCCACCACTCCCCTACTTATTTTTTGCTTCCTCGTAAATCGCTTGGTGGATCGGGTCAATGAACATCAGTTTGCGCCAGACCATTGCATCGTGCGAGCCGGCGAACAGCTCGGCATATTCCCGATATTTCGTGTCGTTCAGCACCCGGACGATGGTGCTGGATTCCACCAGCTTATCAATGGCAAACACAAGGCTGGTAAGGTGGTTGTTGATGGAGTCAATCCCAGCGGCGCGGTTGCTGGCCAGAAGGTCAAGCCCGTTTTTGTGGTAGTTGAAAATGTAGGCTCGCAGCGGCGCAAACCGCGCGTTGGTAAGCTCGCGGATAAATCCAACCCGGGAGTAGCTTCCGGTGACGGCTTGCGTGGTCCAGCCTTTGCTATCGGAGCGAAGCTGAGCGCGTTGTGCAAGCTCGCTTGCACGCTCGTACATGGCGTTGCCGCCATACAGGGTGCGGCTGTCAAGCTCAAGGCCAAGCGCAACGTAGGCGTAGAAATCAATCGGGCCGCTTAAGTAGTCGTAGCTGGTGGGGTCGTGCTGGAACGGTTGGTTGCGGGAGTATCGGAACTCCCAATATTCATCCAGCACTTTCATCATCGGCGTAAGGTTCCCCGAGCCTTCCACTTTGCGTTGGCTTCCCACCAAAAATTTTGCGGTGTAGTAGCCGTTGCCCCCCCCCGTCACCACCACGCTGACGTTCATCGCCACTTTCTCGCCGCTCCAATCTTCCCCTGTCCATTTCATCTCATCAATGTAGCGTTTCATCTCGTCGGCAAATCCGGAAAGTTCCTCCTGGTCGGCGGAAGGGATTTGATCCACGTTGATGCTTACCGATGATTCAATTTCTTGAGCCGTAGCCTGGGGCCAACCCCAAACGAGTGTTGCCAAGAAAAAACCGATCAAAACTGCTGTGCGTTGCGTCATTGCCAGATTGAAGTTTGTAGATTAGTCCGTAGTTCGTTGAACGGAGATAGCCAACGGTGGCTGGCTGGTTGGAGGAATCACAATTCCCCCTTTCTGCGGCTGACGTTTGGCCCCACCACTCTCCGGCTCCTATCAACCGATCTTGAAGATTCCGTATGCCCTGTCCTCAATGCCCGAATCTACTGAAGCCGCTCCACCGGAAAAAGGGGTGGATTGTTGCCGCATTGTTTCTGGTTGGCAAGATAGCGTTTGCCCAACTACCCGTTGCGCCAAGCTCCACCGAAATTGCGCTGGCCGGATCGGGGGCTGCGCGCGCGGGTGAGCTTCCGTTTGCCCGCGTGAACCCGGCATTGGCCGGAACCGTCGGGCGGCGGCTTCATGCCAGCGCCTCCCCTTCTTCGCTTGGCATTGCCGGTTATGTTGACGGCAGCCTTCTTGCCACATTGCCGTTGGATTCCACCTTCAACGTTGGGGTGAACCTTGAGGGATTGAGCGCGGCAACCTACCGGCAGGTTCGCGGCGGCGGGATGGTCGCATTTTCTCCCGATCGGTTTATCACGCTTGGCGCGGCAATCGCCTTGAACTCGGTGAATATTGAGAGCTACGGATCCGCCGTTGCCCCAACGCTCGACGTTGGGTTGCTGGTGCGCCCGGCAGCGGGAATCCGCATTGGTGGCGCAGCAACCAACCTTACCCGCGCCACCGTTGCCAACGAACCACTGCCGCAAACCCTTGCCGTCGGTTTTGCCTTCGACCTATCGCCCGCTACCTCGCTCTCGATTGACATGAGCAACCAGATTGGCCATGCCATCACCACCTCGCTCGGATTCTCCACATGGCTCCTTCCGGAATTGATGATGCGCGGCGGGGTTGGGCACTATCCCACAAACCTTTCGCTTGGGTTCGGCTATCGCTTCGGCGAGTACCTGATTGAGTATGGCGGCGCATGGGTGAACCCCGTTGGCTTGCGGCATTCCGTTGGGGTGGGGGTTGCATGGTAGCCCGCCGCTTGATTCTTGCGGGATTGGTGATCCTTCTCTCTCCATCGCCATCCCTTTTTGCCCAGGCCGATGAAGGCGTTCCCGATGGGCTGGAAATTGAGCTTGAACGAACCGTGGAAGATGCCGGCGAGCAAGGCGACCAGGACCCCGAGTTCTTGGATGAGCTGGAACGCTACCGCACCGCCCCGATGAACCTTTACACCACCACTGCCGATGAGCTGTCGCGGCTTCCTGGCATTACCTTGCACGACGCGGTGGCAATCCTGACCGCTGTTGATAGCCTGAACCCGGTGGAGTTTGAACAGCTTGAGGAGATACCAACGCTGTCGGAGCCGCAACGCGCAATCCTGCGAACCTACACCACCCTTGCCCGGCCCATGAGCCAGATTGATCACCCCTCGATTCCGCTGCGGGCCACGCTTCGTTCGCGGTGGATCCGCGACCTTCAGCCACGGCGGGGATATGGCGATAACCTTCTGCGCCGCGTTCTCCGCCGCGACCCCGCCACGGGCGACTCGCTGGGGGTTGATACCATCTCCATCGGCCCCTCCTATCTTGGCTTGCGCGATGCGTTGATGACCCGCCTAACCTTACGCTACGGCGACCACGAACTGAACCTCACATTTGAAAAAGATGCCGGCGAGCCGCTCACCTTCAACGACACACTGGCGCGCAGCTACGCCAGCCATGAGCTTGTGGACCCGTCGCAGCCGGTGGGGACCGTCCAGCAGCGGCTGGGGGCGTTCGTCAGCGGAAGCGGCGCGGCAACGGTTGGCCCTGTTCGATTGATTGTGGGAGATTTCACCGCAGAATATGGCCAGGGGCTGGCACTCTGGAGCAGCTTCGGCGGGACCAAAGGGGGCGACGCGGTTGATGCCCCCTACAAAGCCGGGCGCGGGATTGTCCCGTATCGGTCCTCGGGGGAGGTGGCGTTTTTCCGGGGTGGCGCGGTGACGTTCAACGAAACCGGGCGGAAGCGGCGCGGGCTTAGCGGAAGCGTCTTCGGCTCCTACCGTTCGTTCGATGCCTCGTTCGATCGCGTGGTGGATGCCGTTGGCGATACGCTGTCGCAAGTAAGCTCCATCGGCACCGATGGCTACCGCCGTACCCGCACCGAGCTGCGCCGAAGCGGTGGGCTGGAGGAACGGGTTCTTGGCGCGGCGGCCCGATACGGTTTCGGCGACGGCCACGTTGGAATTACGGGCTACGACTCCCGCTACAGCGTGGCAATCCAACCCGATTTCTCGCACGATTTTTCCGGCCAACACCTTCAGCTGTTCAGCGTTGATGCCCGCTATCTGATTGGGGGATTCTACCTGTTCGGGGAAGCGGCACGCGGCAGCAACGGAAAGATTGGCGCGATTGCCGGAATCGGCGGGACTGTGGACAACGCGGAATTTGCAATCGCCGGGCGGAACGTTGATGCCGGTTTCTACACGCCCCACGGCGTTGGGTTTGGGGAGTCGCCCACGGCGCAACAGAACGAGCGCGGGGTGTATGTTGGCGTGAAAGTTCCGGTGGTTCCGCGTGGCGTTCTTTCGGGATACTTTGACATCTACCGATTCCCGCAGCAAACCTACTCCGTCCCCTTCCCCATCAACGGAGCCGACGGGATGGTGCAATTCGACTGGTCGCTTTCCCCACGCTTCAGCCTCTCCTGCCGGTTGAAGCAGGAGGTCAAAGGGGACGCGCTGACGTTGGAAGATGGCTCGGGCCAAGAACGCCGCGCCCTGTTCGACAAAACCACCGCATCGGGAAGGATCGAAGCTGGCTACGCATCGGTGGGCGATCGCCTGCGGCTGCGTGCGCGGTTCGAGCGGCGATATGTTGAGTATGGCTCCTTGCGCCCAGCGGCCAACGGAACGCTCACGTTTTTGGACCTTCGCTGGAATCCAATCGCCACGATTTCCCTTGCCGGGCGGGTCACGCTGTTCAACGGCGATAATTTCGACGCAGCGGTCTATCAGTACGAATCGGACGTTCCCGGAAGGTTCACGAACCTTGCGTTCTACGACCAGGGCCAACGGCTCTATCTGCTGGTTCAGTGGGAGCCGGCCGAGTGGGCAACGATCTCGGCCAAATACAGCGAGACCTGGTACCGCAACCGCGCAATCATCAGCCAGGGTGACCTGCAAGAAATCCGCGGCCCGCTGAACAACTCCCTAACCCTGCAAGTGGATGTTCGGCTGTAAGCGTCGGCACATGGCTTGGGGTGATATTGGAAACGGAGGAGCCTACTGAACCGCCAACGCAGCAGCCCCCTCCCCGCCTCCCCCAATTCTGGGGGAGGGGCTGGCATCCGATAACCTGGCCAACAGTAAGCAACGCAATCTTTCTATAAACCATTTCCTCCCAGCATTGGGGGGACGCGAAGCCGCTTGCGGCCAAGCAGGGGGACGCGGCAATAGCCGTTGACGGAGGGGGGGAAGAAGGAGCCGAAGCAACTGGGCAAGATGACTTGTTAAACAACTCCTTTCCGAAATAGTCATGGGCCACGGGATAGATTCCAACTGGGGCTTCCCAGAACTTCACCAAACTCACTGCACCAAAATGAATAGCGTAATAAACAGATCGCTCCTTCCCATTGTTGCGTTCCTCCTCTTGGCCGGAAGCATCGGTTGGGGGAAACCGCAGGGGGAAAGCGTTCAAGAGATCGTCCGCAAAAGCAAGGCGTTGTATGCCACAACGAAAGGGGCAAAGATCACGTTCCAGCAGACCGGCGCGGGTGCCGGGACCATCAACGGAACGCTGGTGTATGGGGAAGGGAACAGATATACCATTGAGTTCTTGAAGCAGACGCTGGTAAGCAACGGCACAACCACCTGGACCTGGAACCGCTCGGCAAACCAAGTGGTGATCTCCAAAACCGCATCCGGCGGCGGACGCCTTACCCCGAACGACATCCTTCGCTCCTTCCCGGGCGATTACGCCACCGAACTGAAAGGGAGCGACAAAGTGAACAAGCGGGATGTGTGGGTTGTTCGGTGCACGCCACGCGGCAGCAACACCATCGGCGACGTAACCGAGGCGATCCTGTACATTGATAAAAAGACCTACCGATTCCAGCAAGTGGCCGTCACAAGCCCTTCGCTGGGGAAGGCAACCATCCGCATCGTCTCGGCCAACTACAACCTGCGTCCGCCAGCCTCCACGTTCACCTTCCAGCCACCGAAAGGGGCGCAGGTGATTGATCTGTCGCGGTAATTGCCGAACTTTGGGAAACCGAACGCTGGAGGGAAGAAATAATCGGAATGATTCCCGGGGCGAGCCTGCCGCTTCCGCCCCGGGCTTTTCTCTCTCTCTCTTTCTCTTTCGGCAGCAATCTGGTTCTGCCCGCTCCATCGGAGTATATCCATCGTTTCTTGCTATCAGGCTTCTTCCTCTCTCCCTCTCCCAACCAACTTTCCATCCATGCCTTCGCAACCGACATCAGCCCAGCAAGCAGCAGAGCAACCGCCGGCACCCATGCCCGCAGCCGCGCCGGTGCAGCTTGCTTCGTTGCCGGAAACGCGGGGCGTTCAAGGGTGGCTAACGTGGGTGTGGAAGCAGGTTTATGCCATTGGGCTGCGGACCGATGAGGACCACGTCTTCATGCTGGCGGCGGGGATTGCGTTTAACATCATCACGTCGCTGGTTCCGTTGCTGTTGCTGCTGCTGTTCGCGCTGGGGTACTTTTTGGATTCCGAATCGGTGATGCGGGAGATCACCCGCTACGTCACCCAGTACATCGTCACCGGCGACAGCCGATTGGAGGTGCTGGACACCTTGAAAACGCAGGTGAACGTTCTGGTTGAGAACCGTGGGATTGCTGGATTGGTGGGCTTTATCGGTTTGCTTTGGACCGCGTCGGCACTGGCCGCCTCAATGCGGCTTGGGCTGAATCGGGTGCTTCGCTGCCGCGAGGAACGGCACTTCTTGATTTACAAGCTCTATGATGTTTTCGCAATCATGCTGGTGGGCTTATTGATCTTCATCAGCATCCTGTTCGGTCCCATCATGCAGCTGGTGATGGCCACCGGCGACCGAATCGAAAACACCCTAAACATCACCGGGCTGGATGGATTTCTGTCGGGGGTTATCAGCGTGGCAACTTCGCTTCTGCTGTTCTATGTCATCTTCCGGTTTATGCCGTACCAGCGGCAGCAGCGGCATATCATTCTTGTTGGGGCAATCACCAGCACGGTGCTGTGGGAAGTGGCGCGCCAGGTGTTTGGGTTTTATTTAACTGAGTTCCGAACCTTCGGCAAAATCTACGGGACGTACGCCTTCCTTGCCGCCGCGGCCATTTGGATTTACTACAGCGCGCTGGTCTTCCTGATCGGCGCCGAAGTTGCTTACCACATCAAGCAAAGCCGCTGGAACGCACGCCGGCAGTTCAACACCCTGGCCGGAATAACCACCCGCACAACGCAGAAGTAGCGACCCCGATTGAATCGCGGCCGCTACTTTGCGCCAACATCACCCTCTGTTTTGGGGGATCAATACTGATAAAATCCTTTCCCACTCTTCCGCCCCAAATGGCCGGCGGCCACCATTTTCCGCAGCAGCGGGCAGGGGCGATATTTGTCGTCGCCAAGCCCTTTGTGCAGGACCTCCATGATGGCAAGGCAAACATCCAAGCCGATGAAATCGGCCAGCGTTAGCGGACCCATTGGGTGGGCCATGCCAAGTTTCATCACCGTGTCCACCGACTCCACCGTTGCCACCCCTTCCATCACGCAGTAGATGGCCTCGTTAATCATCGGCATCAACACGCGGTTGCTGACGAAGCCTGGGTAATCGTGGACCTCCACCGGGACTTTCCCAAGTTTTTCGCTCAGCAGTTTTATCGCCGTGTAGGTTTCGTCGCTGGTGGCAAGCCCACGGATGATCTCCACCAACTTCATCACCGGAACGGGGTTGAAGAAGTGCATTCCAATCACCTTCTCGGGGCGTTGCGTCCCGCCGGCAATCTGGGTGATGGAGATGGAGGAAGTGTTCGTGGCCAGTATCGCCGACTCCTTCGCGTTGGCATCCAACGTGCGGAAAATCTCCGCTTTGATTGTTGGATTCTCGGTGGCCGCCTCGATAATTAAATCCGCCCCCGCAGCCGATCCCACCAAATCGGTGGAAGGGGTGATGCGGCCTAACGTTGCCTCCTTTTCCGCTTCGGTGATCGCTTCTTTCTTCACTTGCCGGTCAAGGTTTTTGGCAATGGTGCCAATCCCCCCCTGCAAGCGTTGCGCGTCCACGTCAACCAGCGTGACGTTGTGGCCGGTTTGCGCAAACACGTGGGCAATGCCGTTCCCCATGGTTCCGGCACCGATAACAAGGATGTTCTGGATTTCCATCTGGATGGTTCTGTATCGTTGAAAGTTGATGAAGAAGACTTGATGAAGGTCGGTTGCCCGCCCGCTTGGAAAGCTGCCGAAAATACAACGCCGAACCCCTCCCGCCGGAGAATTCTCCCGTTCCCAATTGTATTGGCTCCCGCAGAACATGGGGTTGCGGCGCGCCAATGCCAACTGCTTATGGAACCTCGTACAACCCCTCGCCCGGGGTGCGTTGCGCCGGTGCCGAGTCAACCGGTTGCGCGGGGTTGATGGCCGGTTGCGCGCTGCCGGAATCGCTGGGACCCATTGCTGCCGGAGCGGAACAGGGCGCGGGGCAAAGAAGCACAAGCCAGGCCGCAATCATCGCCACGGCGGCAACGGTGCTTACCAGCATTGCCCGCAGCCACGCACTTTTTTTCGGGTCCGATTTTTCTTTCACAGCGGTGGAGGCAAGCTCCAGGGTGTTGGCGGCGGTTGCAGCGTCCACCGCAGCCCCTTCCTCCATCCGTGCAAGGATCACGGTGATGTTATCGCGCCCGCCGGCGGCCAGCGCAGCAACCACCAGCGCGTCGCACGCGGTTTCTAATTGGGGATTGCTTCGCAAGATTTCCGCGATTCGTTCATCGCTGATTTCCGAGTGAAGCCCGTCGCTGCAAAGCAGGAGAAGATCACCCCGCTGCAGCGGAAGCTGGAACAGATCGGGCCGCACCGAAGGCTCCGAACCAAGTGCCCGGGTGACAACGTTCCGCCCGGGAAAATTGGCCGCTTGTGCCGGGGTGATTGCCCCAATGGAAAGAAGGTGCGCCACATGGGAATGATCCTTGGTGATCTGCTGCAACCGCTGGTCCCTGAACAGATACGCCCGGCTATCCCCCACGTTCACCACCGATAGTGTCAGCGAAGTTTCCCCTGCCCCCGTGCCGCGCGCCGCGATTATCCCCCCCACCAACGTGGTCCCCATCACCACCCCCTCCCCACGCTTGCGCGCAGCTTGGAAAATTTCCTGGTTGGCAATCTTCACCCCTTGCTCCATTGCTGCGGCATCGGCCACGGACGGAGCTGCGTTGCTCAGTTCCGACAGGAAGGCCGTGACGGCAATGTTGCTTGCTTCGGCCCCACCTTCGTGACCCCCCATTCCATCGCACACCACCAGCGCGTGGCCGTTGGGAAGGGGAAGCGTTCCCAGCGAATCCTCGTTCTGCATCCGGCGCAGCCCGACATCGGTCCGCGTGGCAATGCGGACCGGGGCGTTGGTGTTGGGTGGGTTGGGCAGGCTCATGCTACGGCTGGCGACGGACTTGTGATTGGGGCGACGACGGATTGTTTGGCGACGACGCGGTATCGGGAACCGTTGGCGGCGCGCTCGTCACGGTGTCGGCGGGGGGATGGATGATGTCCTTCACTTCGGGCGTGTCGGCGGGGGGAGCAACGTCATCCCGCTTTATCCACTTTTGCGATTGGCGAACGATCAGCCACTCCCCGCCGTTCCGCTGGATTGTCAGCAGGTTGCTGGTTTGCCCGCGCAGCAAGGTTTGGTCGTCGCGCTGCCGTTCGTAGGCAATCCACCACTCGGTGGCGATGGTGCTGTCGTTCTGGGCTTTGGCGTTTTTCACCGTGATGTCGAACCGTGGCGTGGCAACAATCCGGCTGAAAAAATCATCCATATCGTTCTCGATAACCTTGCGTGAGGCTCGCTTCAGGCGGAAGTACTCCACCCCCTGCTCGGCATAGAGCGAGGCAAGCGCGCCGGCGTTTTGGTTGCGGGAGAACATCTGGTAATCAACGGCGATTTTTTTTGAGAGGTCCAACGCCCCCGCATCGGTAAGCCCAACGGAAACCGGCAGAAGATTCTGGCTCTCCTTATACCACCGCATCCCGAAATACCCACCCACCCCCAGAATAATGGCTGCCAGAATAATCCAAAGCGGAGCATTGCTGGGCATCCGCTCCTGAACCGGCTGCGCTGCCGGAGGCACAGGGTTCGGCTGTGGTGATGGGGCTTGCGGCGGCGGCGAGGATGGAGATAACGATGGAGTTTGCGGCATCGCGCCGGCCACCACTGTTGGCGCGGGATCGTGGAATGGAGCTCCAGCGGCGGCCTCCGGGGCGGCCTCCACCATCTCCAACGCGCTTGCAAACTCCCCTGCGGTTTGGAACCGTTCGGCAGGGTCCTTTGCGGTTGCGCGATTCAGCAGCCGGACAACGGTGGGGGGCAGCGTTGGTTGGAACGTTCGCGGGTCGGGAAGCTGGGCGGTCAGCACCCCCTGGATCACTTCAGCATAGCCGATGGGGGTTTCCTGGCCACGCGCAAACGGCTTGCGTGCGGTCAGCATTTCGAAGAAGGTGATGCCCAGCGAATAGAGGTCGGTGCGGTGGTCAATCTGCGCCCCGCGGACTTGCTCGGGCGACATATACTCGGGGGTTCCCAACCCTTTTTGGGTGCGGGTTTCCCCCTGCTGCCAGGCAAATTTCGCGATGCCGAAATCGGCAAGTTTCACCGTGTCGTCCCACCCCACTATCAGGTTGGAAGGTTTGATGTCACGGTGGATAATCCCCAGGGAGTGAAGATGCGCCAGCCCCGCCAACGCCTGGCGCAGATACCCACGCGCACGCTCGAACGGAAGCGGTCCCGATTCCTTGTAGATCACCTGCGCAAGGGAACGCCCGGCCACATACTCCATCACCAGATAGAACGTGTCGTGCTCGCGGAACCAATCGTGCATCTTCACGATGTTGGCGTGCCCCGCCCCTTGCTGGACCTCGGGTTCGCGGCGCAGGCGGCGTTCGTGTTCGGCCTCCACATCCTCCATCCGAATTGCCTTCAGGGCAACCACCTCCCCGTCGTCAATCCGGCGGGCGCGATAGACCTGGCTCATCCCTCCGGAGCCAAGCAGTTCCAACAGTTCATAGCCGCCAACACGGCGTGGGGAATCGTTCATGGTTGGGTTTGGTTATCAAGAATCGGTAATTCGATTGGTTCAATAGAATGGAGCATGGGATTGCGTTTGGTGATCCTTTGGCTCCATCGCCTTCTCCACACGTCGTCAACGTCCATCCCCTTCACCCTTCATCTGTTCCCACGTTACCGGGTGCTGAATATCGTATATTCGCCGCGTTCAAAATCGCACAAAACTGCAATCCATCAACCAATCCTCTATCAACCGATTTCCATGAAAGGAACACCATTAACTGACCAGATTGTTGACTACATGATCCAGCTGTTTCCGGCGGAGGACACCATTTTGGGTGAGCTTCGGGCGGCAGCAATCCAGGCGGGGATACCGGCGATTCAGATCAGCCCGGAACAAGCGGCATTCATGCAGGTTTTTCTGCGGGCGATTGGGGCAAAGCGGGTGCTGGAAGTTGGGACGCTTGCCGGATACAGTGCCATCACCATGGCACGCGCGCTGCCGGAGGATGGAACCGTCACCACCATTGAGCGGGACCCGTTCCATGCCGAGTTTGCGCAAAGCTGGGCCGAGCGCGCCGGACTGGGATCCAAGATCGAGGTTCGTGTTGGCGCGGGGGTTGATGTTTTGGAGCGCGACCTTGCCGGAAGCGGCCCTTATGACTTCGCGTTTATTGATGCCGACAAACCGAACTACGTCCGCTACCTTGAACTGATCCTGCCGATGATGCGGCGCGGCGGGGTGATTGCCGGGGACAACGCGTTGGCCTGGGGCCAAATCGCCGACCCCGATGCCCAGGACCCAAGCGTGCAAGGGATGCAAGCCTTCAACCGCGCAATGGCCGCCCGCCCGGAACTGCAAAGCTCGCTGGTACCGATTGGGGATGGGATGTGCATTGGGGTGGTGTTGTAAGAATAACAGGCGAGAGATCAGAAATAACAGAGCGGGGCGGCTATTGTAGTCGCCCCGCTCTGTTGATTTTTGCGTAAAGTGCGCTACTCAATGAGCGAATTTTTTAATCTCTAGTACAAATTCCTCAATGCGGTCCACTGTATGGACTGGGATATCCATTGACGCAAAGATATTTGGGACGTGATCATCTTCAACAGCATCATATTTTGCCAGCACGTTCAATTTCACATTAATATCAGCAAGAGCCTTCCCCTCCATAGCAACTACGCAAGCCTGATTGGTATTTTTCTGGTCATTGCTTCGGATGGCAAAAGTTTTAATCACATTTTGCTGTCCATTTTGAAAGCTGAAGGGGAACACCTCAGCTCGTTTAAGAAGTGGAAGTTCCAGAAGAACATTCTTTTTAATTAACTGCGCGATCCCTTGCTTGCTTATTTCCGATTCGAATTGCTTATCAATCTCTTTTATTAGATGCTTCGTGTCATCATTCTGTTTTCTATGAGAATTACTGCCAACAAGACGATTGAATAGCTGATTCAATTCTTCTTCGGGATTAAGGACTTTAATTGGCCGTGGTTCTGTCAGAAGCAAATGATTGCCACGTGAAGCACCAAATAATCGGAAATCTTCTTGGGTTTTAATGCGCTCTTTCTCGAAGACCATACGCTCTTGAAACGCCATTTTCAGCGTCTTGATTCTTGTTCCATCAAGATTGCTATCTGGCTTAGAGCCAAAGAACCGATTGACGCGATTGTTATTAGGTGATAGCTTTGCTTGCAGAAAATGTTTATCAGGACAAAAGAGTACGATACCGATGTTGGCCCCCTCAGTACGCTCAACGTCAGGCACGTACTGAACGATGGAGTAATAACCTTTTGCCGGTTGCATATCTGTGTTCATGGTTGCGTTTGATTTGCGTCAAAATCTATTTTTCCGGGGTGCAGTTCGTTGTAAGCAATTTCACGAAGATTGTTTGACAAAAACTGTGCGCGATCAATCAAAAAAGAATTAATCGCTGCTCGGATTTCATCTGTAATATGCCATGCATCTGGTAAATCATGGAGCAAGTCTTCCCACAACGTTGGCCGAATATCGGCAAGCTCATCTACGATTGCATGAAGGCTCTCAATTGTGACATACTTGCGGAATTCCGGAAATAATCCATAGAGCTTTCGTTCTTGCACATTTGAGATATTCGACAATTTCGGTGTTAATTGCTTGCCACAGGAAAAAATGTGGCCATGATCAATTGGCTTCAAAATAAATTTGCCCTGTGTTGCCCCCTCCACCGAAAGAAAAACATTATCTACGTTGATTCGCGGCTTGCCGTTGGGCGTGTCAGTTGGGCAATACCGATCGCAGTTGCGCACCCACGTATCAAAAACAACAATTCGGGGAATATCGTCCAGATTCTCAACATACTCTAATGTACCACTACCTCCCATCGTTGCCCCTTGTTCAGCACGGCTAACGAATGCTGGCTCTGGTGAGGCAATTATTCCCTTGCCAATTGGAATTTCATCAAGGCTCGTTAATGGCAGTATCGCTACTTCTAACGTCGGAAGATGAAATTTCTGCGCTAAGCGCGTCCCGAACCAATCACAGGCAAGGATATGCGGCCCTTCTGGATTATTCGCCGCTTTTAAGTATGCTGGCCCCGCATCAGTGTCAATATATGCTGGGCGTGAGCTTGATTCAATTGTGCGAACATAACGCCTGAACGTTGTTGGCGACCACATAGACGACTCTACTTTGAAAAATTGCCAAATACTTTAACGGCAAGCAATGCTTCCTATCAACCCGCCACCTCAAGGTGAACAAAGGAACCCAAAACTGCGACAAAGGAGGCGTTCCGCAAAGCACTTCTGCAAAATTGGAACGCCTCCTTCGGTATTCTCGTCACGAAGTTCAGAATGAGCGAAGGCCGTTATTCAGTGAACCGCACAACGGAACTCATCTTCAACCTTCTCCCCCCTCCCTCTTTCACGCCTCCATATACTCCTCAATCGGCGGGCAGGCACAGATAAGCGTGCGGTCCCCGGCGGCGTTGTTGACGCGACCGACCGAGGGCCAGAACTTGCTGTGGCGCACCCACTGCGCCGGATACGCCGCACGCTGGCGGGTGTACGGGCGGTTCCAGTCGTCGGCCATTACCACTTCGGCGGTGTGGGGCGCGTTCTTCAGCAGGTTGTCGGCTTTGTCGGCGGCTCCCTCCTCAATCTCACGAATCTCCTGGCGAATGGCGATCATCGCCTCGCAGAACCGGTCCAACTCGTCCAACGTCTCGCTTTCGGTTGGCTCCACCATCAGCGTTCCGGCAACGGGGAAGCTGACGGTTGGGGCGTGGAACCCGTAATCCATCAATCGCTTCGCCACATCCTCAACTTCCACACCGCTGGAAGCCTTCAAGTGGCGCAGGTCCAGAATGCACTCGTGGGCAACCGTGCCGTTGGTTCCTTTGTAGAGAACGGGGTAGTGTTCTTCCAGCCGCTTGGCCACGTAGTTGGCGTTCAGGATTGCGATTTTGGTGGCGTGGGTAAGCCCCGCACCCCCCATCATAAAAATGTACATCCAGCTGATTGGAAGGATGCTGGCACTTCCCCACGGCGCAGCCGACACCGGACCGATTGCTTGGTCCCCCCCAATCTTCACCACCGGATGCCCGGGCAAAAACGGAGCAAGGTGCGCCGCAACGCCAATCGGCCCCATCCCCGGCCCGCCGCCACCGTGCGGAATGCAGAATGTTTTATGGAGGTTCAGGTGGCACACGTCCGCGCCGATTGTCGCCGGGCTGGTTAGCCCAACTTGTGCGTTCATGTTCGCGCCGTCCATGTACACCTGGCCGCCGTGGGTGTGGATGGTTTCGCAAATCTCCCGAATCCCTTCCTCGAACACCCCGTGTGTGCTGGGGTAGGTCACCATCAACGCAGCAAGGTTATCCTTGTGCTCCTCGGCTTTTTTCTTCAGGTCGGCAATGTCAATGTTGCCGTTGGGGGCGGTGGCAACCACCACCACTTTCATGCCGGCCATCACCGCGCTGGCGGGGTTGGTCCCGTGTGCCGACTGCGGGATGATGCAGACGTTCCGGTGCGATTCGCCACGGGCGCGATGATACGCCATAATCACCAGCAACCCGGCGTACTCACCCTGCGAGCCTGCGTTCGGCTGCAAGGAGACTTTCGCGAATCCGGTGATATTCTCCAACGCTTCCTCCAGCGTGCTGAACAGGGTGTGGTATCCCTCCGTCTGCTCGCTTGGGGCAAACGGGTGGATCTTCCCGAACTCCGCCCACGTCACCGGGAACATCTCGCTGGTGGCGTTCAGCTTCATCGTGCAGGAGCCAAGGGGGATCATGGAGTGGGTCAGCGAAAGGTCCCGCGACTCCAGCATCCGCATGTAGCGGAGCATCTCATGCTCGCTGTGATGTTTGTTGAAGACCGGGTGAGTAAGGTACGGGCTGGTGCGTGCGAACTCCGCCCCGTAGCCAACTGATGCCTCGCCGGCAAGGTCATCCATTCCGAACGTTACCGGAAGGCCGTTGTTGAACACCGCCAACAGGTCCAGCAGGTCCTTGATCTGGACGGTCTCATCAAGGGCAATGCCGATTGAGCAGGCATCCAGTTTCCGCAGGTTGATCTTCCGCTCGCGTGCAAGCAGCAGAATTTGGTTTGCCTTCCCCTCCGGGACGTTCACCCTGATCGTGTCGAAGTAGATGTTGTGTTGGATGCTGAACCCTAACCGCCCTAGGCCCGCGGCCAGCACCGCCGCCAACTTGTGGACCCGGTGGGCAATGCGGCGGATTCCATGGGGGCCGTGATAGACGGCGTACATCCCGGCAATCACCGCCAGCAGCACTTGGGCCGTGCAGATGTTGCTGGTTGCTTTCTCGCGGCGGATATGCTGCTCGCGGGTTTGCAACGCCATCCGCAACGCGGGTTTCCCCTGGGCATCCACCGAAACGCCGATGATGCGGCCCGGGATAATCCGTTTGAACTCATCGCGGGTGGCAAAAAACGCGGCGTGCGGTCCGCCAAATCCAAGCGGCACACCAAACCGCTGCGTGGTCCCGATTGCGATGTCGGCCCCCAGCTCACCCGGGGGTGTCAGCAGTGCAAGGGAAAGAAGGTCGGCAGCCATTGCCACGGTTGCGCCATGCTGGTGGGCGCGGGCGATGAAGTCGCGATAATCATGCACGGCCCCATCGGCAGCGGGATATTGGACCAGCACGCCAAACACCGGGGTGCTGAAGTCGAAGGTGCGGTGGTCCCCAACAACCACGTCAATCCCCTGCATCAGCGCGCGGGTGCGGATTACCTCAATCGTCTGCGGGAAGCATTCTTCGCTGACAAAAAAGGCGTTGGCTTCGGGATTTTTATGGGCTGCGTAGCTAAGGTGCATTGCCTCGGCAGCGGCGGTGGCTTCGTCCAGCAGCGAAGCGTTGGCAATCGGCAGTCCGGTAAGGTCAATCACCATTGTTTGGAAATTGAGCAACGCCTCCAAACGGCCCTGCGCAATCTCCGCTTGGTAGGGGGTGTACTGGGTGTACCACCCTGGGTTTTCCAGGATGTTCCGCTGGATCACCCCCGGGGTGATGGTGTCGTAGTACCCCATGCCGAGGTAGGAGCGATAGACCTGGTTTTTTTTGGAGATAGCGCGAAGCTCGGCCAGCATCTCGTACTCACTTTTTCCATCTTGGATCGGAAGCGGCTGGCGCAACCGGATGTCGGCAGGGATGGTGGCTTCAATCAGTTCATCAAGCGTTGAGTGGCCTAATGCGGCAAGCATCAGCGCGGTTTCGTCGTCGTTTGGGCCGATATGGCGGGGGATGAAGTCGTCGGTGTAGCGAAGATCAAGGTCGTTGACGGTCGTTGACATGAGCCGTAGATTGGACTGAGTTGTTAGTGAAATTCCATGCAGAAAACCGCACAAAATTACTCACCCAACCGCGAAGGGAGTAGTCACGAGAGGAAACAGCGGGGGGAAGTTGTGCGGCAAGAAACTCTCACCTTTTCCCCATCTCTGTTTCAACACTCCAAGCCCCCGCTTCCATCACACCAATTCTTCGCAATTTCATCCTTGCCAGTTTGGCTGCAGAGTGCTGAAATCACACAACTCTATTTCTCCATGAAAACCTTCCTTGCCTGCCTGATGCTTTCGCTTCTCATCGCTTGCTCGTCCCAACCGCAGACCGAGGAGGCAGGGAAACAGCCGCCGGCGGAACAGACCGCAACCACACCAAAACCGAACGTGCCCAAACCGTTGGATGTTGATACGCTGAAGCCATCGGAGCTTCCGGCGGAAATTGCGGTGCGGGGGCGGGCGCAGTTGGGGTTGCGGTGGGAGGACGCGAACGGCCAGAACCTGCTGGTGGAGTCGCTGGTTCCACCCTACGATGAGAAACTTCCCGACCGCGATGGGATGCTGGGCCAAAGCAGCCAGCTGATTGCCAAACAGTACGTTCGCCGCGACACCGGCTGGGCGGTGCTGTGGGACATTGCCGACGCGATCCGCCATTGCGAGTTCGACATCACCCTGCAGTTTCTGGGCCGCCCAACCGTTACCGATCTGGACAACAATGGCATCACCGAGACCACGATCCTCTACAAACTTGCCTGCCGCAGCGATGTCTCGCCGGCCAGCATGAAGCTGCTGATGCACGAAAACAACCGGAAGTTCGCGCTGCGGGGAATCATGTTTATTGATTACTCCGGCCTAAGCGACGAAGCCACGAACAACCGCCCGCTCCCCACCGAATCCGACATCTGCTGCCTTGATGACCTTGACCAAACCGCCATTGAAACCAACGGAGAGTATTGGAAGATGGATGGCAAATACGCGAACGCTCGCGACTTCCAGAACGCGCCGGACCAGTTCCTTCAGCACGCCCGGAAGCTGTGGCTGCAACACGTGATTGAGCGGTTCCAGTAGGCGCGGGTCGCCCGCTGGGTCCCTTTCGATTTCCGTTGCAGGACGTTCTTTCCCCTTTTTCGGCGGGGATGTGGTGCTATCTTTAAGGCGTTGTTTTCTGGTGATCGGAACTAACTCTGGCCGAAGCCTTCCCGTTGTTGCGATACCAAGAATCATTCACAGAAGTACTGTTCTGATGCTGAATCGCTTTTCAACTCAAATCCTTGTTGCCCACGCCAATCCGATGCGCGCCATCCGATTCCTGTTTCCTCCATTGCTTTTCCTTTGCTGCTGGCTGCTGCTGCCGCCGCACGCGGCATGGGCGCAAGAGCAATCGGAGCAGGACAGCGCGGAACGTTGGCTTGTCCCCGATTTTTACGTTGGCGCGTACGGCAGCCTTGCCGGGGTGACGCAAAGCGGGCTGATCCAACCCGACTATTTCGCCGCCAGCCGGCGCACCGCCCCAACCTCCAGCATCTTCACCGAAGGCTACGGGATTGGGGGGGCAATCGGGCTGTTGTTCGAGGTTCCCCTGGATCGCGTTTTCGCGCTTGGACTTCGCGCCGGATACGAGTCGCGCGGGGCGGATTTGGTGAAAAACTACCGCAACGAAACGGAGGTGAAAGGACCAACCGGCGCAACCATCCCTGCCGACGTTGAAGGAACCGTGGTGAACTCCTACGGGGTGCTGAACGCCACCCCGTATCTCTATTTTGGCCCGGTTGGATTCCCCTTGTATTTCGAGGTTGGCCCAACGATTCTTCTTCCGCTGAATGGGTCCTACAACTACACCGAAAAAATCACTGACCCCGCCAACGCCCAGTTCCGCCTGAACAGCCAAACGGCCCGCACGCTGGATGATGGCGAAATCACCGGGCAGCAATCGGTGTTTGGGGTGACGGTGGCGACGGGGATCAACATCCCGTTATCGGAGCAATTCAAATTCTTCCTTGAGGTCCAATACTCCCCGGTGTTCGATAACATCACGAACAACCTCCGTTCGGGGGAGGAGTGGAAGGCGACGAACTTCAGCGGGACGATTGGTTTCCGCTACGCGATCGGGGGGGATTGGTACCAGGTGATCCCTCCTTCCCCGCCAATCGCACGGAAGCCAGACACCAGCAAGAAAGGAGGAACCGACCCCGCTGCCATTCCCGACACGTTGTTCGAGGCCGGAGCCGTCACGCCGGAGGGGTTGAAGGATACCGTCATCCTCAGCAAACGGAAAATTCAATCAACCGAATTCCACGCGCTGCTCCCCTACGTTTTCTTCGAACGCGACAGCGCGGTGATACCGGCACGCTACAAGCAACTGGATAAAAAGTCGGTGAAAAATTTTGAGATTGAGCGGCTGCCACGTGGCAACACCATCGGGGTCTATCATCAACTGCTCAACATTATTGGCCAGCGGTTGCGCCGCAACAGCAGGGCGACCATCACCGTGACGGGATGCCTAAGCCAATTCGAGACCGACACCACGCTTGCCCGCCGCCGTGCCGAAGCGGTGCGCGATTACATCATCAACACGTGGCGCATCCGCGCAAACCGGGTGGAGCTTGCGGTGCGGGGGCTTCCGGCCAACCCGTCGCTCAGCGAAGTTGACACCGCCGAGGGCGCGCGCGAAAACCAACGGGTGGAGATTTACGCAAAGGACCTTTCGCTCCTTGCCCCGGTTCGCTTGCCCGACACCGCAACGCTGGGAACCGCCGGGCTGATCCGGTTCCTTCCAACCACCGGCGGCGAGCCAGACTCGACCAAGGAATTGAACGCTTGGTCCTTGGATGTCACCGTTGGGGATTCGGTGATTACCGATGCTAAGTCCGGCTACGGAACGCCCCCGAAGCAGATTGACTTCGAGGTTGAACGCCGCCCGGGGCTGAACCTTACCGACACGGTGAAAATCTCCAGCAAGCTCACCATCCGCGACTCGATGGACAACGTGATGGAGCGCGAGCAGAGCAAGCGGGTGGTGATTGTTCAGGAGGAGGAATACGAGGAGGAGCGGGAGGTGATTGATGGGAAGTATGTTGACACCTACACCCTGCTGTTGTTCGGGTTCGACCAGCAGGACATCCAAGATTTCAGCCGCCAAGCAACGGCGATCATGCAGGATCGGATAACGCCGCAATCGGTGGTGCGGGTGATTGGCCACACGGACCGGATTGGGCTTCCGCCGTACAACAAAGCCCTTTCGCAACGCCGCGCCGACGCTGCCGCGGAGGCGTTGGGGATTCCGGTGAAGGAAACGATTGGGCGGGGGGAAAAGGACCTTCTGTACGACAACGAGTTGCCCGAAGGCCGCTACTACTGCCGGACCGTCACGGTAATCGTGGAAACGCCAGTGAACCCCACCGCCAGCACAACCGCGAAGGACCGGGGGATTGGGGTGAATTAACAAGGCGGTGTGGTTTTGCCGTCAAGATTACGGAAGAAGGGGGTGGCAGTTGTGCCACCCCCTTCTTCCATTTTTGCGCTCCGGTTGGTATCCCCGCAGGCATCAATCAAACTCTATTTCTCCCCCCTCACTCTTCTCACATACATCATCCCCACCCCGGGCAGCAGGACCGATGCTCCAAACGCCCACAGGAACGATTCTGCGCTGGCAGCGAACGCCCCGGTTGCGGCATAGACGGCGGAGATTCCCAGGTTGGCAAGCCCCGTTAGAAGCAAGTAGCTGCTGGGATTCATCCCGCTTATTCCGGCAGCAAAGGCGGAGACCTCGGCCAGCACCGGAATTGGCCGCGCCACCACAACGCCCCAAGCCCCCCAACGCTCCGTTAGCAACCGGAACCGCTCAAGTTCCTCCTTCCCCACAATCCGAACGGCGGCCCCCCGGCCCGCACGTTTCCCCAACCAATACCCCAACAAGCTCCCCAAACTCATTCCAAAAAACGAGGCAGTCAGCCCGCCCCAAAACCCCAACAGATACCCCGCCGCCGTGCTGACCACACTGCTTGGCACCGGCAGCAGAATATCCGACACCAGCAACAACGCCAACACCAAACCCGTGACGACCGGCTGCTGGTGGGTTGCGGCGATAAACCTGCCAACCCACTTCTCCACCGCTTCGCCAAACAACCCAAACGGCAGCAGCACAACCAGCAGCAACAGCAGCGCAAACAGCAACCAACGCGCCCAACGTGGCATTCCCTTCCAACTACTCCTTCAGCCCGGGCTGGCGATGCAGAAATTCTTGATGAAGATCGGTGTGCCTGCTGGTCATCGGTATCCGGTAGCCATCAATGAACAGGTGGCGGATGTTGGTGGCGGGTTCAAACGGGTCCCCGTCGGCGGCAAACAGCGTGGCTTGCTTGCCAACCTCGAGCGAGCCAAGCTGGTTGCTCACGCCAAAAATTTCCGCTGCGGTAATCGTCACCGCTCGCAAGGCTTCTTCGCGCCCCATTCCGTAAGCAGCGGCATATCCGGCTTGGAACGGCAGGTTACGGACGTTGGCTTCCTCGTTGGTTCGCAAGGCAACTTTCACCCCCGCAGCATGAAGCAATCCGGCGTTCCCGTACGCACGGTCGTAACGGTCGCTGGGGCGGTTGGGGATGCTTAGCACCGGACCAACAATGCAGGGAATCTTTGCCGCCGCAAGCTTATCGGCCACGCGCCACCCTTCCTCAACGCCGGTAAAAATTGCCCGCACGTTGTTTTGCTTTGCCCACACAATCGCCGAATCAATGTCCCGCGCCACGTTCACCTCAATCAACAACGGTGCGCGCCCGGTGACGGCGGGGAGGAGCGCGTCCATTTCTGGAAGATATTCCGGCAACCGTTTTGGGTCAGGGTTGGCGCGGCGTGCCGAATCAATTGCGGCGTACAGCCGTGCCTTCCGCCACACGTCGTCCAATCGTTCGCGGGCCTTGGTGGCTTCTTTCTCCACCTCCTCTTCGGGGCGGTCATCCCACCAGCCGCGCCGCCCGGTTGAAGGGAAGTTCATCGCCACCGCCTGCCAGCCGGCAACGCTCATCTGCTCCGGCGTGTATCCGTTCAGGTTAATCAGCGCGGCGGTTCCCGGGAACAAGCCTCCGTTCGGCACCGTCAGCACCGTTGTCACGCCACTGACGCGGGTGACGGGAATGCTGACGGAGTTCGGATTGACGGCGGTAAGCGCACGCATCTGCGGGGCAATCTGCCCAAGCTCCCTGTTGTCGCGGGTTTCCGGAAGCGAGCCAACTTCAACAAGGCCAAGCTGGGTTCCGCCATCAATCATTCCTGGGTACAGCGTCAGGCCGCTGCAGTCAATAACGGTGGCATCTGCTGGGACCGGAACGTCGGGGCCAAGCGCGGCGATTGTTCCATCGCGGATCACCAGCACGCCCCGCTCCACCACTCCATTCGTCACGGTTTGGATACGGGCATTGGTAAGGGCAAAGGTCCCTTTTTGCGATTGCGCCGCCGCACCGCCACACACAACAGCAATCAGAACAAGGCAAAGCAGACATCGTGAGATCATTGGCGTACCGTTGGGAAACAGAGGTTGGAGATTGATGTTGAAGATTGAAGGAGACTTCTGGATGCGGTTGCTTGGAACCACCAACAACATCCAAAATTTGGAAGGCGAAAGTAGAGAAGTGCCGCCGCGTGTGCAACCGTGCGGGATTGAGTTTTTTTTGAACAAGGCGTTCTTCGCGATTGAAACCGCAAGCGGCGATAGCCTGCAGCCATGCCACGTCATCAATCTTGACTTGCTTGATCCATTTCCCCAACAAGCCGTTTGGAAAGGATAACGCTGCGGTAGTTGGTAACGTCCCACTGGGCATACTCGATAAACCGGAAGCCAAGCCGCTGATACCACTGGCAAAGATGCTCGGCCGGCTGGGCGGTGTCCAGCGCAAGCTCGGTTGCGCCAAGTGCCCGCGCCTCTGCTTCGGCCAGCTCAATCATCCGCAACCCGATGCCGTTGCGCTGAAGCCGGGGCTGCACGGCAAATTGCCCAAAGTGGAAGACCGTCGGCTGGCGATACCAGGGGGTGGAGGATTCGGGGTAGGGTCCATACAGCGTCAGCGTTCCAACAATCGCGCCCCCCTGCTCGGCCACAAACGTGCGAACCCCGCTGGCGATACGGTCCAGCGTGGTGGCCTGGTCCTGGTGGGTTGCCAAGTAGCGCAACCCCATCCGCGCAAGCTGGCCGTAGGCCTCGTGAAGCAACGTGGTGATCTGGCCGATGGAGTCATCGGGGTGATATGGGCGGATGATGATTTCTTCTTCGTTCATGGAGCCGGCTTGATGCATGATTCGGATGAAGAGATCGTTGCGGAACGAACCTCGATTGAGTCTATTGGGTCTTGTGGATATTGCCTTTCATGCTTTTCTCTCTTCTGTAGCCTTGCACCATGCTTCCCAAAAACTCCTCACCGTCTGGAATCTCAACTCAGGGTTTGGTTCGGTGGCTTGTTTCAGCACCTGAAGCATTCCCTCTGTTCCGCGAAATGCTTGTGGGTTCAGGGTTCCATCGCCAAGCATCCACAAGGCAATTCGCGCAAGGGTGAAAAGCGTTGTCCGCTGGTCAATCATTTCTCCCCGCTGAAATTCTTCGGGAGCCATAAACCGCGCCGAGCCGAACATCCTCCCCATCTGGTTGCAAAACGGGCCGGGGTGATAATGGTCCAGATCAACAACATGAAGTTGTTCGGTGGCGAAGTTATACAGCAGTGAGCCATCGTACAGATCAACAGCAACCCAGCCCGACTGGGCCAGCACGTGGTGAAGCTGGAACAGCGAATGGAGCGCGGCAAGAATTGTAGCGGCTGGCAAACTGCGGAACCGCTGATAGGCCGAAGCAGGATCATCGCGAAACTGACGCGGCACGCCAAGCAGATCGCCACTGCACCACTGGTAGATCAACAACGGCCCGGCGGAAGATTCAATCACATGATGGAGCTTGGGAAGTGCCGGATGTGCCACCGAGCGATGCAGCCGCACCGCATTCCGAAGAAGCGCAACCCGTTGGCCGTGGGGAAGCAATGGGGCTGGGTCATCTGCCACGCCTGCGGTCTTCACAAACCAGCGCGCATCGCCAACTTGCACCACGTAGGAGATGTTCCCAGAGTCTTGCGTGGCTGCGTCGAATTGCGCAACGATCGTGCCGATGCTGCAAAGAAATTGCTCCGGCGATTGCTCAATCCATGAGTGCCCAATCCACCAGTGTTCAAGCCGCCGCTGCCCAATCGGTGGGTTCATCGGTTCACCTTACTCCACCTTCCCGAAGTGCCGTTCCATCCAGTCAATCCCAAAGGCGGCAAGGTCCGCCGCGTTGTACAGACGCGCCGCTGCCGAGCCAACTTTCCCGGTTGTCCCCCGGCCGGAGGTAAGATATTCGCGGGCAATCGCCTCGAAGTAATTTTCGGGCCAGTCAACAATCCCGCGCGAGGTGTCGAACTCCTCAATCTCCACCCAGATACGCCGCCCCCGTTGCAGCAGCGGCATGGAGTAGCGGACCACCCGCTTGTTCGGAACCCGCGCCATCGTCTCGGCATGGTGCAGCAGGGTGATATCCCCCAACGGAGAGCCAAGCTGCAGGACCCGCCCGCCAAATCCGCAGAGCTTGGCCAGCGGGGAGCCAACGCCGTCGCGGTAGTTCAGGGGTTGCTTCTCGGTGATCTTTTGGGCAAGCGACCCAACCGCCACGTAGGAGAACGGGTGGCCACTGCGCGAGGCCCCAGGCCAAAGCCGCAGATACTCGGCAAGGATGCTCATCCCGCGCCAGTCGGCATGGGAGGTTAGGGGGTCGTAGGAAGGGAGTTCCTGGTAGTACGTTTGCCGGTGTTCGGCGGGAAGCTCGCTAAGGCTGTAGGCGGTTTCGGCGCTGTCCCAGCTGGCCACCATCATCAAAGTTCCGCCAGGCATCAGCACGTCGAACAAGGCTTGCAGCACCACTTCCGGGCCGCCAACCACCCACCCTAACGATTTCACCGAAGCATGAAGCATCACCAGCTCCCCAGGCCGCAGGCCCATCGCCCGTAAATCGTGGACAAGCTGACTTTTGGTGACAAGTGAAAGTTCGGACATGGTTGGAGATTGGTTGTTGGAAGACACATGGAACAGGAAGATCGGAGGGCCGCAAGGCCATTCGCTTTTTGCGGAGTTCACTCCACCCGCACGATCCGGATTTCTGTGAGTTGGCGGATCATTCGCGCGCCACGTTTTTCGCCGGAGATGACCAGGCGGAGCGGGCCATCTTTTTCCGAAAGGGCACCATCCCCCATCCGGTAGGCCACAATCGCCGTGCGGTTGGTGAAGTCGGGTTCCAGTTCGGAAAGGGAAAGGGTGATGCGATAGCCATCGGCTGCTGAAAGGCGCATCACCAGGTTCATGGCATCGCCGCGCAGCGAACGCCCGGTGGGAACCCCGGCACGCCGCAGAAGCTCGTTCAACCGAACGCCGTGGAACCAGTGCGAGGCTCCATCATGGACCACCTCAACGGAATCGGAGGGCATTGATTGAAGCTCCGTCAGGGAAAGCACCAGCGAGTCCTTCACGGTTTCCCCAACAATTTTAAGGCTCTGCGCTTCGGCAATCGAAGCTCCAAGCAATACCAACAGGGCGATGCAAGGGATCAATTTCATGGTTGTTTTTTTAAGGTGTGTGTGTTCTCTCAGTTTCTATTTCAATTTCAATCTCAACCTCACTCCTCCTGCGAACCGGTAGCCGTCTCGACTTTCGTCGGGATTGATAAAAGGTCTTTAGCCTTTGGCGACTCCAATCGGTAGCCGAAGGTCTTTAGCCTTCGGCGGCTATCTCTCAAAAAAGACTGGGCCCCGACGAAGGTCGGAGCCGCTACCCCGCAATCTCAACCTCACTCCTCCAACCGGTAGCCGTCCCGACTTTCGTCGGGATTGATAAAAGGTCTTTAGCCTTCGGCGACTATCTCTCAAAAAAGACTCGGCAGGCTAAAGACCTGCCGCTACCCCGCTCCGCCGACTCGGCCCCGACGAAGGTCGGGGCCGCTACCCCGCAATCTCAACCTCACTCCTCCTCCGTGCGGAGGCGTTCCAGGGTGGTGAAATCCTCCAGCGTTGTCACGTCGCCGCTGACGCTTCCGGTGCTGGCAATCTCGCGGAGCAACCGGCGCATGATTTTGCCAGATCGGGTTTTGGGGAGCGCGTCGGTAAATCGGATTTCATCCGGCTTGGCGATGTGGCCAATCTCCTCCCCAACGTGATTCCGCAGCGTTTCCTTCAGCTGGTCGCTTGGTGCTTTGCTGCTTTTCAGGGTGACGAACGCCACCAGGGCGTTCCCCTTCAACTCGTCGGGCCGGGCAACCACGGCGGCCTCGGCAACGTCGCGGTGGCTTACCAGCGACGACTCAATTTCGGCAGTTCCCAACCGGTGGCCCGATACGTTCACCACGTCGTCCACCCGGCCCATAATCCAGAAATATCCGTCGCGGTCGCGGCGTGCGCCGTCGCCGGTGAAGTACCATCCTTTGTAGTTGCTCCAGTAGGTTTTGCGGTAGCGTTCGTCGTCGCCAAAAATTGTGCGGAGCATTGCCGGCCACGGGCTTTTCACCACAAGGAATCCCCCTTCGTCGGGGTTGCAGCGTGTGCCATCTTTGCGGACAACCTCGGCGTTGATTCCCGGAAGCGGAAGCGTGGCGGATCCCGGCTTTGTTGGCGTTGCGCCCGGAAGCGGCGAGATCATAATCCCCCCGGTTTCGGTCTGCCACCATGTGTCCACCACCGGGCAATGTCCGCCGCCGATTGTTTGCTGGTACCAGATCCATGCCTCGGGGTTGATCGGTTCGCCAACCGAGCCAAGCAGCCGCAGCGAGCGGAGATCATGCTTGCGCGGGAAGCCTTCCCCCCACCGCATGAAGGCGCGGATTGCCGTTGGCGCGGTGTAGAAAATGGTGACCCGGTGGCGTTCGATGATGTCCCAGAAACGGTCGGCTTCTGGCCAGTTTGGCGCGCCTTCGTACATCAGCGTGGTGATGCCGTTCAGCAGCGGACCATAGACCACGTAGCTGTGCCCCGTCACCCAGCCGATGTCGGCGGTGCACCAGTAGATGTCGTCGTCGCGAACGTCGAACACCATTCGGGTGGTGTAGTGAAGCCAGACCATGCTTCCCCCAAGCGTGTGGAAAATCCCTTTCGGTTTTCCGGTGGAGCCGCTGGTGTACAGGAAGTAGAGCGGGTGCTCGCTATCGAGCGGAACAGCCGGGCAAACGGCGGAAGCGGATTGCATCATCTCATGCCACCAATGGTCCCGCCCGGCGTGCATCCCCACGTGGGTTCCGGTGCGGCGAAGCACCACAACGTGCTGGACCGTTGGGCATTCCGGCAGCGCGCGGTCCACGGCCTCCTTCAATTTCACTTCGGTTCCGCGCCGCCACGCTGCGTCCTGGGTGACGATCAGTTTGGCGTTGCTGTCGTTCATGCGGTCGCGAAGAGCCTCGGCACTGAACCCGCCGAACACCACGTTGTGGGCCGCGCCAATCCGCGTGCAAGCCAGCATGGCGATTGCGGCTTCAGGGACCATCCCCATGTAGATTCCAACGGTATCGCCCTGCTTCACCCCAAGCGAAAGCAGAACGTTCGCGAACTTTTGGACCTCGTGGTGCAGCTGCCCGTAAGTCAGCGTCCGCTGCTCGCCAGGCTCCCCTTCCCAGATAATCGCGGCCTTTGTTTTCCGCCAGCCGTCAAGATGCCGGTCCAGGCAGTTGTGGCTCATGTTCGTTTTGCCACCAACGAACCACTTGGCGAACGGGGCCTTCCATTGCAGCAGCTTCCGCCACGGTTTGTGCCAGTGGAGTTGGTTGGCAATCTCACCCCAAAATTTTTCCGGGTCTTCTTCGGCGCGTTTCACCAGTTTCTTGTACTCCCGCAGCGACTTCACCCTTGCCTGGCTGCTGAACCCCTCCGCCGGCGGGAACAACCGCGACTCGTGCAACACGCTGGTGATAGATTGCTCGGCGGATTCCGAAGGTGCAGCCGTGGCGGCGCGGGAAGATTTCTTCAGGGGAGAGCGTTTCGGGGAAGATTGTTTTTTCTTCATTGGCTGTTGGGAAGATCGGTGTTGCGCGATGCAGAAGCGGAATGCTGTTTGCCGGAAAGATAACGGGAGCGAAGCAACGGAGGCAAGCAAAGAAAAAAAGAACTGAGTTCAACTGCCGAACGGTGCAGAGTGGAACCGCGCCACTAGGCTGAAGCAAACACACTGAACCTGAGGGGACTTCGCACGGCTTGCGCCGCGCCCCCCTGCTTCGCCGCAAGCGGCTTCGCGTCCCCCCAATGCTGGGGGGAACTGGTTTGGCTATTGACCCCGTTCTCTCTGAATCCCGAACCATTGCTGCCAGCCCCTCCCCCAGAATTGGGGGAGGCGGGGTGGGGGCTGCTACGTTGGCGGATTCTGAAGGAAGATTGAGTTCGATGAAGTAAGGGCCGTAACTTCATCAAAAAGGTTGTGTCAACTTGGCCAGCGCACACAAGCGTGACGCAAAAGGCCGCGCCGGCATCGCTACTATCAACGGGGTGCTGGCCGCTTCTTCCGAAGGTTCTTTGCGTGCGTTGCCCTATCTTCCTCCCCAAGTTCCCATTCCACTCAAAAAGCAGCCGTGTGGTATGCTTGCTGGCGGCGTTCAAGCCAACGGCGTTGCACCCTGGCTGGCCGTCTGTACCCGGAGTTGTTTATGGACCGTCGTTCCTTCCTTACCACGTGGGCGCACAACCGCATCGCGCGCCCCGAAACTGCCACCGCTGTTCGCCCGCTTTCTGGGCTTGAGCCGTTCGTCCCAAGCACCGCACAACCGTGGGATGCGATTCGTGTGGGCCATTTGCTGCGGCGCATCACCTTCCTTCCACGCTGGAGTGATATTGACGCGCTGATGAAGCTCACCCCGGGCGAAGCAGTGGACAAACTGCTGGACACCCCCAACGAACCGACCCCACCCGCTATGGTTGACCACGCCACCGAAAGTTTGGAGGGATTAACCCCTGACTTGGAAAGCCAAATCCGTGGCCAGTGGATTGCCGATGCCGGCGCGCTGCGGAACTGGTCCATTGGGGTGATGCGCGATGCCGGATTGACCGCTGCCGAAAAAATGGCAGCGTTCTGGAGCGGCCATTTCACCAGTGAGTTTGAGGTTGATCTGGAGTTCGTGATTGGGCCGCTTCTGTACCGCCAAAACAAATTATTCCGCGACACCGGCTTGGGGGATTTTAAGGCGTTGACCTTCAACATCACGTTGGACGGGGCAATGCTGGTCTATCTTGGCGGGGACCTTAACCGCGCCGGAGCACCGAACGAGAATTACGGGCGCGAACTGTTGGAGCTGTTCACCACCGGAATCGGCCACTACACCGAGGGGGATGTGAAGGAGGCGGCGCGGATACTGACGGGGTGGCGTGTTTCGCAGTTCACCGACCAGTTCATCCCGCCAAGCGGGTTGTTCAGCAGCTACTTCGAGGCCAAGAACCACGACACCAACGCCAAGCAGTTCATGGGGACCTCGTTCCCCGCGCGCGACAGCACCACCAACACCGAGCATATTGTCCGGCAGGAAGAGATTGCCAAGCTGATTGACACCATCTTCCAGAAACGCCCGCGCGAGGTTGCGCGGTTCATCTGCCGGAAACTCTACACCTTCTTCGTGTACAGCAACCCAGCAAAATCGGACGCAGCGGTGATTGAGGCGATGGCCGACATCTTTGTTGCCAACAACTTCAACATCAAGCCGGTGATGGCCGCGCTGCTGAAAAGCGCGCACTTCTACGACAACGCCAACATCGGCGCGCAGATTAAAACGCCGATGGAGTTCGAAGTTGGGCTGGCGCGGCAGCTTGGCGCAACCGGAAACCTGTACGGCGAGATGCGGGCAATGGGCCAGGACCTGTTCGATCCCCCAAACGTCAGCGGCTGGCCCGGCTACCGCGACTGGGTGACAACCACCACCTACCCGGTTCGCGCCGACGCAGCACGCCGAGTGATTTCGGCAATGGGCGAAGCGGCGGTGCTAACGTTCATCAAGCAATTCCCGCAGTACGACGACGTGAACGAGCTGGTGAAATCGCTTGGCGCGTTGCTGCTGCCACGCCCGCTTTCGGCAGGGCGCAAAGGCATTTTTGTGAAGAAGCTGGTTGGCGGCGCGCCCGATTACGAATGGGCAGGGATTGTGGAAAACAGCCCCTCGACCGCAGCCCGAAACATGAAAGACCTGCTGCAAACAATCGCCGAACTGCCCGACTTCCAGCTGTGCTAGTGAAACCCACGAAGTGGTAGCCGCCCCGACTCCGTCGGGGTTGATAAAAGGTCTTTAGCCTTCGACATCTTCTGGCCGACGCACAACGCTATTTCCCGACAACCGCATTTCCGATAACCAACTATGAGACGCCGTTCATTCCTGAAGACTGCTGCCGCCGCAACCGCCGCCGCACCGTTCATGGTGGGGGGATTGCCGGCGCGGGCGAACACCTCGCTTGCCGCACTTGCACAGATGCCACCCGACAACGACCGCATCCTGGTGGTGATCCAACTGTTCGGCGGCAACGACGGGCTGAACACCATGCCCCCCTGCCACGACGACGAGTACTACCGCATCCGCCCTGCGCTGGCAATCGCAAAGGACAAGGCCTGGAACAACATTGGCGACATCTACCTGCACCCCGCGTTGGCCACCGGCTCGCGCGGGGGGATGGGGCGGATGTTGGAAATTGGGACGCTGGCGATTGTGCAAGGCGTTGGCTATCCCAACCCGAACTTGTCGCACTTCCGCTCCACCGATATTTGGCTAAGCGGCATCAACAATTCCAACCCCGACACCCGATTGGACACCGGATGGGTTGGCCGTTATCTGGAGCAACGCTATCCCGACTTCCCCGCCTCCCTTCCTCCGGACCCGTTGGCCATTCAGTTCGGCGGTTTCTCGCTGGCGTTGATAAGCTCCAAAGGGCGGATGGGGATCGAGGTGATTGACCCCACGCAACTGCAAGGCGTTGCCTCGCAACTTGACGAGCTGGACCCCGACAGCGCGAACACCAGCTACAGCCTGGAATATCAGTTCGTTGCCGACATCGCCAACCGCTCCAACAAGTACGCGCAATCGGTGCGGGATGCCTACAACAACGGCAAAAGCAAGCTGGACGCCACCTACGGCGACGACAGCCTTTCGCAGCAGATGGCCTCGGTGGCCGCGCTGATTGCTGGGGGGTTGAACACCAAAGTCTATGTGGTCTCGATGGGGGGATTCGATACGCACGTCTCGCAGCAGATTGCCGTTGGCGATGAGTACGTGGGGCTTCACCCCACGCTTCTTAGCCGGATTGGCGACTCGGTGGCGCAATTCATGCACGACATGACGCGGCTGGGATTGGCCGACCGGGTGATTGGGATGACGATCAGCGAGTTCGGGCGGCGGCCATACGAGAACGGAAGCCGCGGGACCGACCACGGCGCGGCCTCGGTGCAGTTCGTGTTCGGAACCCAAGTCAACAGCGGAGTGTTTGGGGATCCGCCAGATCTAAAAAACCTGAATGCCAACGGCGACCTTCAGTACCAGATTGACTACCGCGCAGTCTATGCCGAAATCTTAACCGATTGGTTTGGGATGACCATGCCGGAGATGCGCACCGTGCTGCAAGATGAGACGGTGATCCCGCTGGACATTCTGCAAGCGCAAAAAAGCGGAACCGACCGCCGTGCTGAGTATGCCGACGGGAGCTTCAGCATTGCCGGGGCGTACCCAAACCCGTTCCGGACAACCACCACGTTGCAGATCAGCATTGACCGTGCGACCCACGTGCAATTGGACCTATCCACCATGGCCGGGCAACGGGTGGCGACCCTGCTGGACCGCCGCGTAAGCCCGGGCAAGTACCAAATCCCACTTACCGCAGAACTGCCAGCGGGGACCTATCTTTGCACCCTTCGCGACGGGCAACGGATAGCCACGCAAGTGGTGCGATGCGTGCGGTGATGATTTCCGCAGAACCGACGTAATTGGCAAGCTCTTCCCTACCATTGTATGCGCCCATTCCTGTATCAACTGCTCCTTCTTTCCGCGCTGATTGTGGCAACCAGCACGGGGGCGAACGCACAGTTCCCCGCCCCTTGCGATGCCAACAAAGCGTGCATCGGCAACGCGCTGCTGACGCAAGTCACCAGCGGGCGCAATGCGCAGTATGTTGACGTTGACACCAGCTACCGCCTGGCCGCGCTCAACACCGCGCTGACGTTCGAGGCATGGATAAAACCGCAGGAGCAGCCAGGGATGCGGCAGTTCGTTGGTGGACTGTGGGGGCCGAACAAAGATGACAACGACCAGTGGGTGGTCTATATCGAAGGGACGCGCATCTACTTTGAGCTGAGTGCCGACGGAACCAAGCTGGAAAGTGCCGACAACACCATTGCCAGCGTTGACGTTCCGGACCTGTACACACGCGGATGGGTCCACGTTGCGGCGGTGTGGGAAAGCAGCGGAACGGCGCAGCTGTTCGTCAACGGGTTCCAGGCTGCCACGGGGACCAACCCGGCGTATCCCGTCACACGGCTTCACCCGGTTGCCAACCGGAACCTGCAAACGCAGATTGGAAGCTGCAATGGCTTGTACGACGATGCCAACCGCTACCGCACCTTCTTGGGCCAGATTGATGAAGTCCGAATCTGGAGCCGCGCGCTTACCGCCAACGAAATCCGCTGCCAAAAGGACCTTTCGCTGAATGGAAACGAGAACGGATTGGTGCTGTACTACCGGTTCAACGAAGCCCCCACCGGGCAAGCCTTGTGCGATGCCACCGGCCACGGAATCGTTGGGCGGATGCGAAGCGGAGCACGGTGCGAGGCCAGCAACCGCACCGTCCCATTCACCTTTAGCGTCGCGCCAACAAGTTTCAGCGGAACCATCATCTGCACCGGCGACACCACGTTCACCGTCACCGTCACCGACACGTCGTTCTGTGCGGGGCAAGTGGTGCTGCAGGTTGCCGGGCGCGATGCGGGGCTGTTCACCGTCACCCCAAACCGGCTGACGTTGCAGCAGAACGCGCCGCAATCGGCCACCGTCAGGATGCGCGCAACCATCACCGGGCAGTTGCAGGCGGAGCTTCGGGTGTTCAACAACAACCGCTGCAACAACATCGCCCGCATCCCCATCAACTTTATTCGGAAAACAGATTTTGAGTACAGCGAAGGGCAGATTGACCTTGACACCCTGTACGTTGGCTGCGTGGAGAAACCGTTTGCCGAGAAACCGCTGACCCTTACCAACATCACCAACCGCCCGCTAAACATTGATAGCATCCGGCTGAGCGATACCGTCTTCAAATGGTCCCCGGCAATCGCAGGCCAGAACCTTCCGCTGACGGTCCCGCCTGGGGGAAGCTGGACGATGCTGATACGGATGAACGCCGGCGACACCACCCGCACCAACTACGACACCTTGCGCCTGTTCAGCGACGACCGCTGCCCAGGAAGCGGCATTATCCCGCTGGTGGGCCATACGCAGGAGGTCCTGCTGCTGCTGAAAGAGGATGGCAGCAAAATTGATTCCATGAGCTTCGGCCCGGTATGCCCGGGGCAGATCAGCGACGTGCGGACGTATCAATACCGCAGCGGTGTTAGCGATCCCATCGGCATTGACACCATCGAGTTCGACGACGGCTTTTTTGGCCGCCGGTTCCGCTTCCCGATTATGCTGCAACCGCAGGAGGCGTACAACGCAACGTTCGTCCGGTTCCGCCCAACCCGCGCCGGAACTTACACCGGCGAGATGCGGGTGAAGACCCGCTACAGGGGGTGCACCATCGTCAAAAAAGTCTTCCTGAAAGCATATGGGATTGATGTGAACTTCGTGTTCAATCAAAGCATCATCGGCTTTGGGAATGTGACGATTGGGAAGACCGCCACACAAGCAGTGACGGTGGAGAATCGGGGCGACCCACGGCGGCTTTCGGCCTATCTGAAAATTGGCGATGTCTTCCGCATCGCCGGCGGGCGTTCGCTGAACCTTGCAAAAGGGCGCAGCGGGAACGTCACCGTGGAGTTCCGCCCGCGCGAGGCCATCACCTACTACGACACCCTCTGCATTTTTGATGAAGAGTGCTACGGCGTGGTCTGCATTCCAATCAGCGGAACCGGAGTGTTCGATGCGTTGTCGTTCCAGCCGTCGTATCTCTCCATCAGCAACGTTGTTGGCTGCCGTTGCGGCCAAGATTCCATCACGATCACGAACGCCTCCGCCGGCCCGCTGACCATCACCTCGGCAACGCTGAATGACCCGACCGGGAAGTACACGAAAGTCTCCGGCATGAGCAGCGGAACCTTGCAGCCAGGCGAAAGCACAACCTGGACGCTCCGCTATTGCCCCAACGATCTGGCCGACGACCGTGCGGACCAAGCCTTCATTGACGTGAACCTAAGCGATGGCCAGCGATACCAAGTCCTGATTCGGGGGACCAGCACCACCCCAAAACTCTACGTCACGCCGCTGACCACCTACGGATTGGTTGAGGTTGGGACAACAAGAACCGACCGCATTTTGGTGGAGAATATCAGCACGGTTCCGGTGGAGGTGGATACGCTGTATCTGCCGCCAGGGTACTCCATCGTTGCCACAACGCGCCCGTTCCCGGCAACGTTGCAACCGCGCGATTCCATTCTGGTGGATGTTCAATTCGCGCCAACGCAGGAGACGGCCTACAACGGGAACGTGCGTGCGGTCAGCAGCAACCCGTGTGCGATTCAGCAAGTTGGGAGCTTGACCGGGCAAGGGATTATCTACCGGTTGGACGTCCCGCTCAGCTTTATCAATTACGGGCTGGTGCGCCCGTGCGATTGCATTGTTCGGGAAATCCCGCTGCCGAACCAAAGTGCCTTCAAGCCGATCACCGTTGACTCCATCTGGATTGACGGGCGGAACGTTGCCAACGCAATCCCCGCAGTCTATTCGTGGCGAAGCAAGCTGACCGGCGCGCGGACGCTTCCCTACCAGATTCCGCCAAGCACCACCGACACGTTGGAGATTTCGTTCTGCCCGAACATTCCGGCAACGCAGCAGAATTTGCTGGCCAACGGGAAGTTCCACATCCGTTCGCACACCACCGATTGGAACCGCGAGGACACGGTGACGATGAGCGGGCGGCGCGAGCTGAATTTCCAGCCGGCTCCAACGCCAATCAACTTCCCGAACACCCGCGCCGGCACAACATCGCCCAACCGAACCGTGACGGTGACGGTCCCCGACCAGTTCGTGAATCCCAGCGGCGACAGCATGATCGTGACCGGGATTCGGTTTGTTCCGGACCAGCAAGTGTTTGCGGCGGCCCCGGTAAACGGCGCGCCATTTCCGTGGGTGATTAAGCGTGGCGACACCTTCCGCATTCGGGTGAACTTCACCCCACGCGCACCCCGCCCGTACCAGGCGCGGATGTATATCACCACCTCCTATCCCTGCAACGACGACGACACCACCGTGCTGGTTCGCGGCGAAGGGTTTGCCTTCCCCTACGGAATGCGGATGACGTTCGACACCGTTGCGGCCACGCTCGACACGATCACCATCACCACCTGCGACACGCTGCGGCTTCCGGTCATCACCGACCGTGATATGCCGCAGGATCGGATTGATGTTCGGTTCAGGATTCAGTACGATTCCACCATCGTAAGCCTGGGGCAGGTCTCCAGCAGCTACACCAACAACATCACCGCGATTGACACCGGCGACGGCGCACGGGTCACGCTGCGGAACGCGCTGCAGGTCCCGGCCGACACCATCGCGTGGGTGACGTTCATTCCACGAACGGGGGACACGATTTTCAAGGTCCACATTGATGAGGTGGATTTCGACAGCGACACGCTGGTCCTGTACAAGCTGGTGGTTCCGCCCGACAGCATCTACATCCAGATTGCGCAACCACGCATCGCCGTTTCATCGCTGACCAGCTTCGACACGGTGAACCTGAAAAGCTGCGCCGACAGGGTGCTGGCGGTGACGAACCCGGGCAAAATTCCGGTGGAGTTCAACGCGCTGCGGCTTCCCCCCGGGCATACGGTTGTGGGGAGCAGCGTCCCGTATCCAACCCAGCTTGCGCCGGGGGATACCGTCCTGCTGACGGTGCGGTTCTGCCCGTTCGTGGAGCGGTTGTACGACACCGCAATCACTGCCGAATCGAACCTCCCTTGCCCAATCGCCGACACCGGGCGGATCTACAGTTTCGGCTACGCTCCCCCCTTCCCGTTCCGCTTTACTTTGGACACGAACGTGAGCCAGATTGACACGATTGGCGGGGTGATTGCCGACACGATTGAGGTGGGGATTTACAGCGACCGGGACATTGCCCAGATGCCGTTGGATGTTGGGTTCGCGCTGAATTACAACCGGCGTGCGTTGCAGTTCTTGAGCATCAGCTCGCCCTACTCGGCGGCGGTTTCGGCAACGGAAGGGACAACCGGAATCAGGGTGAGCATCCCCGGCTGCGACAGCGTGCAACGTGGGGAGCTTGCGCGGGCGCGGTTTGCCGTTGCGGTTCCGGACTCCATCCGCTCGCCGATGCACCTTGCGGTGTTGGCAACCGATTTCAGCAGCGACTCCATCTTCTTCGTGAAGCTGATCCCAACCGGCGACACCAGCATCGTGCAGGTGGACCCGCGCTGCAATATCTCACGGCTGAATTTCCGTGGCGGGCTGAACCGGCTGACGGCTCCATCGCCGAACCCAACAAAAGGGATTGTGACGATTGAGGTGGAGTTCTTTGAAGATGCCAACGCACGGCTCAGCTTGTTCAACAGCGCGGGGGTCCAGGTGGCGAAGCTGATGGACGGGCACCAACTGCTCCCCGGCGGACGCTACCGCGTGGAGCTGAACACCGCCGATCTTCCGCAGGGAAGCTACTTCTACATCTTTGAAGCCAACAACTTCCGCGCAACCGAACGGATGGAAGTGGTGAGGTGAGTTTTTTGCAGCGAAACGGTAGCAGCTCCCGGATCCGGGCAACGGTAGCGGCCCCGACCTTCGTCGGGATTGATAACAGGTCTTTAGCCTGCCGAGACGTTCCCCAGAGATAGACACGGTAGCGCCTCCGACCTTTGTCGGAGCCCAGTCGTTCCTCAAAACTAGACGCCGAAGGCTAAAGACCTTCGGCTACCTCGTCCCTCCAATGCTGGAGGAATGGGCAGGTGAGTTTTTTGCAGCGAAACGGTAGCGGTTCCGACCTTCGTCGGGATTGATAACAGGTCTTTAGCCTGCCCAGTCGTTCCCCAATGCTAGACGCCGAAGGCTAAAGACCTTCGGCTACCTCACAGTGGTAGCGGCCCCGACTCATTCGGGACGGCTACCTTATGGCGGCATGGCACAACGCGTTTTTCCAACAACCCATGACACCGGTTTGACGCACTTGCATACTCAACAACACCGCGCACTCCTTCTTTGCGCGATTGCTTTTTCATTGATTGCGGCTTCGCAGGCCACGGCCCAGGAAACGCCCCCAGACACAACCGAATTCGATTCGGGGCGATTGGAGCGGGTGACGTTCCGGCTTGGGGCGTTGGGGGGATATGGCTACAACCGCCACGAAACCCAAGCCAGCATCTTCACCAGCGGAACCGAGTGCGGCGCGTTTGGCAATGGCGACGGGGAGGGGATGATTGCTGGGGTGTTCGGCGAGTTCCCACTGCTTGGCGGCGCGGTTGACCTTACCGCCCATCTGCTGTTTGCGCAGCGCGGCGGATCCTTCGGCGAGGCCTACACCGCAGGGCTTCCGGTGCTGGACCCAAACAGCAACCGCTACGTCCCGCTTGAACGGAAGCACAACTACACCGCAACGCTGAATTTTTTTGTGGGTGAGTTCGGGCTGCGGGTTGCGCCATTTCCAGAGTTCCCAATCTACGTCCGGGCCGGCGCGGGCGCGGGGTTTCCGCTGGCGGAACCGACCTACCACCAAACCGAGGAAATCACCTCCCCCGATGGTGTGGTCTATCCCGAAACCAATCGGGTGATTCGCGATGTTGGGAACGGACCAATCAACGATGTCCAGACGCTGATCACCGCAAGCGGGACGCTGGGCTACGCCTTCCCCATTGCCAACCGATTGAGCATTGCACCGGAGGTAAGCTACTATCACCCCTTCACCGACATCACTCTATCGAATCGCTGGCGCACCTCCACCATCCAGGGGGACCTTGCGCTCCGCTACGATTTTGGAGTTCCGGTGCAACCGCCGCCGCCACCTCCTCCGCCGCCACCGCCCCCCCCACCTCCTCCGCCGCCGGAGGTTCTTCCCGTGGCGGGAATCACCGCCAGCACAAGCGAGCGGGTCCAGGTGGTGCGAACCATCGTCACCGAGACGTTCCCGATCCTTCCGTACATCTTCTTCGACAGTGCCAGCACGGACATTCCCGGGCGGTATCAGAAGATTAGCCCCGAAGCGCGTGCGGCGTTCAATGAGAAAGATTTGCCGCACCGCTCGTTGGATGCCTACTACAACATCCTGAACGTGATCGGCTCGCGAATGGCCGCCGAGCCTTCCATCAAGATCACCCTGAACGGGACCACCGACGGGCGCGAAACCGCAACCCAACCCGAAGCCACCACGCTGGCCAAGCAGCGGGCGCAGGCGATAAAAACGTACATCACCAACACGTGGGGGGTGGATCCAAAACGGATCGCCATTGCGGTGCTTGCGCGGCCAACGTTCCCCAGCAGTGCCGAGTATCAGGAAGGGGTGGAGGAAAACCGGCGCGTTGAAATCGCTTCGCTGACCGATGACCTGTTGGCTCCGATCCTTCACGAGCGGTTCAATGAGTACTCCTACTCCCCCAAAAGTCTATCCTTCGCAACGGAGGCAACCAGCCCGGCGGCCATTCGCTCGTGGCAATTGCGGGTGAGTGCCGGAACCACCACCGTGGCCCAGCAGGCCGGAACCGGCGCGCCCCCCACAACGGTAACGTGGACCCTGGACGACCACGCCGCTGGGGTGATTTCCGAAAACGTTGGGGAGCGTGGGGAGATAGAAAGCGTGCTGGAGATCACCGATGCGCGGGGGAAACGGGCGCAATCGGAAGCAACGATTCCGGCAAGCGGGGCAACCCACCCGTTCGAGATCAGCAGGCTGAGCTTGATCGTGTTTGATTTCGACAAGGCGGAGATAACGCCGCAGAACCGGCGGATGGTTTCGGCATTTGTGGCGCAATCCATCTATCCCCGCTCCACCTTGCAGATCACCGGCTCCACCGACCGGCTTGGCGAGCTTCGGCACAACCAGCAGCTGTCGGAATCGCGCGCGTTTGCGGTGCGGGATTTGATCCTTGCCGAGCGGCCCGGCGCGGCCATTCTTGGCGCGCAAGGGGTGGGGCCGTCGCGGCTGCTGTACGACAACGCCCTTCCCGAGGGCCGTTACTACTGCCGCACGGTGACGGTGGAGGTCTCAACGCCGCTGGAGGATATTCGGAAGGAGCCGTAAGGGGTCAATGGGGACGAGTTACCCCGCACCGTGAAAGATTGCCACGTCTAAAAGCAGGCATCTGGTGGGGCCAGTCCTACCAGCAGTGTGGGATCGTGTAACCATTGAAGGAAGGCGGTGTTCTTGGGCATAATTTTTGCTTATTATGGGTGTCCGATTTGACCATAGCAAGAATACCATGCTGCTATGTGCCCAAATCTATCCAAGCCGATCAATCGTACAGTAGCGGGCGTGGATCCGTGCGCCGCACCTGCGATTTTTGACCCGATGACGCAGCAATAGCCAACCGATGACCAACAAACGCCAAGAATGAGGAGCACGATCGGACTCGAGAAAAAAGGATCCCCCCATGTTGTTGTTAACACTGTTACGCCACTATCTGCCTTGCTCTGCCGCAGATATTCGTCAATGGCGGCCAATAGCACGACGCACGCTATTGGCCATAACTGATTTATAGAAAAATCAACAATGCCCGCTGAAGCAGCCCAGAAGGGTTGCGGTTCATATCCATGAACCATGCGTGGTGCAATAGGCAATACAAAAAGAACGCATCCAGACTACATCTCTCACTAACCGGAGTTTCCAACCATGAGACACCTGTACAGACTTTTGCTGGGGGTAGCCCTAGCACTGATGCTGCCGATGGGCTTATCCTACGGCAACGTCTCCAACTACCAATTCTTGGACACCTACGGTGATCCAATTTCACCAGAGGGAAAGCCCACCGAGATACTCAGCGTCGGGGCCGATGACGATGTCGCCGCCTTTACTCCATCGGTTGCAAAAGGCCAACCGGCGTTCACCTTCTACTTCGATAACAAGCCGTACACACGATTCTCCGTAAGCTCCAATGGTGTGATTGGGCTTGGCTCAACGAACGTGACTGGCTACTATGTCAACAACCTAACAGCTACAAGCGGAAACTACTCATTAGGAACAACACCTCAGATTGCTCCGTTCTGGAACGATCTTCGCGTTCCAGGCGATGATTTTGATGATGAAGTTTCAGGGTCTGTCTCGTATTTCATCAACGGCACTGCCCCAAATCGCGTTTTGGTTATTGACTTCCAATCCATTGAGCTTTCATACTACGATTACGTGTACGGGTCCTTCCAAGTTCGCTTATATGAAGGATCCAACAGGGTTGAACTCTGGTATGGAGATATGAGCACCTACTCCAACGTGTATGGTGATTACTATTCCAATTCCGCATCCATCGGCATTGCCGCAAGCTCTTCCGATTTTATCAGCGTTACCCCTGGCTCTGAAAGCGGAGGGAGTGAGGCTAAAGCATCAGGAGGTGGTTTTCAAGGAATCACAGGAGCTACGACTAGCACCAGCACTGCGAACAACGACATCTATTTATTCGACACTCCCATTAGCTACGGCACCCTCTACATCTTCAACCCTTGCAACATCCAGATCAGTGGCGACCCTGCCCAGGGTGGGACCACGGTGATGGCCGACGGCGACAAGCTGTTGAGCGGAACGAAGATTCAGGTGTGGACCTCGCAGGGCTACCAGCCATTCACCATCTATTTGGATCCCGATCCTTGCTCGGCACGCGGCTACACCTTCAGCATCAGCGGAGCGAACCCAGGCGATTTCATTATTTCGCCAACTAGCGGGAAGATCGGTGCCGACAGCAAGGTGACACCAACGGTGACCTTTGCTCCAACGGCGATTGGCATCCGCACCGCCACGCTGCAAGTCACCGACGACAACGGTTTCAGCCGCAGCTACACTCTTGAAGCCGAAGCCACACGGCGGTTGATCTACATTGGCAACGTTGCCAGCGGCGGAACAGCTTCCGTTGCCAGCGGCGACACGCTTATCAACGGCATCAAAGTGACCCGCCTTGCGTGGCAAGACTTCATGCCGCTGACGGTGAGCAACACCAACAACAACGGCAAGGCCCCGAGCGCACCAACCAGCTTCGTGCTGAACGACCCAACCAACCAGTACAAAATCGTCAACCCAGACAACGGCCAGTTGGTGAACACTTACAGCACCGGGCTAACGGCTTTGGGTTCCACAACCCCGGCAATCCGCTTCTCGCCAAAAGGCGTTGGTCCGCAGCGGGCAACCTTGACGGTGAATGCCGAAGGGGAAATCCGGACGTACGTTCTCTACGCCTTCTCCGCCGCTGCCGGTGGTGAATTCTACTTGGGCAGCCGCAAGCTGGGTCCAAATGAAGATGTCTTCAACAAAGATTTCATTTGCGCCGGGGAGTATATCCAAAGCTACCCGATCAACGTGGTGAATGTTGGCGAAGGGGAGTTCCAGATTTTGGGATCCATGGTCTATCGAACCGATTCGATTTACGGGCAAGGGAACCCAGCCTATCCGCTGCTGATGGATGAGAACTGGATGCCGATTCCATCGGTTGATTACTTCATCAGCACCGAACCAGGCGTTGCTCCGGTTCCGGCAAACGGCTTCCAAGATTACCCGATCTCCGTTCCGGAGAAAGGCTCGCGGACGATTTACGTGAACTTTGTGGCACAGGAACCAGGCAAGCGGTTTGCCCGCATCTACCTGCCAACCAACGGCGCAAACTTCACCGGGATCAATCCGGTCACGGGTTACACCGAAGATGGATTGCTCACGTTTGATCTGTTCGGTCGTGGTTTGGGATCCAGCATCAGCGACCGTGTGGAAGGTGGCCAGCTTCCGAAGCCGGTGAAGTTCGCGAACACCGCAGTCCGCACCAGCCGCATGATGACCGTCACGCTTTACAACCCAGGTGCCTGCGACCTTCGGATTGACAAAAACCGCTTCCGTATTGGTTCGGGCGACGTGAAGGAGTTCAAGATTGTTGATGCCTTCAGCAACCTTACGCTGGACGGAAACACCGGAACCTACATGATGGCCCCGGGCGACAGCACCACCGTCACGTTAGAGTTCACGCCATCGCGCAGCGGATCGCGCCGCGCAACGATTGAGCTAAGGACCAACGATTCCACGATCATCCTTCCTGGGCTAACCGAACGGGGAAGCTACTACTGGGATGTTACCGGCGTTGGAACCGTTGGGCTTGAGCCACGCGACGTGATGTTTGCCCCGGCAGTGATTGGCGGCGCAACCGCGGACCACTCGGCAGCAAGCGCGATGGTGGAGAACACCACGCAGGAATTGATCTTTGTGAACAAGATTGAGATTGTGGGAACCGATGCAGCGGAGTTCACGATGGATCCAGCGAAGCCGTGGCCAGCCGTGCCGTTTGCAGTGATGCCGGGTGCAGCCATGCACTTCGCCATTGTTCACAACCCAGCACCAGCAAGCCAGCCAGGCCCACGCAACGCCCAGCTGAACTTGACCCTTTCCAACGGCGACGTTGTGACGTTGAACCTGATTGGCGAAGCCGGAACCCGCACGCTGGCCACCAGCCAAGCCTCGTTGTTCGACAACGTGACGATTCCGGTTGGGAAGGTCGCACGCCAAACGGTGATGATTACCAACAATGGCACCATGCCGATTAAGCTGGGAACCACAACCATCACCGGCGCAACCTCCACCGACTACACCCTGGGCCGCCTGCCACGCACCAGCTTGGCCCCGGGACAGAGTGAGTTCCTTGAAGTCACCTACCGTCCGCTCAACCAGGGAACCTCCAGCGCTACCTTGACCATCAACAGCAACGCCACCAACGGCGCGCTGACCGTCCAGCTTGGAGGAACCGCTACACGCATCCAGCCAGGAACCGGCGAAAGCAACGGAACCAGCAGCGTGGACGCGACCTTTGGCGCAAACGGCACAACGCTCTGGCAAACCGCACCAAACCCAGGCCGCGACCTTGTGACGCTGGCCTACCGTTTGGCCAATGCCGGAAACGTCTCGGTGAAGCTCTACAACGAGCAAGGCCAGGAAGTGCTGACTCTTGACGAAGGTGCACGCGCCGCCGGCGACCACAGCGTTAGCTTCAGCGTCGGTGAGTTGAGCAGCGGAAGCTACCACTACCGCCTGAGCGTCAACGGCCAGACGATCATCCGTTCGATGGTCGTGGCCAAGTAATCGCGCAGCAACGCGCACGCCGATAACCAACGCAGGGTGCTTCTTGAAGAAAGAAGCACCCTGCGCTTTTTTTTTCAAAGATTTGAACAATTAAGGAAAAAACTCTTTGTCATTAGCCCCAACTTTCCGATGTTTTCGGCTGCCAGCCGGAAGCCTTATCAAGGCCACCAGCTGTGGCATCTGTTTTCAGCCCTCCCTTCCCCAGCAATTCGCACCCGTAGAGCGCGTTGCTGTTGTTAGTGAATGTCGCCAAATGAGCAACGTTCTTCCATCCTTAATCCATCGGGAGTTAACCCATGATTTCTACGTATCGCCTACTGGGGGCAAGCCTCCTACTCATCATGCTGATATGCTGGCCGGCAAGCGGCCAGTCGCTTAATCAGTACCAGTTTTCATCCTCGACAGGGGCCTCGCTGACCGACATGGGCAGTGCAAGTTCGCTGTTGGGATCATATCAGGATGACGTAGCCTCATCCGTCACGAACATCGGGTTTACGTTCAAGCTTGCCGGAACCAGCTACACACAATTCTCCGTTAGCTCGAACGGGGCGTTGGGTTTGGGCTCATCAACAGTAACCACTACGTATTGCTGCCCGCCATCACTGGCTTCCAGCTATGGCACCCCAATCATCACAGCATACTGGCGCGACCAGTACTGCCCAAGCGATGGTGGCGTGTACTACTTGCTGAGCGGGTCATCGCCAAACCGCGTTTTAACAGTGGAGTGGCGTGTGAACCAATGCTGCGTTAGCTCTTCCTACCAAGTGAAGTTCCAAGTGCGGCTGTACGAAACGACCAACGCTATTGAGTTCGTGTACGGGTCCGGTTCTTCCGCGTACGGCACCAGCTACAATGGGTCTGTTGGTATCAGCATCAGCTCAACACAGTTTGCTTCTATCAACACCTCAACTCCATCTGTCTCCTTCTCATCGTACAGCTCCACCTACTACCCAACCTCGGGGACACTCTACAAACTGGCACCATGCGTTGCCAATCTGATGATTGCAGGGGACCTTGCGCAAGGTGGGACAGTAAAGATGGCCAACAACGACAGTTTGTTTACAGGCGGGGCGTTCTTGGTCCAACGCGGCAATGCCCCAACGTTCCAGCCGTTTTCAGCCAGCAACGGATCGGCATCGCTTCCGGCGTGCGGCACGCGCACCTACACGTACAGCATTAGCGGGGCAAGTGCTTCGGAGTATAGCTTATCGAACTCCGCTTCCGGTCCTTTCACTTCGGTGTTAAGCGGCACGTTGGTCAACGCAGCCACCAGCACGCCGTACATTCGCTTTGCGCCAACAGGGCTGGGGGTACGCCCGGCGGTGCTTACCATCCAAGATGACAACGGGTTTTCCATCAACTACAACCTTGCCGCCCAGGGGAGCACCCGCGTGCAATACGTTGGGAATATTGCCGAAGGAGGAACCGCTGCCATGGCCGATCAGGACACCCTGATGCGGATCATTCGGGTGGACCGTTTTGCTTGGCGCGATTGCACCCCGCTTTCCATCCTAAACTTCAACAGCAATGCTGCGGCCCCAGCAATGCCCGTCACCTACACCATCACCGACCCAACAAACCAGTATAAACTGGTGAACCCAGTGGGGGGCGGCTTGGTGAACACGTTTAGCACAACAGTGCAAGCCACGGGGACCTCAACGCCCGTGATTCGGTTCCTTCCGGTGGGCGTGGCAAACCAGTTGGCAACGCTAACCGTAACAACGGAAGATGGCAAACGGACCTTTAATCTCTACGCCTACTCCCGCGCTGCTGGCGCAGACTTTTTCATTAACAGCACCAAGCTGACATCCGATGCAGAGCTGTTCAAAAAAGATTTCATCTGCACCGGCGAGTCGTTCGTTACCCTCCCTGTTGTGATGAAAAACATTGGCGAAGGAACGATGCGAATCACCGATGTTGAGGCCTATGAAACCGACACCATCTACATGCAGGGGGCTCCACGGTATCAGTTGCGCCGCGTGAATGGAACCGCACTGATAGGAACCAAGGATTACTTCCTGACCACCGACCCAGGCGTGGCTCCGGCATCAAGCAATGCAACGCCGTTCTATCCATTGGAGACACCGGAAGCGGGTAACTCCACCTACTATCTGACCTTTGTACCACAGAAGCCTGGCAAGCGATTCACACGGATGTTTATCCACACAAACGCTGCCAACTTCACCGGAGTTGATGTTGATGGAACCGTGCGTGATGGATTGCTGGTGTTGGATCTGTTCGGACGTGGGATTGGGGCGCTTCCAGCCGCAAGCAACGGCTCTGCGATTAGCGCAGTCACCATGCCGCAAACCAAAATCGGCAAGACCTCGACAACAACCATCCAGCTATGCAACAACGGCGCGTGCGACCTTCGCGTTGGCCGCCGCCAGTTCCACGTGTTTGGCGGCGATGCCCAGGAGTTCAAGATTGTTGAAGCCTTCCTGGGAATTGGCACCGAGCAGAGCAACAACGACGACACATGGGTGATTCCGCCCGATAGCTGCGCTTCAATTACCTTCAGCTTCACTCCATCGCGCAGCGGAACGCGCCGCGCAACGGTGCAGCTGCAAACGAACGATTCCACAATCATTCTTCCAGGAAACACCGAGCGGGGAAGCTACTACTGGGATATCAGCGGCGTGGGGTTGGCCACGGTCCAGACAAACGATGTGGCCGTTGCCCCAAGCGTGATTGATGCCCCCGGCGCAGAGGCAGGAATCGGAAATGCCCACGCCGAAAACAACACCATCGAGCTAACAGTCATCGAAAAAGTGGTGATTGCCGGACCCGATGCTGCCGAATTTGCAATGAACCCGGCAAAGCCCTGGCCAGCCGTGCCATTTGCCATCAGCCCGGGGCAAAGCATTGATCTAAGCATCATCCACACGCCAGCGGCGGGAAGCCAGCCCGGACCACGCAACGCAATGCTCCTGCTGATTACCAGCACGGGCGACACGTTGACTGCAGCAATCACCGGCGAGGCCAACACGCGCACCATTGCAGTGGCCCCGGCCTCGTTGTTCGACAACGTGACGATTCCGGTTGGGAAGGTCGCACGCCAAACGGTGATGATTACCAACAATGGGACGGCCCCGCTGCGGTTGGGAACCACAACCATCACCGGCGCAACTTCCACCGATTACACCCTGGGTCGCCTGCCACGCACCAGCTTGGCCCCGGGACAGAGTGAGTTCCTTGAAGTCACCTACCGTCCGCTGAACCAGGGAACCTCCACCGCTACCTTGACCATCAACAGCAACGCCACCAACGGCGCGTTGACCGTCCAGCTTGGAGGAACCGCTACACGCATCCAGCCAGGAACTGGCGAATCCAACGGAACCAGCAGCGTGGACGCGACCTTTGGCGCAAACGGCACAACACTGTGGCAAACCACACCAAACCCAGGCCGCGACCTTGTGAAGCTGGCCTACCGTTTGGCCAATGCCGGGAACGTCTCGGTGAAGCTCTACAACGAGCAAGGCCAGGAAGTGCTGACCCTTGACGAAGGTGCACGCGCCGCCGGCGACCACAGCGTCAGCTTCAGCGTCCGTGAGTTGAACAGCGGCAGCTACCACTACCGCCTGAGCGTCAACGGCCAGACGATCACTCGTTCGATGGTCGTGGCCAAGTAATCGCGCAGCAACGCGCACGCCGATAACCAACGCAGGGTGCTTCTTGAAGAAAGAAGCACCCTGCGTTTTTTTTAGGAGAGTGTTAGAAATCGAGTGGGAGCAACAAGGCGCAAAATTGCGTTGCGCTCCCGCAGTCAAGAACCACCTTGCAAGCCCCCTACTTCCCCACTGCCGACATTCCTGCGTTGTGGTGGGCTTGCACTTCCAGCCAGCGTTCGGCATCAATCGCGGCCATGCAACCGCTTCCGGCGGCCGAGACCGCTTGGCGATAGACGTGGTCCTGAACGTCGCCACAGGCGAACACTCCATCAACGTTGGTGTAGGTGCTTTTTCCTTTGGTGATCAGATAGCCGTTCGTGTCGGTCTGAAGCTGCCCGTGGAAGACTTCGGTGTTCGGCTTGTGGCCAATGGCGATGAACAATCCGTCGGCCTTCATCTCCCATGTTTCCCCCGTTTTGGTGCTGCGCAGCACCACTCCGGTCATGGATTTCATCGGGGAGCTGTCGCCGATTACGTTCACCACGTTGGCATCATAAATCACCTCAACTTTGGGATTGGCCAACACCCTATCCACCATGATTTTGGAAGCGCGGAAGGTGTCGCGGCGGTGGATCAGCGTCACCTTGCTGGCAAAACGGGTAAGGTAGTTCGCCTCCTCCATTGCGGTGTCGCCCCCCCCCACCACCAGAACTTCCTTCCCACGGTAGAAGAACCCGTCGCAGGTGGCGCACGCGCTAACGCCGTAGCCCATGAAGAAGGCTTCCGACTCCAAGTTCAGCAGCCTTGCCGATGCGCCGGTGGCAACAATCAAGGCATCGCAGGAAAGAAGGTTGCCGCGATCGGTTTTCAGTTTGAACGGGCGCTGGCTTAGGTCCACTTCGTCCACAAACTCGAACCGGCAATCGGCCCCGAATCGCTGGGCTTGGCGGCGAAAGATCTCCATCATCTCCGGCCCCATGATCCCTTTTTCGAACCCGGGGTAGTTCTCAACATCGGTGGTGATAGTAAGCTGCCCGCCGGGGACGTTCCCCTCAAGGATGACCGGTTTTAGGTTGGCACGGGCGGCATACAACGCCGCCGTCAGCCCCGCAGGGCCGGACCCCATGATGATGAGCGTATGATGCTCGCGACCATTGCGAACCTCACCGTCGTGATGCGGCGGAACGAAAGGGGAATCGTTGTGAGAATCCATAGTTGAGCGGAAGTCGGTTGTTGGAAAATCAGGTATCGGGCCAGGTATCGGATCGGCTGAAGGGGTCGGCTTACACCGACAGAATATCCTTCTCTTTTTCAGCGAACAGTTTTTCGATTTCGGCAATGTAGCGGTCGGTCAGTTTTTGCACGTCGGCTTCCCCACCCTTGCGTGCGTCCTCGCTCATGTGCTCCTCTTTTTCGGCCTTTTTCAAAGCCTCCATGGCATCGCGGCGTGCGTTGCGGACACCGATCTTGGAGTCCTCGGCAACCTTCTTGGCCATTTTTGCAATCTCGCGGCGGCGTTCTTCGGTTAGGGGGGGAATCGGCAGGCGAAGCACCACGCCATCGTTCGCCGGGTTCAGGCCCAGATTGGCGGCTTGGATTGCCCGATCAATCGGCCCAATCATATTTTTTTCCCACGGCTGCACAACGATCATCGTGGCATCGGGGGTGGTGACGTTGGCCACCTGCGAAATCGGCACCAGCGACCCGTAATAATCCACCCGCACGGAATCCAACAGGCTTGGCGTGGCGCGCCCGGTGCGGATTTTTGCGAAGTCAATCGCGCAATGCTCGATTGCTTTTTTCATGCTGCCTTCGGCTTCGGCAAGGATCAGTTTAACATCCATAGTGGTTCTTGAATAGCTGTTCTATGCGTTGGTTGTTCAATGTTGCGGCAAGGCTTTCCCCGCTTTCCATCTCCGCCAATTCTTTCACCCTTCGCCCCGCACCACGGTTCCGATATGTTCCCCCAGGATCAGCCGTTTCAGGTTGCCCGGCTGGCTCATGTTGAAGACGATAATGGGAAGGCGATTTTCCTGGCAAAGGGTGATGGCGGTTAGGTCCATCACCCGCAGGTTGCGTTCGTGGACTTCGCGGTAGGTGACGTGGTCGTATCGCTGGGCGGTGGGGTTCGTGCGGGGGTCGGCGTTGTAGATGCCGTCAACGCCATTCTTCCCCATAATCAGCGCGCCGGCTTCAATCTCGATTGCCCGAAGCGCGGCGGCGGTATCGGTGGTGAAGTACGGGTTGCCGGTTCCCGCGCCAAAGATCACCACACGCCCTTTTTCAAGGTGGCGCACGGCACGGCGGCGGATGAACGGCTCGGCAATCTGCTCCATTTTAATCGCTGTTTGCAGCCGGGTGGTGATGCCCCGATTCTCCAACGCGCTTTGCATTGCCAGGGCGTTCATCACCGTGGCCAGCATCCCCATGTAGTCCCCCGTCACCTTGTGAATCCCTTCGGCAGCGGCTTGGATTCCGCGATAGATATTGCCGCCGCCAATGACGATTCCAATTTCCACACCAAGCTGATAGATCGTCTCCACCTCGCTGGCAAAAGTCTCCAGCATCTGCGGGTCAATGCCGTAGCCGGCTTCCCCCATAAGGGCTTCGCCGCTGAGCTTCAGCAAAATTCGCTTGTATTGTGGATGGTCCATGCGGTCTATCAGTGCGGTTGAGTTAGGGAACAGTCGCGGCCAGAATTAAGCGGCCAAAAGTAAGAAAAACTCCGGCAGCCACCGGCTTTAGCAGACTTTTCGTAACGGTTGGCTTTTCAAAAGCCTGCCTGGCCAATGCCCCGCGCAACGGCAGCCCCTTGATAACAAGCAGTGCCATTCAACGGTAACGTGAATGGCACTGTGTGTTGTCTTCATTCGATGCGTGCGCCAGTTAGCTTCCCACTACCGCCTTCACATACTCCCGGCGCATGGTCGCGATTGCGCTGATGCTGATCTCCTTCGGGCAAGCGGCTTCGCATTCGCCGTGGTTGGAGCAATCGCCAAAGCCTTCCTTCTCCATCTGCTCCACCATGTTGATAACGCGGCGTTTCCGCTCCGGCGCGCCTTGTGGCAGCAGCGCAAGGTGGCCAATTTTTGCGGCGGTGAAGAGCGACGCGCTTGCGTTCGGGCAGGCGGCAACGCAGGCCCCGCAACCGATGCACGCGGCGTAATCGAACGCACGGTCGCTGTCGGCTTTGCTGACCGGAAGCGAGTTGGCATCGGGGGGCGCGCCGGTGTTGGTGCTGATGAACCCGCCAGCGGCGATAATCCGGTCCAGCGAGCTGCGGTCCACCACCAAGTCGCGAATCATCGGGAAGGCAGCGGCGCGCCACGGTTCAACAACGATGTGGTCGCCATCGTTGAAATGCCGCATGTGAAGCTGGCACGCGGCGGTTCCGCGCTGCGGGCCGTGGGGCATTCCGTTAATTACCATGCTGCAGGACCCGCAAATCCCTTCGCGGCAGTCGTTATCGAACTCCACGGGGACCTCACCTTTTGCCGACAACTGCTCGTTCAGCAGGTCGAACATTTCCAGGAAGGACATGTGGGGGTTCACCCCCGGAACGGCGTACTGGACAAACTTTCCGGGCTGCGTCGGCGAATCTTGCCGCCACACCTTCAAATGGATGGTCATTAGTGTATCACTCATCGTGCGCTTCCCTGTTATTTGTAGCTGCGCTGTGTTGGCGCAACGTATTCAAAGGTGAGTGGTTCTTTGTTCATCGTCGGCAAGGTTCCTTCCCCTTGATACTCCCACGCGGCGGCAAAGCTGAAGTTTTCGTCGTCCCGTTTGGCCTCCCCTTCTTCGGTCTGGTATTCTTCGCGGAAATGCCCGCCGCACGATTCTTCCCGCTGCAAGGCATCGCGGGCCATCAGCTCGCCAAGTTCCATGAAATCGGCAACGCGCCCGGCGAATTCAAGGCTTTTGTTCATGGTGTTGCGCTCCCCAGGGATCTTCACGTTTTGCCAATACTCTTGGCGCATTTTTCCGATCTCGGTAATGGCGTGCTGCAACCCTTCGCGGTTGCGCCCCATGCCAACGTAATCCCACATCACCTTCCCAAGCGAGCGGTGGTATTCCTGCACCGTCTTGGTTCCGTTGACGTTTAGAAGTTGGCTGATTCGCTCGCGGGCTTCGTTCTCGGTTGCGGCAAAGGCTTCGTTCGATTCGTCAACCTTCGGGAAGGTATTGTTGGCAATGTAGTTACCAAGCGTGTAGGGGATCACGAAGTAGCCATCGGCAAGCCCTTGCATCAGCGCGCTTGCGCCAAGCCGGTTTGCGCCGTGGTCGCTGAAGTTTGCTTCGCCCAGCACAAACAGCCCGGGGATGGTGCTCATTAAATGATAATCCACCCACAAGCCCCCCATGGTGTAGTGAACCGCAGGATATATCCGCATCGGGACCTTGTACGGGTCCTCGCCGGTGATCTTCTCGTACATCTGGAACAGGTTCCCATACCGCTCGCTGATGGTTGCGTCGCCAAGCCGGCGGATGGAGTCGGCAAAATCGAGATAGACCGCCATGCCGGTGTCCCCAACGCCTTTTCCGCCGTCGGCTTGCTCCTTTGCGTTGCGGCTGGCAACGTCGCGCGGGACAAGGTTGCCGAAGCTGGGATACTTCCGCTCCAGGTAGTAATCGCGATCCTCTTCCGGTATCTGCTCCGGCGAGCGTTTGTCGCCGATGTTTTTCGGAACCCAGACGCGGCCATCGTTCCGAAGGCTTTCGCTCATCAGGGTAAGTTTGGATTGATAATCACCACTGACCGGAATGCAGGTTGGATGGATCTGCGTGAAACAAGGGTTCGCAAAAAACGCGCCCCGCTTGAAGCACCGCCACGCCGCCGTGACGTTGGAGTTTTTTGCGTTGGTGGAAAGGTAGTAGACGTTGCCGTAGCCGCCGGTGCAAAGCAGCACGGCATCGGCAGCGTGGCGTTCAATTTCGCCGGTGACAAGGTCCCGCACGATAATGCCACGCGCTTTGCCATCAACAACAACAAGGTCCAACATTTCGTGCCGGGCGTACATCTGGATTTTTCCGGCACCCACCATTTTCTCCATTGCCTGGTAGGCTCCAAGCAGAAGTTGCTGGCCTGTCTGCCCGCGGGCGTAGAAGGTCCGGCTAACCTGCGCGCCGCCGAACGAGCGGTTTGCCAGCAGCCCGCTGTACTCCCGCGCGAACGGAACCCCCTGGGCCACGCACTGGTCAATGATGTTGTTGCTGATCTGGGCCAAGCGATAGACGTTCCCTTCGCGGGCGCGGTAGTCGCCACCTTTTACGGTGTCGTAGAATAGCCGCCAGATGGAGTCGCCATCGTTCGGGTAGTTTTTGGCGGCGTTGATCCCCCCTTGCGCCGCAATGCTGTGGGCACGCCGGGCGGAATCTTGGATGCAGAACGCTTTGACGTTGTAGCCAAGCTCGGCCAACGAAGCTGCCGCCGATCCGCCAGCCAGCCCCGTTCCCACCACGATGATGGTATGCTTCCGCTTGTTGTTCGGGTTTACCAGCTTTGCGGTGGATTTAAAGTTCGTCCACTTCTCGCTGATATGCCCAGAAGGGATTTTTGCGTCCAGTTTTGGATGCGTTGGGTTCTGGCTCATACGGTGGCTCCTCGGTGATTAATGTACATCCAGATAGGAAGGAACAGGAACCCAACAGCAAGCAGCACCGCAAGCACAAAGGCAACGGAATAAATGGCTGTTGAGTAGCGGGGTTTCATTGCCGCAAGCGATTGCAGCGCGCTCCAGATACCATGCCGCAAATGGAAGCCCAGCATGATCATCACCCCAACATAAAAAGCAACCCACCAGATGTTCGAGAAGACCTCCACCACCAAGCGGTGCAGGTCGCGGGCTTCTTGGCCATTGATGACAGCCGTATATCCCTGGCTGATGTTTGGACCAAAGCGCATTTGAACGATGTGGATCACCAGGAAGATCAGCAGGATGCTGCCGGTAACGGCCATCGTCCGCGAGGAAAGCGACTGGCGACTTGGTCCCCCTTTGCTGGCCACAACATCGTAGCCTTGCTTGCGCGCCGCACGCTTACGCAGCATAATGGCAATGCCAACATAGGCGTGCAGCAGGATGACAAGCCCCAAGCCGATCTCCACGATAATCAGCAGCATCCCAAAGTTGTGAAGGTTTTGGGTGTACTGGTTGAACGGAGTTGGATCCGAGTTGAGCAAGGCAAGATTAGCGGAGAGGTGCGAGATCAGGAACAGCACCAGCAGAACGCCGGTGATGCCCGTCAGCAGCTTGCGCCCCACCTGCGAGGTCAGCGCTGATAACAGCTTGTTTGGTTCCTTCATGGCAGTGTGAGTAATCCAGAAGTTGATAGCCCCAGCGGGGACCTGTGTTTGAAACGTTTGGAGTAACCAGCAGAGGGATCGCAACCGGCAATCAGCCGGTTAAGAATCCACGCGACCGTTGGAGAAAGGCGCGGCGAATTTACGAATTGAGCATTCCTATCCAAGCGTTTTCCCCGTTTTTTTTGGGTTTCCAACCTGCGAATTACGGCAATTCCCCAGCCACGCAACCCTGACGGATGTCATGCTGCAACATTCCGATAAGGAGCCGCCGCAAACGACCGCCGCCCGAAACCATGTTCTGGCTTCGGGCGGCATAATCTCCCCTCTCTCACTCACTCTGTGTCGAACGTTCGCTTACTCAGCTTTCCCCAGCTTGCGAAGGTATTCCTGCAACCGCTGGCGTTGGGCAGCTGGAAGAGCGGTGATATCAATCACCACCTTCCCACCAACCACTTCATACGGAAGCAGCGTCTCCCCCCGTGTTCGCCGCTTTTCTTCCCCTTGCTCCACCAACGTTCCGCTGATTGCCGTGGCGGTGTCCAGATTCAGCTGCAGCCGCGCATTGTGCGACACCGCTTTGCTGGCAAGCAGCCGCTCGGTGGCCAACTCCGTGAAGGTCAGGCGGTTGTTCTGAAGGTCCAGAATATCAGCCGAGGTAATCGCCGCGCCAAGTCCACTCTCCTTCCCTTGTTTGGCGGAGCGTTGCTCGGCGGCGGCTTCCACCGTTGCCGGTTCCGCTGCTGCGGTCTTGTACGATTCCAGCTGACCTTCCGATTTCGGCAACCGCACTTCTGGCGGCAAATCCTTCGAAGGAGGAATGACGTTCCTGCCACGCGGGTTGCGGCCCTGAAGGTCGGGAACGATTGGCGCGGGCGGCGGCGCGCTGAACGCCAATCCCCCACCGTAATCCGCCGCAGAATCTACCTGGGAGCTGCTTTCGGCAGCCGCTTCTGTGGGGCCCATTAAGCTGATGCCATCGCTGGAGCGAAGGGTGTTGCTGTACACCGTTCCCCGATGCAATGGATTCTCCAGATACTCAACACTACTTTCTTCATCGCGAGCCAGCAGAGCATGGATTGGAGACGCGGCAGAGTCGGCAGGGGGTGGTTGCAGCTGTGGCGAGCCAACTCCATTCAAGACGACTGTCCCCTCGGCTGCATCGAACCGCCGCGTGCTGGTGGCACTCTCCTCATCGAATATTGCCAGTGCATCGCCACCCCATTCCTCCTCACCGATCGCGGCACCACTGGCCTCCGCTCCATCATCGGCTCCTTCCGGCACGCCCGATGGTGCGCTCGCATCCAATGGTGCGCTGTCGTCAGGGGCCACGACGATACTGGCGGGCGACGCTGCGGCAACGGTGGGTGCTGCGGTTCCGCGCCCGCTGCTGGTTGCGGAATATTCGCGAGCCGAGGCCCGTTCCGATAGCCGATCTGGTTGGTGTATCGCCAGCAGTTCCTCCCCAATTTTTTCCGTCACCGAAAGCTCCGTTGCTGAAGATTCCGGTTGCTTCGCAGCAAGGGTTTCGCTGGTTGGCTTCGGAGCCGATTGTGGCTGGGCAATGCCGACCGAGACTTCGGAGTTATCGGATGCAAGGCTTGGCGGCGCACTGCCGTTGCCACCCCCCACCCGATCCCATTGCCAGACGATGCCGGAGGCAACCACCAGCACCAGCAACGGAAGCAGCAACGCAACCAACCGCCGGCGGCGGCGCTCCGCTTTTGAGGCGGCAATGACTTCCTTCTGAACCAGCTCTGAGTTGATTGCGGCGTTCTTGGCTGCAACTGGGTAGGCATTGGGAGGATCAGTTTCTGCCAGCATCATTGCAGCCATTGGCGTTGGCAACGTTGCGGCCTGCGAATCGGCAAGGGACCCCATCCCCTCTTCCCGCTGCAGGCGATCGAACAGGGCGTTGCGCATCTGCAGCGTTGGCGTGTGAAGCACTCGCGCATCGCGGGCAACCCCCTGCAAGGCAATCTGCGCCTTGAAGATCTTCCGTGCCTCGGGCGACACCGACAAGCGATGATGCAGTTCGGCCTCGGCCTCACTGCTCAGCGTGCCATCAAGGTAGTGTGATATTAGATCTTCGATGTTCATCGTGCTGTTTTGGGAACGCTGATTGAAGCGTTAAATGCCAATGGAATAAGAACTCTGCTGTGTTGCAATCGCCCTGGGTTACTCATCTCTCACCAAAAATTTTTCCAATGCTTTGCGAAGCGCGCGGCGGGCGCGGCTAATCCGCATCCGTGCGGCTTCTTGGGTGCAGCCAACCGTGGCGGCCACCTCCTCATACTCCATCCCGTTTACCTCCCGCAGCACGAACACATCCCGCAGCGATTGCGGCAGAAGCTCAATCGCCACCCGCAGTTGCTTGTAGATCGTCTCGTTGGCGAACAGGTCATCTTCGCCGTACAACTGCGAGAACGATTCCTCGATGGGGACCATCAGGCGTTCGTCCCAGCGGCTTGCTTCTTCATCGTCGTCGGGGGTGAGGGAAACCGTGGGGCGGTTGGAGCGGTGGAAGCTGATCGCCAAGTTGTGGGCAACCCGGAAGAGCCATCCCCGGAAGTTCTGCACCGGGCGGTATTCCTCGCCACGGTTCAGAATCTCCTGCCGCCGTCCCCGCTCGCGGAACAGCTTCACGAACGTCTCCTGGAACAGGTCCTCGGCAGCGTCGGGGGCATCCTTCAGGACGGTGCGTAAATAGGTGAGGATGCCTTTATCGTAGCGTTCGTACAGCGCAACATACGCTTGCTCGCTGCCAAGCAGGAACTGCTCGAACAGCGTTTCATCGCTCAGATCGGCGGCGATGGAGGTTCGTATTTGGTGTTGGGAGTTCAACGCGATGTGTGCGGAGTATTCGGGAACGGTTTTCGGTTGCGCGCTCCCTTGCCTGACGCAGCCAACGGAGGGCTGTAACATCCCCCAGTTTCTGCGCGGCTGCGGCTTTTTATAAATCCCGTGCGGAGAAGGTGTCGCCCCCTTCCAACGTCCCGCTTTCCAACCCCTTGCGGAACCAGCGGGCGCGCTGCTCGGACGTTCCGTGGGTGAAGGCATCGGGGACGGTGTAGCCTTGCGCCTCCATCTGCAAGCGGTCGTCGCCAATGGCGGTGGCGGCGCGGAGGGCTTCTTCGATGTCGCCAATTTCCAACAGCCCTTGCTTCTGCGCATGGTGGGCCCACACGCCGGCCAAATAATCGGCCTGCAGCTCAAGCCGCACCGAAAGCTCGTTGGCGGCGGTCTTCCCAACCCGTTGCTGCTGGCGGTGGACCCGTTCAGAAATCCCTAACAGATTCTGGACGTGATGCCCAACCTCGTGGGCGATAACGTACGCTTGGGCAAAATCCCCCGGCGAGCGGAACCGACTGCGCAGCTCGCGGAAGAAGGAGAGATCAATATAGACCTTCTGGTCCATGGGGCAGTAGAACGGTCCCACCGATGCGCCAGCCACCCCACAGGCCGATTGCACCTGGTCCGAAAAAAGCACCAACCGCGGCTGGCGATAGGCTTCGCCCTGGCGCTGCATAATCCCCGACCACACGTCTTCGGTGTTCCCCAGCACTGCCGAAACAAAGGCTTTGGCCGAGTCATCATCCGGATTGATTGGGCGCGTTGCTTCGCTGCTGGAAGGGGAAGGAAGCATCGGGGCTTGGTCGGTCATTGCCCCGGGGTCAACCCCCAAGAAGTAGGCAAGCAAGGCAATCACGATTGCCCCCATCCCACCACCAACAGCCAGTCCGCGCCGCGGTCCCCCCTGCCCCCGTTGATCTTCGATATTGCTGCTTTGGCGTAAGTCTCTCCAACGCATATTTTTTTGCTCCAAGGTTTGATTGATTCCGTTGCCACACCCGGCCAGTGATCGGGTGCGGTTCAAAATGCCCAATCGGCTACTCGTTCTCCTCCGCCTTCATGGCCACCCATTGGGTGTCGGCCAGCTTCCCCTGGCGAAGCAGTGCGGATTGAAGAAGGTTCCCAACCTCTTCATCTTCCGGCAAAATAGAAAAGGTTTGCTGCAACAGCTGCTCGGCTCCGGCTGGGTCATCTTCGTTCAGCAATCGTTTGGCAACGGCCACGGCGGTGCTGCGGGCACGGCTCTCAAATTCTTCGCGAAGGCTTTCGTAGAACTCATCATACAACCCCGGGAAAGGGACCTGGCCGCGCCACAGCGCCAGCATCTGTTGGATGCTCCGCAAGGCATCGGCAACGCCCCCTTCGCGAAGCGCCTGCCGGGCTTGGCGAAGCGCGGCGTAGGCATCCAGAATGTCAACGTGGCAAAGTTCACGGTTCAGGCGTGGGGTGTCGCCGTCGGTCAGGATCATCTCCGTCCCAATCGCCTCGCGCAGGCGAAGCACCGCAACGTTCATCGAGCGGCGTGCGCGGTCGGGGTCCTCGGAATCGTTGGTTGCAAGCCGGCAAAAATCAATCCTCTCCAACGGCTCGCGCAGCATCGCATCGGCAACCAGCAGCCCCAGCAGGGCTTGGTTCCTGGCACCACGCAGCCGGCTTGGCTCGGCGGCTCCGCGTGGTTGGGTTGTAATCTTGCCAAACATTCCAACCCGCAAGGCCGGCTCGGGAGGGGTGGCCGTGGGTTGATTGCCTTCGGCATTTTTTGCCATTGCCCGCCCGGCGCGCAACCATCGGGTGGCTTCTTCTTTGGGAAGGTGGCTGCCGTAGCGGTCCAACAACGGCTCAATCGGCGTGTGGATTCCATGCTCCACAAACCACTCGACCAAGCTCCGTATTCCCATTTGCCGCAAGGCTTCGGCAGCCTTGGTGGCGGCCCACGGATTCCCTTCCTGCTCGGCTTGCTGCGCAATGGCCAGGAAGGTGTAGCGGTCGGCAAGGTCGTAGATGCGAAGGATTGGCCGATGCAGAAGCTCCCGCGCCATCTCCATTTTCATCTCCACTTCCATCTCCATCGTGGCTGGCTCCACCGGAAGCGTGCTGGCTTTCCACAACCTCAACAATGGATGCTCCTCCCCCCCCTCCTCCATGAATTCATCAGGAACCTCACCACCGGAAGCGGCGCAGCGTTGCCAGAAAAGCCTTTGCGAAAGGGGTGCATCGCCAAGCTCAAGCTGGAAGAATGCCGCCATTTCCATTGCCCCTTCAATGTCAAACCGCAAGGCCAGCGCAAGGCAGATATCCCAGCAGCGGCGGGCAACAAGTCCGTGCAATTCCTGGTCCAAATTCCCCCAGTTCGGCAACGCCGCAAGCAGCGATTGAAGTTCCGTTGCCGCAGCCCCCATCAACGCCAGCGAAGCCAGCTTCAGCAGCATGGCGGAATAGAAACTTTGCCAGTAGGCAGCGTCGCGGAAGTAGCGGACCAGGCGGTCGGACTGGGCGATTGTTTCGGAGGGGGCGCCGGTGGTGAACAGGAATTCCAGAACCCACGGGCGGTTGCGCAAATCGCCATCATCCAGCGCGTCAAGCTGCTGGCGCAGCCGCTGCCGCCGCGCCAGTTCCTCAAGGGTGTCGAACTTCAGGATCAGGTAACGCGCAACGTGAAGCAGCGCATGGTTCTTGAACGGCTCGGTGGCCTGTTCGCTGGCCATCAGCTCGTCAATCTCCTGCTCAATAATCCCCATCCGCTCAAGGTCTGGCTCGATAATCGCGAAGTGCATCGCCTGGCCCAGGAACTCTAGATACGGGAAATCATACCGGACCTCGGGGTGGCTGCGGCAAAGCTCCTGGACCTGATCCCAAACGTTCAGATAGGCGGGACCCTGGCAGCGCCACAGATATTCTTGCTGGAATGGGAAGGCGTACATCCGCGCCGTTGGATAGCCATCATCAAGAAGCGTTGCCGAAATCTCCATGATCTCATCAATCATTCCGGCATAGGCCTCCGGCGCGTTACGGGTGCGAAGCTGGTTTACGCCACGCATCAGCAGTTCAATCCGAACACGGTGTTGGTCGGTGCGGTTTTCCCATCCATCCACCGCTTGGTAAATGGCTTCGCAGGCATGATAGATGGTTAGGGCATAGGGCCAATCGGCAGAATGGTCCAGCGCGGAAGCTGCCGGCAGCAAAGCGGCAATCGCACGCTCGGCCAGCGATTGCGGTAACGGCTGGGGCAGCGCACGCTCGGCCAGCAGCTGGAACGGGCGCACCGAAAAGAGGGGCGGGGAATCGGTAAGCAACGCAACAATGCTCCGGAACGGCGGCGCGGCCCGCTCCCACAACGAACGGTGAAGCAGGGTATGAACAAACGCGAACGGAGGCTGCGCGCTTGCCACACCGTTCAACGTGTGGGAAGCTGTGTGCGGGCGAACAATCACCCCTTGCTCCATCAGTTGCTCCACCATTGGGCCAACATTGGGAAGCAGCAGCGTGGCGGCCTCGAAGGAGAACGACTCGCCCAAAACCGCAAGCAGCTGTGCGGCGTGAAGCTCTTCATCGGAAAGGTGGGCAATCATCCCTTCGGAGATTCGCTGGGCGGTCCGCTCCACCACTTCGGCAAAGGCTGCCGGAGCAAGGCTAACGCGCCAGGCGTTCGTGCGTTCGTCCATCCGCATTGCCCCGGTGTTGATTGCACCGCGAAGTGCCGAGCGGAACGCCAGCGGATTGCCCAGCGTTGCCCGCTCCATGGACCGCAAGGCTTGCGGGTCGGCATTGCCGCCGAACAGTTGATCCCAAAGTTCGGAAAGGGCTTCGCCTTCCAATCCAGCAAGGGCAACCTCCTTTTGAAGAAAGGGCTGCAACGGTTGGCGTGCTTCAAGGTCCGCAGGGCGCGACGTGCAGAGCAAGGCCAGAGAGTCGTCGGCAAGGGAATCAAGCAGCATTGCGAACTCGCGAAGCGTGGCCCCCTGCAGCAGATGGATATCTTCAATCACCAGCAAGGTGCGCCGCAATCCGGCAATCCGTTGCAGCGCGGCGGCGGCGGCGGGGATTGTCCCTTCCGGCTCCTGCTTCAGCAGCCCCCCAGCCGATTCCGACCCCCACATTGCCAGGGCCAGCACCGGCCCAATCGAGGCAGATTCTTCCGGGCGGAGCCTTGCGTGAACCACCGCGCCATCGGCAGCGGCAATGCGCCGAATTGCTTCCTCAACAAGGCGGCTTTTTCCGCTCCCCGCTTCGCCAACAACCAGCATTGCTCGCAGCGTGGCCGGCTCGGCATGGCTCCATAGTTGGGAAATCTGCTCAAGCTCCGCCACGCGCCCCACAAACGGAAGCGCGCCGCTGCGAACGAAGCGATCAATGGAAGGAATGGCAGCAGAAGGAATGGACATGGGACGCCAGACGATTGCAAACGGGAGAGGAATTGGCTGGGAAGATAGCACGGAATTGGCCGCCGTTCCGCAGCAAGGACCAGAAACGAGACAAGCCGCAGGAGACGATGATCCTGCGGCTTGCAATGAAGCTCAATAACCTGCGAAAAACTTTTCAGGCTACGCTGTTTTGGCGCACATCTTGGCTTAGCGAGCGTCGTCGGTGACGAACGGAAGCAGGGCAAGGTGGCGTGCGTACTTCACGGCGCGGGTTAATGCGCGCTGCTGCGTTGCGGTAAGCCCGGTGATACGCTTCGGGAGGATTTTCCCTTGGTCGTTGGTGAAGCGAAGCAGCAGCTTGGTGTTCGTGTAGTCAATGTACTCGATCCCCTTCAGCGGGTTCCGGCGGCGGCGCGGCGGCTCGGCACGTTTTTGCTGGCGAAGCGCACCATCGGGAAGGTTGTTTTGATCGCGACGATTATTACGTGGATTCACGGTAGCCTGAAATATGGAAGTTCTGAGTTGTTCGTATCGCTGGTTTACGAGTTCTGCTTGGAAGCGCGGATATCTTTGGAGCGTTGGAACCGCTGGTTGAAGCGGTCAATGCGTCCGGCGGTATCAATCATCTTCTGGCGCCCGGTGAAGAACGGGTGGCACTCGGAGCAGATTTCTAGCTTGATGTTGCCAATGGTGGAACGGGTAACAAACACGGCTCCGCAAACGCAGCTTACCTGCGCGGCAACATAGGTCGGATGAATTTTCTCTTTCATTATGGTTCAGCCCCTTTCAAAAAAAGTGATTAGCCTTTCACTGCTTTCTCAACTTCGGCAAGGTCCTTCACCTGGATGAATCGCTCGCCAAAGGTGTAAGTGCCCCGATTGGACTTGTTCATCGTGACGATTTTCACGGAAATCTTGTCCGATGCGCCTTTCTTCTTGTTCTTATCTTGGAACGTTTGCGTTTTTGCCATGGCTGCCTCCGGTCTACGTCGGTTGTTAAAGCTGTGTGCAGAATAAGGACGGCAAAGATACACCGACCAGTGTCCCTTTGCCAAGCACTGCACATCTTGCAATTGTTTCTTGGTTGTTCACGAAAGAGGGCGACCCCCTTGCGGGAAGCCGCCCGTCTTCCGTTTCTAGACCATTATGGGAACTTGCTGAAAAAGAGCTACGGTTGATTGCCCGTGTTCGTACTGGTCGCGCTCTGGTGTGCAGGAGGGGGGAGTCGAACCCCCACGGGTGTTGAGCCCGCCAGATTTTGAGTCTGGTGCGTCTGCCTATTCCGCCACTCCTGCTTGTTGCCGGGGTTGGGGGCAAAGCCCTGGGCTTTGCCGTTCGGCACGTTCCGCAGCCCGGTAAGTGGCACTACTGTTCTGCGGAAAAGGGCTGCAATGATACGCCCACAACCCCCACGAATGCAACAAAAGAATTGTAAACGGCTAATTATTCTGCCGAATCGCCGTTTTCTTCTCCATTTCCGCCGTTTCCTCCCTCCGCTCCTTCCTCGGAAGCCACAATGGCCACCCCGGTGATTTGGTCGCCTTCGTTCAAACGGATCAGCCGGACCCCCTGGGTGTTGCGGCCAAGCACGCGAATTTCCGCAACGTGCTGCCGGATCACCATCCCCCCTTTGGTCATCACCACGATGTCGTCGGCATCCACCACTTCGCGCATGGAGATAACGTTGCCAGTTTTATCGGTAGTGTTCATGGAGATCACCCCCTTTCCGCCACGCCGCGTCAGGCGGAAATCGGCAACCTGGCTCCGTTTGCCGTAGCCGTTTTCGGCCACCACCAGAAGGTTCGATTCGGTCCGTTTGACGGCCACCATGCCGATCACGAAATCGTTGTTGGCAAGCGTCACCCCGCGGACCCCTGCGGCCTGGCGGCCCATGTCGCGCACGTCGGTTTCGCGGAACCGGACGGCCATTCCCTGGTGGGTCCCGATAACGATGTCGTTGGTCCCGTCGGTTAAACGGGCTTCCACAAGGTTATCGCCGTCGGCAAGGTTAATGGCGATGATCCCGTTGGAACGGATGTTCGCGAAATCTTTCAGCGGCGTTTTCTTCACCGTCCCTTTCTGCGTCACCATGAAGACGAACTCCTCGGTGGCAAACCCACGCACGGCCATCACGGCAGTGATGTTCTCATCCTTCTCCTTCGGAAGTAAGTTGGCAAGCGAGCGGCCTTTTGCGGCGCGCCCGGCCTCCGGTATCTCGTAGATTTTCACCCGGAAACAGCGGCCACGGTCGGTGAAGAACACAAGGTAATGGTGGGTGGACCCAACAAACACGTGCTCGATGAAATCATCCTCGCGGGTTTGCATCCCTGTCACCCCTTTCCCCCCGCGAAGCTGGCGGCGGTAGCCACTTGCCGGGAACCGCTTGATGAACCCGTTGTTGCTGATGGTGACCACCATGTCCTCCTCGGCAATCATGTCCTCGATCGTGAAGTCACGATAATCGTAGATGATCTCGGTCCGGCGGGGGTTGTCGTATTTCTGCTTCAGCTCCAGAAGCTCGGTGCGGATGATCTCCATCTGCAGGTCCTTGGACCCCAAAATTGCGCGCAGCCGTTCAATCAGCTTGATGGTCTCGCGGTACTCATCTTCGATTTTCTGGCGTTCCAACCCGGTAAGGCGTTGCAACCGCATATCCAGAATGGCCTTGGCCTGGATTTCCGACAATCCAAAACGGCTCATCAGGTTTGCTTTTGCGGTCTCCACATCCTTCGATTTTTTGATCGTCTCAATCACCGCGTCAATGTTATCCAGGGCGATGATGTAGCCCTCAAGGATATGGGCGCGGCGTTCGGCAGCCTCAAGGTCGAATTGGGTGCGGCGGACAATCACCTCGTTGCGGTGCTTCAGGAAGTACTCCATCACCTCCTTCAGGTTCAGCACGCGGGGGCGGCCATCCACCAGTGCCAGCATAATCACGCCAAACGTCTGCTGCATTTGGGTGTGTTTGTACAGGTTGTTCAGCACCACTTCTGGGGTTGCGTCCCGCTTCAGTTCCACCACCACCCGCACGCCGTCGCGGTCCGATTCGTCGCGGACGTTGGAGATGTCCTCCAGCCGTTTTTCCCTGACCAGATCGGCAATTTTCTCAATCAACTGGGCCTTGTTGACTTGGTAGGGGAACTCGGTAATCACCAGCTGCTCCTTCCCCGATTTCAGCACCTCGGTGTTCACCCGTGCGCGCATCACCACGCGCCCGCGCCCGCTTTGGAATGCCTCGGCAACGCCTTCGTAGCCGTAGATGATTCCGCCGGTCGGGAAGTCAGGGGCTTTCACGTGCTTCATCAATTCCTGGATGGTGGTCTCGGGGTTATTGATGATTTCAATCAATCCATCCACCACTTCACCAAGATTATGGGGAGGGATATTGGTGGCCATTCCCACCGCAATGCCGCTTGCCCCATTTACCAGAAGGTTCGGGAAGTTCGCCGGAAGCACCGCCGGTTGCTGAAGGGAGTCGTCGAAGTTGGGGACGAAGTCAATGGTGTTTTTGTCAATGTCCCGCAGCATCTCCATGGCCACGTGGGTAAGGCGCGCCTCGGTATACCGCATGGCCGCTGGTGGGTCGCCGTCCATGCTGCCAAAATTCCCTTGCCCATCCACCAGCGGGTGGCGCATCGAGAAATCTTGGGCCATGCGGACCAAGGAGTCGTAAATGGCTCCGTCGCCGTGGGGGTGGTACTTCCCCATCGTCTCGCCAACGATACGGGCCGATTTTTTGAACGGACGGTTTGGGGAAAGGCTCAGTTCGGACATGGAGTACAGAACCCGGCGATGCACCGGTTTTAAGCCGTCGCGCACGTCGGGAAGCGCGCGCGAGACGATGACCGAAAAGGAGTAATCAAGGAAGGAGTTCCGCATCTCATCTTCAAGGGAGATGGGGACCAGTCGTTCGGACGTTGTTGCCATGGAGGGTCAGTTCTGTATGATTGAAAACGTTGATTGCTACAAGCCGCAAAGTGCCATAACGGATGCCTAACGAAACAGGCAACGGCAAACCGCCAACCACCATCGCAACCCCGTGGCTGCGGAAGGAGGCTGAAGCGTTGAAAAATGGTAGAAATCGGCGATTTCTGTGGTTGTTCTCTGCGCAAGCATCCGCCGCAAAGATAGAAAAAACGGCCTTCCCAACCGCCGAAAAAATTGCCCGCCGAGCGGGATTTTTTGCGATTGGGAACGCCGTTGCAACCTCAGCAAAAAACGGGGCAATCTCCCCGCCAAACCCAGCGATGATTCGGCACCGCCGCCACGTGTCAGGCTACCGCTTCCGCGTGCCATTTCTTGAGCAACTCCGCTTCCCGCTCGGCAGAGATTCCGGCGCGTGGTTGGCGATCCGCCGGAAGCGTCGCGCTCCAATCCAGAACGGCCCGAACGGTTTCGGCAAGGGGGCGGAAGGTTAGGCCATCGGCAATGGCGCGCCCGCAATCCACCCGCGAGAAACCGGCCATTGCGGGGTCCTCGGCAATCCAAAGCGGAAGCTCCATCCACTGCCCCACCCCCTCGCGAAGCAGGAAGTCATCGGGAACCCAAGTGAACGTGGCATCGCTTCCGCTTACGCTGCGGCACGCTTGGGCAACGTCGGCCATCGTCAGCTGGTGGCCAGGTCCGGTGGCGCTGTACAACCCGCTTTTCCCCTGCTCAGCCATGTTTAGGGTCCATGCAGCAAGGTCCTCAACATCAATAATCTGGACCGGAGCCTCCGGTTTTCCCGGGAGCAGGACCTGGCCGCCACGGGCAATCCGGCGGGGCCAGTAGCTGAAGCGGTCGCTCCAGTCATCGCGCCCAACAATCAGCCCGGGGCGGATATTCAGCGCGTGTCCGGGCATTGCCTGCTGGACGGCACGCTCGCACAGGACTTTCAGGGGGCCGTAGCTTTCAAACGTTACTTCCTCCATCGTCTCATCGTCCAAGCTCCCAACCGGTCCGGATTCATCCATCCCCGGCGTGCTGAAATCGCTGAATGCGCTGATGCTGGAGATGAACGTGTAATGGCCGATGTTCCCCCGCAGGGCATCCATCACCATCGTGATTTGCCGGGGGAACGATCCGCAAGTATCAATCACCGCATCCCATTTCCCGCCGGCCAGCAGGGCGCAATCGCTGTTGCGGTCCCCCTTGATTTTTGCCGCCTCCGGGAACAGATCGGGATTGTGAATGCCACGGTTGAACAGCGTTACCGAATGCCCCCGCGCAATCGCCTGCTGGGTAAGATGCTTGCCAAGGAAGATGCTTCCACCAATGATAAGAAGGTTCATTGTTGAGGTTGGAATTGTGAATTGGTTGTTGAAGAACAAGGGCGCAGAATTGGGCAGGCCGCTACGCCCAGATGGGACCGTAGGTTGCGGAAAATTTCTTGGGCTATTGCATTCAACCCGCAGAAGAGCGAGTTTACAAAGGGCGGCCAACCGAGTACACGTCCAACAAACACAATTTCCGAGAAGATGAGTATGCCGAACAGACGACCCACGATGCTGAACCGTGCCTTCATGGTGTGCGCCATGATCCTGTGCGCGGGATTGACCGCTGCCGGGCAGCAATCGCTTCCACAATCGCTGCAGCAAGCTGCTGCCGCTGGGGACCTTGCCGCCGTCCAGCAGATGGTGGCGGCCAACCCAACGCTGGTGAACCAGGCGGATGGAAACGGGCGCACGCCGCTTCACGCCGCCGCCACCGAAGGGAAGATTGACGTTGTCACCTTCCTGCTATCGAACAAAGCCGCCGTTGACCCGCGCGACAACTTTGGCGCAACGCCACTGTACCTTGCGCAGAACGATCACGAGCTGGTGATCCGCCACCTGCTTGCCCGCGATGCCAACCCCAGCGCGGCAACCAACGACGGCCTTACCCCGCTCCATTGGGCCGCGCTCCGCGGAACGCTCACAAATGCCGAACTGCTGTTGCAGCATGGAGCCAGCGTGAATGCCCGCTCGAAGGTTCAACAGATCACCCCGCTGCACGAAACTTGGTCCGGCAACCGTGCCGATATGGCCAAACTGCTGGTTCGCTACGGTGCCGACGTGAACGCTGTGGAGAAATGGTACGGCTTCACGCCGCTGCATTTTGCCGGGTTTAGCATGCGGATGGAGCTTACCGAAGAATTGCTTGCGCTTGGTGCCGACCCAACCATCAAAGCCGCCAACGGATTTACGGTTGATCTTCAGCAGATCAAAGCGTTCCGGGCAGCGGTGTTGCAGAGGGCGAAATAGAGGAAGGGGAAGGATTGCCGAAGAAATAACCAGCCAACACGCACGCGAGACACAGGGATCACAGAGGGGAACAACAATTTTCTCTGCGCCCCCTGTGTCTCGCGTTCATTTCACTTGTTCCACTAACGCTTGTACCACCGCCTTTGACCGCCACATTGACCGCCAAACAGAACCCGCTTCTACCGCTCTGCTCATTGCTGATCGCAATGGTGATGACATCACCCCAAGAAGCCTTCCCGCAGCCGATTATGGATGCCGTGAAGAAGGAGGATGTTGATGCTGTTCGGGACATCCTGAAGCGCCAGCCGGACGAAGTGAACCACCGCGATGCCGAAGGGTTCACCCCGCTTCATCACGCCGTCCGAAGCACGCAGATTGGGATGACCCGCTACCTTCTGGACCACGATGCCAACCCCAGCGCGGTTGCCAACAACGGCATGACACCGCTTCACCTTGTCTCCCACTCGGAAATTGCGCGGCTGCTTACCCGCTACGATATCCCCCTGAATGCCCAGGATACGGCCGGGGCAACACCGTTCCACTACATCGCCGAACGTGGACGACCGGGGTTAGCAGAGGTGCTGTATGAGAAGCTGGCGAAGCTGGAAATCCGGGACCACAACGGCATGACGCCACTGCTGCGCGCCGCACGCTCCGGCACGGCCGCAATGGTGGGGTGGTTTATCGAACGCGGGGCCGGCCTGGGGGCAAAGGATAACGCGGGCCACACCGCGCTCCACTGGGCCGCCGCGAATACCCCGCAGGCAGTTCAACAGGTGGCCGATAAAGGATTTAACCCAAACGAGCGCGACAACCTGGGGCGCACCGCACTCCATTATGCCCGCAACGATTCCGTTGTTCAGATTCTTGTTGCCCACAACGCCACCGTGAACGTTGCCGACCTTAACGGCGCAACGCCGCTGCACACCGCCGCATCGGCCGGGCTGACCACAGCCGTTACCGGGCTGGCCACGGCCGGGGCCACAATCAACGCTGCCGATGCCGCCGGACGCACCCCGCTCCACTACGCAGTGGCCACAGGCTTCGAAGCTGTCTGCCGCGAACTTCTGCGGCTGAAGGCGGACCCTTCCATCAAAGCCAACGATGGGCTATCGGCGGCGGACCTTGCCCAGTCCAGCAAGAATTCAGCAATCAAAAAACTCTTTCCGGCAGCATCCAAAGGAGGCACCAGCAAAGGGAGCAAGGGGAAAGGGAAGAAGAAATAGAGGTGGCGAAAAAGCTGGGGCTGCGTACTTTGCGGCAAGCAGCAGGCGGCCCAATCTGGCCGTGCCAGCGGTGCTGCTTCCGGTGCCAACCGTTCATCATTCATCCAACATCTGCATGGCCCACATCGAACTCAACAACCCGTACCCCGGCATTTCGGGACTTCTTGCCTACCGCCCCCAAACTGCCGAACCGCTGAACTTCCTGGCCGAAACGATCCTTCGGGGGAACTCCACCCTAACCACTGCCGAGCGCGAATTGATTGCGGGATACGTCTCGCACCTGAACCAATGCCGATTCTGCACCGGCTGCCACATCGGCGCGGCGCAATGCTTGTGGCAGGACGACGGCACGCTGATGGCGGAAGTGAAACGGAACCCGGAGGAGGCCGCAATCACCGAAAAAATGAAAGCCTTGTTGGCAATTGCCGCCGCAGTCCAGAAAAGCGGACGGGAAGTAACCCCGGCCCATATTGACCGCGCCAAAGCCGCCGGCGCAACCGATCTTGAACTTCACGATGCCGTGCTGGTGGCGGCCGCCTTCTGTATGTTCAACCGCTATGTTGACGGGCTTGGAACATGGGCACCGGACGATGAGCAGAGCTACGTCATGGCGGGGAAACGGCTGGCCGAACAGGGCTACATGAAGTAAGGAGTAACGCGGGAGGATTGGGCCTACAACCCGAACTCCACCACCAACACCCTGCGCAAGAACTCCCCAACGCTGGCCTGGGTCAGCTTGTGAAGCTGCACGCTGGCCAGGATGAACCGCTTCTCCCCGCTCCGCACGGCAACCACCGGCTCACCCTGCCATGCGGAAGAAAGTGGAAGGCGATACAGCACCGATGCCGTGATGGCCGGATACAACGGATGGACGAACATTGTCCCGCTCCCTTTCTGCAATGGTGGATATTCCCCCCCTTCCGGCAGCGGAACCGGCCCCAGCGTGGTGGTTGCCGGAAGCGGGTTCGGCAGCTCGTTGGTGGCCACCGAATCAACGGGGGCAAAATCGGTGATGAAGGCTTGGGCATCAAGAACGCTGGGGAGCGCGGTGGTCATCAGCACCTTGCCGCCGGAACGGGTGTAGGCCGGCAGCGTTTGCGCCGCCAGCGCAAGCGTCGGCGAGGCATCACCATACCAGATAATGGCATCGAACAGCCGGAACGTTTCAATCACCATTGGGTCAATAATCGGCGGGACCAGCGCGCCGTAGCCCCCGGTGGATGCGGCCCCGCGCCGGATGTCGAACTCATCATATTTCCCTGCCAATCTTCCTCCATCCAACGTATCTAACAACCCGGCATAAAATCCCGCAGCATCACTGAAGGTGTAATCGCGCACCAGCAGAAGCCTTCCGCGCGGGCGTTTGGCGTACCACACGCCGTCGTTCTCCGGCATTGCAATCGTTTTGCTGTTGGCCCCGGCAGCGTCCACTGCGCGAAGGTAGAAGCGGTTCAGATCGTTCGGGCGGATTCCATCCAACTCATGCAGCGTGATGGTGGTTGTCCCGGGCGGCAGCGGGTGCCACGCGCCACTGGCCACGGTATCGTTCAGCGCCCACTCGTAGCGGGCGATTGTTCCGGCCCCGTCAATGTCGTACCCCACCCAGCGGAATGTGGCAACGGTGAATGTGGTGTCGGGAAGTTGAACAAGCCGCCGCGAAGCCTGCGTGGAGTCGTCGCCGAAGAAGACCACCGGCGGGCTGTTCTCGATGGGGACATCCAGCGTTGCCGGCGTGGGATCGGTTGCGCCCTCAAGCCCCACGAACTTCTCTCCATCGTCGTATCTGCCGTTGCTGTTGGCATCATCGAACGGGACGGTGATGGCGGTATCGGCCTGGGGGAAGACCGCAGCCCCGTTATCCACCGCCGCGATGCTGAACGTGAACAAGCCATTTGCCCCCTGCAGCGGAAGCGAAAACGTGCTGTCGTTGCGGCGGGTGAAATACCAGTTTGCGCGATCCCAGGAGAAAAGGAAGCCCCTAACGAAGCCGTCGGGATCGTCGCCATACCAGTTCAGATGGACGCGGCTGGTAAGAACGTTGTTCACCGTGTCGGTGGCAAGATGCGTGACCGGCGGGCGGTTGGCAAGCGGGCCGTTCGGGGCGGTTTGGGTGCATCCCCAAAACCCCAGAAGCAACGGCAGCAACAGCAGGAACAATCTGCCGTGGAGGCGGCTTGGTGATGGTGTCAATGTGGTCCCCATTCTTCCTTTTGTTCAGCGGTTCAGAAACTGCGCAATCCCCGCTTGGCAATCGGGGGTTAGCCGGGCAAGGGCGTTCATTCGCGAGGCATAATCCAGCGCGGAAGTTAGGGGCATTCCATCAAGCGCGGTCAGCATCTGCTTGGTAAGCGTGATTGCCGAACCGCTTGCCGCCGCGAACTCCGCCGTCAACGTGGCGATGTGCGCATCCAGCGCGGCAATGGCTTCCTCTCCATTCCCAGGAATCACCGTGGTGACCAGCCCCCGCTGGAAGGCTTCGGTTGCGGCGATAATCCTTCCGCTCAACAGCAGTTCGCGGGTTTGCATCTGCTGGCTTTTGCGAACCAGAAACGCCATGACGATTGCCGGGATAAATCCAATCTTCACCTCGGTATAACCAAAGGTTGCCTGCTCCACCGCAACAACGATATCACACACGGTTGCCAGCCCGCACCCGCCGGCAATTGCCGGACCATGCACGCGAGCAATCACCGGTTTCGGGACTTCATAGATTGCCCGCAAGGTACGTGCAAGCGAAGCGGAATCGGCCATGTTATCCAGCGCGGTGAACTGCGCCAGCTGCTGCAAGTAGGCAAGGTCCGCACCGGCGCAGAAGGCTTTCCCCCGCCCGGCAATCACAATCGAGCGGACGGAATCGTCCCCCCCCAATTCCTGAACAGCGTCGTGCAGTTCGCTGACCATCAGGCTGTCCAACGCGTTCCGTTTTTCGGGACGGTTCAGGTAGATGAAGCCCGCGCTTTGCGCACGCTCAATTTCAAGGCGTTGATACTCTGGCATTCGGAAGGAAAAAGTTGAAAGAGAAGACTGTGCAAAGATTCGATTCCCCGGCTACTTCACCACCATCACCTGCTGCGAAGTCACCGTGGTCCCGTTGATAAGCCGCACAAGATACCGCCCGCTTGGAAGCCTGCTGGCGTCGTACGTGATGGTGGTGTCGGTGGCCGTCAGTTGGTCGGTAAGGTCCGCCACGGCGTTGCCGTTGTTGTCGAACACGCGCAGCTGGAAGTTCGGCCCGGCGGTCCTGACCCGCAGCGCGAACACCTGGGCCGTCGGGTTCGGGCGTGCAAGCCCCAGATACCCCGGCCCGGGCTGCGCCCCGGCATCGGCAACGCTGGTTGGGATTCCAAGAAGCTCGTAAATGGCTTGCTTCCCCTGGCGCGTTGGCGTGGTCATGCCAAACAGGAACAACGTGGTGTCCTCCTGGCCCGGGTCAAGCGTGGCGACCTTCCCCCACACCATGCTGATATCCCCCGGCCCCGCGCTTTCCGAGCCAACACCGTTGGAAATCGTCCGCCATTTTTCCGAGAAGGTGAAGCCGTTGTAGAGGTTGACGGTGTCGCCATCGTTGTCAATGGCGTAAAAGATTGGGCGTTGCACATTCCCCGCAATTGCCCCGGTCACGCCGTAGCCGCTGGCGTTTTCCACGCGGGAAAGGACGCTGATTTTTCCGCTGGGATCCGGCGCGTAACGGACGGTCTGCCCCCCCGATGATGCGAAGATGTCCCAGTCGGTGAAGGTGGCGATGCGCAAGCTGTCCAGCCGTTTGCCGCTTTGATTTCGGGTTCGCAGCTCAATCCCAATCGCATCCTGGATTCCTTCTTTTTTGATGAACCGCAGCCTCAGTTCAAGCCCCATTTTCCGCCCGTCGGTGACCACCGAGTCGGTCAGCGTCAGGGTGGAGTCGTTGGCAAGCGTGGGAAGGTCCAGTGGGCCAAAGTCAATCGTGCGCGGCTCGGAATCGCTTCCGCGAATGTTGCTCAGGATTGTTGCCCCGTCGCCAGCCAGAATAAACCCGCCCTCGTACAACAACGATTTCCCCTGATAGAGGAAGCCATCGCCCACGGTGTTGCTTGGGTAATCGTGGTAGCCCAGCCGCCCACGGATGGAGATGGAAGCCACAATGCCCGGGGTGGAGGTGCTGAAATATGGGCGCGCGAACATCTGGCGGTCGAAACCAAAATCGCTGTAGCCGCCGTCGGCGGAGTAGGCAAAGCGCAAGTGGACGATGGACTCGGTGGGCGCGGTGACGGTGAAGCGGATTCCATCGGCCACCACGGCAACGCCGTCGCGTAGCAATTGGGCGTGGCGCGCGGTGTCGTCGCTAATCTGGATTGTTGGCTCCTGGTCGCCAATGGTTGCGGCGGTGATGCGGATGTTGTTGGCATCCCCCAGCACGTTCCGCAGGCGAACCCGCAGCAGCCCTTGCTCGCCAACCGAGAAGTTGTCGCGTGGAATTCCGTTCAGGTCGGTAAGGAACACGGAGTCAATGATGATTCCCGGGCGGGAGAACGGGTCCTCGGTCAAGGCACGCAGGATATTGACCCGCCCGGTTCCCATCAAGCCAACTTTGTCGGGATTTTTGTTGTTGATATTCTCGGCCGTCAGCCGCAAATGGGCAATGGCTTGATCGGCAGTCAGCGCCGGGTAGCGGCTGCGCACCAACGCCAACGCTCCGGTAGCGTTCGGCGCGGAGAAGGAGGTGGCAACGCCAACCTCACCGTACGTGTTGTTCTCACCGGTGGAGAACCCTCCCGGGGCCGAAACCCCGATATGCGGGCCAAGCGTGGTTTCGTAAACATCATTCCCCCCCACCGCCCCAACACCCAACACATGGCGGTAGCCTGCGGGGTAGTAGGCTCCATATCCCGGCGGGTTTCCCCCCCCCGCCACGATTGCGCAATCGAACGTCTGCACCACATTGGTGATAAGGTCCTGCAGCACCCGCGAGTAGCTTTCCTCACCCCAACTGCAGTTGATCACTTTGCACCCCCGCCGCGCTGCGTAGATGATCCCTTCGTAGGCCATCGTCAGCTCGCCGGTTTTGTTGTTGGCCATTTTGATTGGGAAGAATCGGCACAGATTTCCAACCCCGGCAATCCCAATCTTGTTGTTGGTTGCTGCCGCCGCAAACCCGGTAACGAAGGTCCCGTGGGCCGAGCCTTTGGTGATGCCAGGAAGCGTGCTGTCCTCCTGCCACGTCAGGTTTGCGCCGCGCCAATCGTCCACGGCTCCGTTGCCGTCGTCGTCAAGGTTGTTGGTGCGTTTGTCGCGGCCCAGTGCGTCCTTTCCCATCTCGCCGGTGTTCTCGCTGATGTTCGGCGCAAGGTCCTCATGGAACATATCAATCCCCGCATCCACAATGCCGATCAGCATGGTGGTGTCGCCGGGCCAGACCTCCCATCCCTCGTAGGCCCTCATTTGGGGAAGCTGCCTTTGCTGCCAGATTTGCGGGTCGTTCGGGGAAAGTGGCGGGCTAACAAGGCGCGGAAGGATCATCGGCTCGGCATACTCCACTTCTGGGAACTCCATCAACTTCCGCGCGGCCTCGCGGGGGTGAATCGCGGCGGCGTACCGAACCTCGGTGATTCGGCTGAACTCCTCCTGCGCTTGCAGGCCACGCACGTACCGTTGCAACGCGGCCCCGCCGTTCCCCTTCCCCCCTTTTGCCGGCGGCTGAACCAGCGCAGGGATGGTGATGGGAATCCGCGTGGCATCCCCTTCGCCAAGCCCGGCGCGGGCGATAAGCTGGGCAACGTGGCTTGGGGCATCGGCATCGGCTTGCGAGGCTGGCAATCCGGCATTGCTTCCGGCACTGCTTCCCCACCCTTTCCGGAGCTTCACGTAGATAGCGTTGGCCACCACGTTATCCCCGCTAATCATGTCAGGAATGGAGCCATGCACGGCCAACGCCTGCTGTTTCGCGCTGGGGGGTAGCGGCGCAACGATAGCCGAACGAGTGGCTTTTTTATCAGCCTTTTTCTTCTCGATCGGCGCGGCCTTCTTTTCAACCTCGATAGACTTGGAGGGAGCTTGGGCAAGCGCGGGGATCGCGCCAATCAGCAGGAAGGCAATGCCAGCAAGGGAGAAGCGGAGTAATCGGGGCCGAGCGTTCATGGTTCGTGCGATTGAAAGACCACGATGGATTTCACCACCGTGAAATGGTTGTTTAGGTTCCTGCCAGCGGGCGTTCCCGCAGCAACGGGGGCGTTAGCAGTTGCTCGATTTTCACGGCGTGCATGGTTGCCGGGTCAATTTCCAGATAGACCGCTGCAAGCCGGGTGTCGCCGGTTGCCATCTCGAATTTGTGGGGGGTTTGCAGCATAAACCGCTTGATCGCCACCTCCTTTTTCATGCCGATCACCGAGTCGTACGCGCCGGTCATTCCAACATCGGTCAGGAATGCGGTTCCCCCGGGAAGGATGCGGGCATCGTTGGTCTGGACGTGCGTGTGGGTCCCAATCACCGCGCTAACCCGCCCGTCCAAGTAGGCGGCAAGGGCCATTTTCTCGGCAGTGGCTTCGGCGTGGAAGTCCACGATAATGGCGCCGGTTGTGTGGCGCAGTTTGTCCAACGCCCAATCGGCGGCATGGAACGGGCAATCAATGCTGGGAAGGAAGGTGCGCCCCTGCAAGTTTATCACGGTGACAGTGTGACCGGTGGGAAGGGCGTTTGTTACGAACCCCAGCCCAACATTGCCGCGAGGGTAGTTCAGCGGGCGGATCACGTTCCGGTTGTTGGCCAGCACATCTTTCGACTGCCATTTCTCCCAGATATGATTCCCAGAAGTGATCACGTGCGCCCCGGCGCGGAACATTGTTTCGGCATCCGAGTTGCGGATTCCCTTCCCGTCGTACACGTTCTCCCCGTTGACAATAACAAAGTTGGCGGCATACTGCTGGATCAATCCGGGAAGTTCGTCGGCAAGGCGTTGAAGCCCGGGTTCGCCAACAACATCACCAACCAACAGGATGCGAAGAAGTTCAGGCATGCAAGAAATTGATAAGTCGGGTTTGCTGGGTGCGGGTGTGCGCGAAGCCCGCTGTATTTTGCGCGGCACAAAATACAAACGAACCGCAAGCGGGGAAGGGATGGGCCATGAAGGAATCGTAACCCCAACCCGGGTAACTTCCCCCCCCATCCACCCGCACAACAGTTGCAGAGCCGATGGCACTAAAAATCTACACGAAAACCGGCGACGACGGGACCACCGGGCTGTTCGGCGGCCAACGGGTCAGCAAGGACTCGCTCCGCATTGAATGCTACGGAACGGTTGATGAACTGAACAGCGCGGTTGGCCTTGCCCGCTCGCACGGGCTTCCCGCCGAATATGAGGAGCTTGCCGACACCTTGCAGCAGCAGCTGTTCGTGCTGGGTGCGGACCTTGCCACGCCGCACCTGCACGATGCCAAGAAATATGATGCCAAAAAATTTTCCATCCCCCGCGTTACACCCGCCGATGTGGAGTGTCTGGAGACGGCAATTGACCGTTTGGAGCAGACGCTACCTCCGTTAAAGAACTTCATTCTTCCTGGGGGAACGCCCAGCGGTGCGGCGTTGCATCTGGCCCGCACAATCTGCCGACGCGCCGAACGAAGTGCCGTAACGCTGCATGGCCAGGAACCCACCATCGGCCAGTTGCCAATAACGTATCTGAACCGCCTGAGCGACCTGCTGTTTGTTCTTGCCCGCGCCGCTAACCATGCCGCCGGAATCGAAGAACACCCCTGGAAGCCTCGGGGATAACATGGCCAGAAAGGAGTGGGGCCCCCTTCTCCTTTTTGCAGCGAACCACGGGCAACCAGCAACTGGCCAATAACAGTTTCTAACATACCCCTACCAAAAACCTTCTTTTCTTCGCCCCATTGTTTTCCGTTTTGCCGTAAAAATGGTGGTACTTTCGCGCTGGCGGCTGCCAGCGGACATGGCCTGCCGATGCTGCTTGGCGAAGCTCCGCTAAACCGATTCCCGCGTGCTGCATCCATGCCGGCTAACTTGAGCGTCGGGCGCATCGTTAGGGGGGGGGCGGGGGAGATAGAAGCGACGGCACACAGAGCCAACAACAGGCCCGCGGCGCTTATTCACATCGAGCAAAGTTCAATCAATCATAACCCGACGGCTGGTGGATTTCCCGCCAGCGTCACAGTTCAACTACAGGAGAGACAAACCGTATGAAACTCAAAAGCTTTTTGATCGGCAGCGCGTTGCTTGCCACGTTGGTAGTGGGCGGTTGCAACGAGAACGACAACCCCGTTGACCCAACACCAGATCCAGTTGCACCGAAGGCCGTCACCAATTTGGTGGCCGTTTCGCTGGACAAGTCTACCGTTGGCCTCCGCTGGAATTCCCCAGTTGACACCGCCTTAACTGGCTATGAAGTATCCTGGAAAAGCCTTGACGGTATCGACTCCGCAAGTATCACCAGTAATGATACAACAGAAACAATCCCCAACTTGAGAGAAGGGAAGATCTACACCTTCACTGTAAGAACCAAGCGTGGCACAACGTTGTCAGCCGCTGTTACCCGCCAGTGGGCAGGCGCGCAGCGGTTCAGCAACGATGCTGCAAACCCAGCGATGACGATCAAGTTGTACGAAAAAGCATCCTCCAACGGAAGCGGATTGACCCTGGACCCAAGCCTGGGCGGCCCGAAGAACGTGTCGGTTGCCAAGCCAACATCGGATGTTCAACTTGGCTTTATTGTTGACCCCGCTGGGAAAGTGGTGATCGGTGCCGCGTACTCCTTCCCAGAGTTCAAGAACGTGGATAAGTTCGACAGCAACACCTACGTCTCCACGCAATCGTGGGTAGCAACGGGATTGAACGATTGGTTCATCACACAATCGCTTGACACGTATATTCCAAACGACGACGGCAACCTTCGCGCCTTCACCTTCGAGGCAACGGTAAGCGGAGCAACCGGGCAAGGGTTTGTGGTTCGCACCGGCGGAAAGGACAACTACCACTACGCTCGCGTTTTTGTGAACAACGTTGGTGGCAAGCTGCTGCAAGGCACCGCACCAAACCGCTACGTGGAGCTGACGATCTCCTACCAAAACACGCCAAACGTACCGTTCGCCAAGCGTGGTGCCGAGTCGCCAGTGGGTGTCTATTCCCGCCGCTTGTACTAAGCTGATGCGCCGTTCCGCCCAGCATCTGCTGGTTGGGATAAGCAAAAAAAGAACCGGGGTGGAAGCTGCAAGATGCTTCCACCCCGGTTTTCTTTTGTGGAGATTTCTTTGTCCCTTCCCCACTCCCCAATCTTTGCTGGGGGAGTTAGTAGAGGACTATCGCATTTCCTTCCCCTTTCCGTGCGGTGTCCAGGGCCTGCCGCGCTCCGTTGATTACCACATCGGCCCCTTCAAGATCGCCCAAATCGCAAAGCCCGGTTGAGATGGTCACCGAAAGTTTTCGCTGGCCAACGGTGATAACCCGCCCGGCAATCTCCTTCCGCAATTTCTCTCCCCAAAGGTAGGCCTGCTGGTCGTTCTTCCCAATCAGCACCACGCCGAACCCGCCATCGGGAAGCCGCCCGGCGGTGTCGTAGGGGCGGATGGCGCGGCTAATCATGGCCCCAACGTGGGCGTACACCGTTTCCTCCAACTCCGGCTGCCCTTTCACTTGCAGCGAAACCGGCATATCAATGGTGATAAGCGCAAGGGTCAGCGGGGTGGCAAAATCGCGGGCGCGCGAAACCTCACGGGTCAGCGCGGAATAGAGGTAATCGGAATTGTACAGCCCCGTCACCTCATCGAACACGCTTTGCGACTCCACCGCCTGGTTGGCGTTATAGACCTCAATGGCCATTGCAGCATAGCGGACCAAATCGCGCAGGATATCAACATCGCGGGGGATGTAGGCCGATGCCGCCGGATGCTCAATCGCCAACGCGCCGTAGCACTTGGCGGCGGCCACCAACGGCAGCGTCAGGAAGGTTCCGCCAACCGGAAGTTTCTCCCCCATTCGGAAGCGGGTCTCCTTTCCAATCTGGGCGATATAGACCTCCTCGGCAAACCGCGTTGCGCGGCCAATCAAGCTGCCGTGCATGTCGGGCTGCAGGGCTTTCACCTCCCACTTCAGCGTGTCGGAGTGGACCGCCGAAATCCGCCACTCGCCCCGCTCGGTGTCGAACAACACGCAGGCAACGTAGGCGGAATCGAACAGCTGCGAGACATGATCCACCAACATTTTTGCCACCGCTTCGGGGGTCAGCGAGGTCCCCGTGAAGGCGCGGTGCATCTGCTCGAACGCATCCAAAGTCCGCGCGCTCAGTTGCAGGTCGAACTTCTCGGTGTAGCTGCGAATCAGCCCAGAGATCAGCCGGGTGTATTCGGCAAGGGTGGCAACCGAACCTTCATCGAAGGCGTTCTCGATGTTCGAATCGGCGGCCAGCACCCCCACAGCCTCGCGGCGGAAAAAGACGGGGACCCCAACAAAGGAGCGGGTATCGGTTTCGCGGGCGTAGTATTGGATAAGCTCGCGCCCGGCGGCTGGGCTGATGTCGGTGATGATTTCCGGCACGCCACTGCGGGCAATCTGGCTGATGATGTCGGTCCCGATCGGGAACCGCGTTCCGGTTTTCACCTCGACGTTTCCGGTGGTAACGGTTGCTTCCGGCAGAACGTGGCCGCGTTCAAGATTCACCCAAAAATAGACGATGGACCGCGCCTCGATCGAGCGGGCAACAGCGTTCAGCGTCTGCGCAACCAACCGAACGAACTCGGCCCGCGGCTCGCTCCCCTTCCCTTCCTCATCTCCATCGGAAGCCAAAAAATCGTCCAGCATCATCTGCACCTGGTGGCGCACCGGTATCCGTTCCGGCTGGACTTCCTCCACCGGCCCGGTTAGCGGGACCGCATCGGCAACCTGCTCCTTTTGGGGAAGCTCAACGCTTGGCGCCTGGGCCGGTTCGGCGATGGGAGCCGCTGGCGCAACCTCAATCTCCGGCGTGGCAACTGGCTTGGGTGATGGTGGTTCCGGGGCAGCAATTGGCTCGGGCGATGGCAACTCCGGCACGGCAGCAGAAGGCTGCGCCGCTGTGGGCGATGCCGCGACCGGCGCGGCTGCCGGCGTGGCAGCGGCCACGGGCGATTCTTGGGAAGCAGGGGCCGCGGTGCGGATCGGCTTGATGATGCGGAACGATTCCCCGCCAGATTCCTCACCTTCCTGATCGTTGCCATCATCACCAAAGCTGCGCGAAGGGCGCGATGGGACCGATGGGGTTACGTCGAACGAACCGGCATTCACGTCGTCATCATCACCAAAACTGCGCCGCCCGCCGATTGGGGAGTTAGAGGTCCGTTCCGAAGTCCTTTCGGTTGATGATACCAGCGGGCGTGATGGCTCGCGCGTGGGTTCCGGTTCATCCTCCGGTCCAAATTTTTCTTGGAAGTCATCAACGTCAAAAACAATGCGGCGGGTGCTGCTGTTGGGGTCGGTTTTTACTTTGGTTTTGAACGCCGGTGTTGGAAGCGTGGTGCTTCGTTGGCGGATTTGCACTTGGTCGTTCATCCGCTGGCGGATGGTGGCGTACAACGCCAACCCGCCAAGCACCGCCACCGCCCCGCCGATAATTTTGATGATCGGATCGGGCAGGAACAGAGCAATGGCCACACCCAGCAGGGTGATCACCACCGCCAAGCCATCCTGCGGTTTGATTGCGTCACGGAATTGTACGGAGTTCATCCCCATAGAAGTTTATTGATGGAGCCGCGCACGGTTGCGCACGGCAAAAAGAACGGAACGATTCTTTGGCGGCAACGGCAGAAGAATGGCCGCATCCGCCGGTCAGGGCGTTGCGCCGGTGCCGGGCTGATACTCGATAAGTTCAACCAGCGTGCTAGAGTTTTCTTTCTGGGCCATCTGCTGCGAGATTCCTTTCTGCGGCCCGGCTTTTGCCGTCAACGTCATGTTCAGGGCAGCCTCGATGGTGGTCCGTTTCCGCACCGGGAACCCGCTGGCAAAATTCACCAGAGCTTCCCCCTCCTTTCACTTTTGCGTCGTTAATCACCGCCGCAAGCGCCTTGTTCTCCATGCTCTTTTTCGGGAAGGCCGCCGTCAGGGTCACTTGCACATTCCCCACGGATCCGGCTTCGGTGTTGCGGACCTCGGCCAGCCGGTAGGTGATGGTGCTGGCTGCTGGCAAGCCGCCAATCGGGAGCGTATCCAACCGCTTCCAGGAATTCCCCAGGGTTATGCCGGTGTCGGGGACAAACTGAAGGAAAAGTTCGGGAAGGACGATGCCGTAGTATTGCAGCTTCACGGCATCCTTCAGCATGGCGCGTTGCTGCGGGCTGATGCTATCTTTTTTGGAGCCAAGCATCTGGCTGATGATCGGGTCCACATTGGCAACATCCGAGACCTTCCCGTTGTTCTGCACGGTGATGTTCACCCGTTGGCCAATCAAGGCCTTCATGTCGCTTGCGCCCGGGACCGAAGGGTCCAGCTTGTTTCGGCTGTCGAAATGGAGCGTTTTGCCAACCGAGTCCAACGGGTTTGGGGGCATTGCTTGGTCAATGCGGATGCTGTCGTAGCGCATCTCCAACGTAAAGGATCCATCGCTGTTGATGCCGGTGATTTTGGCGGTGAAGTTGAACACGCTGGTTTGCTTCAGCCGCACGCCGTTTTGCTCCTTGTCGTTCTTCTGCGTCAGCCGGTAGCGGTAGATGTCGCCCGCTTTTGGCGTGACTTTCAGGGTGTGGCGCGTGTTGCTGTCGTTTACCGCAGGGGCCTGGGTAAAGGCCGCCGCGGCGGAGTCGGCAGCGGTTGAAGCAGAAGAATTCTGCTGTGCGGAATCGCTTTTCCCCTCGCCACTCTTTTTCCCCGCGGGTGGCGCGTCACTGCCGCATCCGGCAAGGAAGATTGTGGCAATAGCAATAGCAACGACCCACCCACCCGCACAACGGGCAATGGCGGAGAAACGATAGCGCAATGGGGACACGTGAGTATGGTTCACAAGGTTTACGAATGAAGGGATTGCGGAGAGGAAGCAACCACGCAAGAAGAACGCCAGCTTGGTTGCTATTCTTGGTTACTATCCTTTGAATACTGGGCTGCAATTTAGGGCATCTTCCCGCAACCTCCACACTGCCACCTGTTTGTGTTGGTGAGAAGGGAAAAAAGAGAGCGTGGGCGGCTTCGGAATAACGTATGCCGCGTTGGTGCGTAGGTTTGCGTTGGAAGTCCGCACGCCACGTTCAATCCAGACAACTCAAAATCAGAGAACCAACCACAGAAGGGAATCGCGATGAAGATCTTTAACCATCTGCCAGTATGCCTATTGCTGATTGGAGCAATCCTGTTCGGGTTGGGCAGGGAGGCCGCAGCCCAAATCGTCCCCGTGGCCGTGCCACGCAAAGCGATTGCAAGCGATGCGTTGGCGAACATCGGCCACGCCTCCATCCAACAGGGAATCAGCGGGGCGAACAACCTGCTGCAAGAACTTGGCTCGGCCAGCGACTCCCTCTCCGCGCCAATCCACGCCATGTTACGCAAGGGGAACGAAGCGATTGCGAAGATCACCAGCGACACAGCAACCACACTGCTGCAACGGATTCAACAGATGCGGAACCAGCTTGCGGTTGCACGCCAAGCGCTTGATTCGGTCATCATCAAGCAAGAAATCCGCTACCCCAACAGCCACCAGGGGATTGACTCGCTACGGCAAGCAGCGATAAAAACCATTAACGATGCAGATGCGTGGGCGAAGTCTGTGGAAAAGCGTTGGCGGCAGGCCGTGTGGGAAAAAGAGACCGGGGATGGATTCTCCTATCAGCTGGGGACTGACCTTCTGGAGACCACCCTCTATTTTGAGAACAGCACCAACGACGCGGTGTATCGGCTTACCCCGAACGTCCGGCTGGCGGTTGGCGGAAGCAACGCCGCGGTGGGTGATGCCGCAATCACCACCGATCTGTTCGTGATCTACGGGCCAAGCCTGCGTGCCTCGATCGGCGCGCTGGTGGTGAACAAGGAGGACGAGACCGCCGACTCCGCAGGGAACACCGTGGTCAACCAAGAAGCAATCAAACGGAACTTGCTGAGCGACCTGCTGAACGGCGGCGGCAACTACTTGGTGACGCTCACCAGCGGCTTGCTGCAATACCGCAAACCCGAGCTGGACATCCGTTGCAACCTTAACTATCGCTTGGGAATCCAGACCGGTGGCGCGTCCGCTTCCTCCATCCAAAGCAGCACCCATAACCTGCTGATCGAGGCAACGGGGAGCTACTCACCCGTGGCCGATGTTGTGGTGTTCGGCGGCGCAACGTTCAACTACCTGATTGCCGACAAAGCATCTATCGGCCAGCTTGGGATTGGCAATGCCGCCACGCTTCCGTTCTGCAATTACTACTTGGGCCTGAAGTTATTCCAGCGTGGCGAAGTCGCCTTCCGGGGGTTCGCACTGCTGGACCAGGATGCCCCCACCGTCAGCGGAAGTTTTTCGATAGCCCTTACGCCGTAGGGGGTTGTGGTTCGATTCCGAACTCCCATTTCTATCTCCCATTTCTCGCTCCTTTCTATCCCCCGCACAAGTATCGTTTCCCCTTGCTGGCGTTGCGGCTTACCCCTTCGTTTCTTCCCCCTTCATCTCCCCCATTTGCTGGATGATCTTTGCCACCAACGCGGTCCAGCCGGTTTGGTGGCTTGCGCCAAGCCCCGCGCCGGTGTCGCCATGGAAGTATTCGTGGAACAGCACAAGGTCGCGCCAGTTGGGATCGGCATCAAGGCGGGGGTTCCCTCCGTTGGCTGGGCGGCGATCCGCATCGCCACGCAGGAATAATCCCGCAAGCCTTCGCTCCAGCTCCATCGCCACTTCCCACAAATTCAACATGGTCCCCGATCCGGTTGGGAACTCAACGGTGAAATCGTCGCCGTAGTAGTGGTGGAATTTTTGCAGCGATTCAATAATCAGGAAGTTCACCGGGAACCACACCGGCCCGCGCCAGTTGGAGTTTCCGCCAAACATCCCGGTCTGCGATTCGGCCGGCTCGTAATCCACCCGATACTCCATCCCCTCCACCTGCAGCCGGTACGGATGCTGGCGGTGGTGCCGCGACAGCGAGCGAATGCCATGCTCGGAAAGGAATTCGTTTTCGTCCAGCATATACTTCAGGATGCTTCGCAGGCGTTCCTCGTTGGCCAGTGCCATCAGCCTCCGCTGGCCGGTGCCTGGGGCGTTCATCTGGGCAATGCCGCTCAGCAGATCGGGGCGATTCTCCAGGAACCACTCCATCCGCCGGCGGAACCCGGGAAGTTGCTCCAGCAACGCCGGCTCGATTGTCTCCACGGCAAACAGCGAGATCAATCCCACCATCGAGCGTATCCGAACCGGGAAGAAGCCATGCGGCAGATGGATGATGTCGTAGTAGAAACCGTCCTCCTCATCCCACATATCCAACCCGTCGTTCCCCCGGATGTTCATGGCGTGGGAGATGTACAGGAAATGCTCCCAGAATTTTGTGGCAAGGTCCTCGTAGGCAGGGTTCTGGTGGGCAAGCTCCAGCGCGATTGCCATCATGTTCAGGGTGTACATCGCCATCCAGCTTGTGCCGTCGGATTGCTCCAGATGTCCCCCCGTTGGCAGCGGCGCGCTGCGGTCGAACACGCCGATGTTGTCCAAGCCCAAAAATCCCCCTTCGAAGATGTTGTTCCCTTCGGCATCCTTCCGGTTCACCCACCACGTGAAATTCAGCAGCAGTTTCTGGAACACCCGCTCAAGGAAAACGCGGTCCCCCTTTCCCTTCCGTTTCTTCTCAATCCTGTACACCCGCAACGCCGCCCACGCATGGACCGGCGGGTTGACGTCGCCCAACTTCCACTCGTAGGCGGGTATCTGGCCGTTCGGGTGCATGTACCATTCGCGCAGGAACAGGATCAACTGCTGCTTTGCAAACTCGGGGTCCACCAACGCAAGGGGGATGCAATGGAACGCAAGGTCCCACGCCGCATACCACGGATATTCCCAAGCGTCGGGCATGGAGATAACGTCGGAGTTGTACAGGTGGGGCCAATCGCTGTTGCGCCCGCTGTGGCGTTCGGCAGGGGGCGAGGGCAACGCGGGGTCGCCTTCCACCCATTCGGAGATCACATAGTGGTAATACTGCTTGGTCCAAAGCAGCCCCGCAAACGCTTGGCGCATGACGTTGCGGGCATCATCGCTAAGGTTGTGGGGGATGATCGTGTGGTAGAACTCATCGGCCTCGGCACGCCGCCGCGCCATCACCTGGCTGAACTCGCGGCCAAACGCCCGCACACGCTCCACCCCGTAATCCCGATCGGTCAGCCGCAGCCTGATTGTCCGCTGCTCCCCCGGCTCCAATCGAATCCGGTAGTGGGCCGAAGCCTTTGTCCCTTCGTGGTCCGGGTTCACCGCGCCGCCGTTGCCCCGCACCAAATATTCGTTGATGCTATCCTTGACGAACGGGGTGGAGTTCGGGGCGTTGTACAGCCTGCGGTTGTTCGTGTTGTTCTCGGTGAACAGCAGCATCGGGTTCCCCTCGCAGTACAGCCTCCGCTGCTGGTAGTAATGGTGGTCCAGCTGGATGATTGGGCACGCAGCATTCGGAACGGCGTGAAGCCGGGGCTTCTCCCACGTATCCCTTCCCCACGTCCACGTGTTGCGGAACCAGAGGGTGGGAAGCAAGTGAAGCGTGGCCGGGTCCGGCCCACGGTTGGTTGCGGTGATGGAGATCAGGATGTCCTCCACATCAGCTTTGGCGTACTCAATCTCAACATCGAAGTACCGGTCCTCATCGAAAATTCCGGTGTCGTCCAGCTCGAACTCAGGGTCCGCTTTTCCACGGCGGCGGTTTTCCTCCAGCAGCCGTTGGTAGGGGAATTCGGCGTGGGGGTACTTGTACAGGAACCGCATGGAGGAGTGGGTGGGGGTGCTGTCCAGGAAGAAATAGTGTTCCTTCACATCCTCGCCGTGGTTCCCCTCCTTCCCGTTAAGGCCGAACAACCGTTCTTTCAGGAACGGGTCGCGCCCGTTCCAAAGCGTCAGCGCGAAGCAGATGAATTGGTGGCGGTCGCAGATTCCACCGATTCCATCCTCGTTCCAGCGATAGGCGCGGTAGCGTGCGTGGTCAAAGGGGAAGTACTCCCAGGGTTCGCCGTTGGGACTGTAGTCTTCGCGCACGGTCCCCCAGGCACGCTCGCTTAAGTATGGTCCCCACCGTTTCCAATGGCGGCTTCGTTCGGTGCTTTCGTTCAGGCGTTGTTCTTCGATGGTCATGGTTGGGAATTGGGAATCGGTTGTCGCGGGCGATTGGACGTAGCGGTTCTTCAGCATCACTGGCTCAGCATCACTGGCCCAGCATCTCTCACTCAGCATCACTCACTCTTCCGCCCCCTCACTTCTTTGCTGTTGCTGGCTACAGTTTCGGCCCGAACCGCCGTAGCCATTCCGCCATAAAGTTCTTGCGAAATTTTTCGCCGGGCGCGATTGCCAGCACGGTTTGGCGCAGCTGGCAGTAACGCCGCGCAAGCCGCTGCGAGGGGGAATCGGCATACTGGGCGGCAAGCACCAGCAGCCGGATGCATTGGTGGTTCAGCGTCACCGAGACATCATGCAGGGAACGGCTTTTGATTGCACTGGCCACCACCTCCAACCCATCAAGATCGCCAATGCGGTAAAAGTATTTGGCTTTGATCCGCAGCAGCGGTGGGATGAAGGGTGAGTTCGGTTCAAGATAGCGTTCCATTGCCAGAAGCGCGTCCATAATCTCACGGTGGTTCCCAAGCTCCGGCTGGTACAACCGGTATCGCGCCTGATATGCTCGCGCCGATGCCAGCTGATACTCCAACCCCGCCTTCCTGTTGTGGCAAATCAACTCCTCAATCAGCTGCGGAATCCCTTGCAAACGGTGGCTGGAAAAAAGGATGCCGATCCGCATCGTCATCATCCGGTGATACTGCACTGGGGTGCTTCCCATCACGCTCATGGCCTGGGCAAAGCAATCGCTGGCGGTCTCCAAGTCATCCTCGTTCAACGCCTTCATGCCGGTAGAATAGGCTTGGTATCCCTGCTCCTGTTCGGCAGTGATTGCCGCATCGCTCATAAACGAGTAGCCCTTGTCGGCAAGCTGCAAGAAGACCTCGACGCGCCGGTTCCATGCCTCCATCATCGTTCCCCAATCGTCGTGCAAACGGTGGTACTCGGCCTCGACGGTCAGCTTCATGTACTCAATCATCGGCTGGTGGTCGCGAAGGAACCACAGCCCCCGCAACTGCTCGATCTCCGCTTGCCATTCGGCAAGTTCTTCCTCGGTTCGTTTTGTGCGCAAGTCGCGGTGCAAAGCGGCCCGCAGGAAGTTCATGTAGCCATGCAGCACCACCCTGGCAAGCTGGTCGGCATCCTGCTGGCGGCTGTTGAGTGTGGCGGTTTCCGGCGCAGCGACTTTGTGGAGGATGCGCAAGTACAGGGAATGATTTTGGGCAACAAAAAACTCATCGTGGAAACCGGTGCGAAGCTCGGCAATGTTGTGGCGCAGCAACTGCTCGGCATCGTGCCAACGGCCATGCTGGTGCAGCGCGCGGGCTTGGTAGTAGCGAAGCTCCATGGGGGAAAGGGCAACCGCAACCGGCGCAGATAGTTGGCGCGATCCGAACTCACTCAGCTTTTTCCCCAAGCTGTCGTTCAGCCGCAGCAGCGCGGTGTAGGCTTTGCGGAACTCGGCGGGGGTCTGGTGCGCGCCGTACAGCTGCGCCACGGCTTGGCGATGCTCGAACGGTTGTTCCTGGGCGATTAATTGCTGGTAGAAGTCGAACAACATCTGCTGTTTCGACCCCGCCGCCAATGCCGCACCCGCTTCCCGGCGCTGGTCGGGAGCAAGACTGAGCAGTAATTGGATGACCGAATGTGGAGACACAGCACCGAACCGTTTTGGAAGAAACCCCTTGCGTAGCTACGCGAATGTATCAAAATGCTGATTCCAATGAACGCCGATTAGCTTTTTTTTGGAGCCACGGATTCCGCTTGGCCAATTCAAGAGAGGGGTCCGCCATGTATCACACACACAAAAGGATGAGACGATGAACACGAACGACACACACCGGATGAAGATTCTGCTGGCAACAATCGCGATGCTGCTGTTCGCGGTATCCTTGCCGGCAACAGCGCAACCGACGTACAAAGCCAGACTGGAGCTGGGAAAAAATCAAGCAGGAAAAGTGCTGGAGTATTTCTCCGGCAAACGGATGCCCAACGGCAACATCCGCTACGATGCCACAATTGACGGGCGGAAACGGGTGGTGATCTACAAACTTTCGCGCCAAGACCGGGCGCTCAGCGTCAGCATTGACGATGGAGCCGGAGGGGGGGCAATGGAGTATCGGGTACGCCCGATTGCAGAACCGGGCGGGACTGCATTCGTTTATCAAAAAATTGAGTGGGCAATTCTGGCAGGAGGCAATGTTATCGGCCAAACCACCAGCGATAAAAACAGCAAGGATGTGCTGATATACTCGAAATAAAGTAGTTTGCGAAAAAGGGATGATGGGGTTACGTTAGGGAAAAGATAGTAGTCATTGAATAGATAGAGGGAAGAGATGATAGAACTTACGGAGGAATTACGGACACAACTGCGGAAATTGCAGCGAATGGAGAAAGAAGCGTCGGTATGTGAAGATCACGACGCTGCTGATGCTTGACGGGGGATTTAGCGTTGGCGAGACGGCCTTTGCGTTGGGTGTTGATAATTCGACGATATATCGGTATGCCGAAGGGTATCGAGCATCAAAGAGCTTTGAGGATTACATAGAAGACAAGTATGTGGCTATGGTGGGAAGCTGAGCGGTGAACAGGCATCAGCTGTATCGAAGGAACTGGAGGGACATCTGCATCATACATCGAAGGAGGTAGTGGAGTTGGTGTGCGAGCGTTATGGTGTGCGATATACGGAGAGCGGGATGGTAGCATTGCTGAAGCGTCTGGGCTTTGTGTACAAGAAGACGAGTCTGGTCTGCCGAAGGGGAATCGAGCGGAGCAGGAGGAATTTCTTGAACGTCTGGCGGGATTGCTTGCTGATAGGGGTGAAGGCGAGGAAGGTGGGGTAGTGTATTTCAGTGATGCGGTGCATCCTCAGCACAACACACGGAGCAGTTACGGGTGGATCAAGTCGGGGAGTCGGTATGAAGTGCGATCGAACACGGGTCGGGAACGTGTGAACATCAACGCGGCATTGAACGCGCATGATGTGGGAGATGTGGAGGTGGTGGAAAGCGAGCGGGTGGATAGTGAATCAACGATTGAGTTGTATGCAGCCTTAGAGCGGAAGCATCCGAGTGGAAGGATCAGAGTGATTTGCGACAACGCGAGATACTATCGGAGTCGTCGTTTGCGGGAGTGGTTATCATCATCGCGAATAGAGCAGGTATTTTTGCCGAGTTACTCACCGAATTTGAATTTAATTGAGCGATTATGGAAATACATGAGGAAGAAGGTAATAGACAGGAGGTATTATGAAACGAAGGATGAATTTCGTGGAGCTATCCGAAGATTTTTCAACGATATTGAGGAGTACCGCCCAGAGTTAGAGAGACTTCTAACCCTGAATTTCCACGTGCTCTGATTTTCGCAAACCTCTTTGCAGTGAGTATAACCTTGAACCCGGGCGCCAGCTACGATGCCTACTCCATGGACGTACTACTCCATTTGCCAAGCGAAATTGCGGCACTTGACCCGGGCCAACTTGTTGATGGCGGCGGCACTCCGGAAGCCCAATCGGCAGGAAGTATTTTCAAAAAACTGCTGGACATTTTGATTGGCGGAGTGAAGTATCAACGTGATTGCCAAACAACCAAAGTGAAGGTCTGCAAATGCTTGGCAGCGTGTGCTCAGGCACCGAACACTCCTCCCGGCAATTGTTCTTGCAGCGATTGCTGTGGCATTTGCTGCAGCGGCGAATGCACCATCACCGAGGAAGAACAACGGAATTGCAGCGCGACGGTCAGCGTCGGAAAAACGAATTAGCGATTACTCAGGATCGGTACACACACACATCACACAGCAAAGGGGCTACCGTTTATCGGTAGCCCCTTTTCCATAATTATGCTTGGCACTTTCCTGCTATTCCCTTCCCTTGCTACCCCTTTCCCTTGCTACCCCTTCAGCACCTGGATATCCTCGGCCCGCAGTTGCTCGCGGATTTGTTTAATCAGCGAGGTCTGCACCGGGTTTGCGTCGCGCAGGCGTGCGTAGCAGTGGATGGCAAGCGTCACCCCGGCACTGTCCCCCTGGACCACTTGAACATTGGGGCGGGGGATTTCCAGGATTTGGTCGTTGGTGATAAACAGCCGCTGGATCAACTGCTGGGCGCGGGTGATCTCAACATTTTCGCCAATCGTCACCTTCAGCTCAATCCGAACATACTCATGCACGCTTCGGTTTTTAATCACCCCGCTGAAAATGGTGCTGTTGGGAACAAACGCCCTGACGTTATCGGGCATATCAATCATTGTGGAAAAGATGCCAATCTCGATCACCGTTCCGGTAACGCCGCTTACCTCCACCTCATCCCCCGCCTTGAACGGGCGGAACATCAGCAGCATAAACCCAGCCGCAAAATTGGAAAGCGACCCCTGCAACGCCAACCCGATTGCAAGCCCAGCAGCCCCCAGCACCGTCACCAACGAGGTGGTTTCGATGCCGAACACCCCAAGCAGAACAAGGATCAGAATCACCCACAACAGGATGCGCGCCGCGCTGCTGCTGTACCGCCGCACCGTGGGGTCGTGCACGGTCCGTTTTAGCGCGCTGGTGATTACCGACATCATCAGCTTCATCAGCAAGATGCCGATGATAAGAACGATGATTGCCGCAATGAACTTCAGCCCAAAATCCAACAACGAGAACTCCAACTTCTCGCCAAGTAACGTCCGTTTTAGATAGACCAGCGTGCTGTCCATGTACCCTGAGTAAGGTGTGCCGTGAAGGAAATAAACGGCACGAAAATACACCCCAACACCCCAGTCGAAGCAGCAACGGGTGTGTGGAACTGTCAAGCCTGGCGATTACGCCGCTGCTGTGTCGGTCAATAAGAAGAAACCGAAGTTGCCGATAAGCCATGTATTTTGCCGGCCATGAACTTCGGATAAACTTCAAGCAACAACCGTATCCCATACCGCCAATGCAGCCAAACCACCTGCCGCTATTTATCAATGGCCACTACACCAACGCTTCGTCGGGCCAGACCTTCAACGACATCAGCCCCGTTGATGGGCGATTGGTTGCCACCGTGGCCCAAGCCGATGCCAGCGATGTTGACCGCGCCGTGCAAGCCGCCAAACAAGCACTCCATGGAGCTTGGGGGAAGATGGGCGTTGGGGAACGCTGCGACCTTCTGGCACGCGTGGCCGACCGGATCATGGAACGGTTCGATGAGTTCCTTGCCGCAGAAATCAACGACACCGGGAAGCCCGTTGGCTGGGCCTGCAACGTTGATATCCCCCGCGGCGCGGCGAACTTCCGAATCTTCGCCAACCTTGTGCGGAACCTTCCCACCGAATCGTTCCAAACCGACACCGACGACGGACGCGGCGCGCTGAACTACGCGCTTCGCTCCCCCGTTGGCGTTGTTGGCGTGATCTGCCCCTGGAACCTTCCACTGCTGCTGATGACCTGGAAGGTTGCCCCCGCGCTTGCCTGCGGCAACACCGTTGTGGTGAAACCAAGCGAGGAAACCCCCGCCACCGCCACACTGCTTGGCCACGTGATGAACGAAGTTGGAATCCCCCCGGGCGTGTACAACGTGGTTCACGGGTTTGGCCCCGGTTCGGCGGGTGAGGCCATCACGCTCCACCCTGACATCTCCGCCATCACCTTCACCGGGGAAAGCCGCACGGGGCAATCTATCATGCGGGCGGCGGCGGCAAATGTGAAGCATCTATCGTTCGAGCTTGGCGGCAAAAATCCCGCCATCATCTTTGCCGATGCCGACTTCGAGGCGGCGGTGAAAGGGACCGCACGGTCCACCTTCGCCAACTGTGGCCAGGTCTGCCTTTGCTCCGAACGCGTCTATGTGGAACGCCCCATCTACGAACGATTTGTTGAGGCCCTGCAGCGCGAAGCCGAAAACCTGAAGTATGGCGACCCCATGGACCCCGCCACAACCATCGGCCCGTTGATCTCGAACGTCCACCGGGAGAAGGTCCTCAGTTACTACCAACTGGCACGGGAAGAAGGGGCAACGGTCATCACCGGCGGCGGCGTTCCCGACGTTGGGGAAGCCTACGCTGGCGGAGCGTGGGTCCAGCCCACCATCTGGACCGGGCTGCCCGAAAGCGCGCGCTGCATCCGCGAGGAAATTTTTGGACCGGTCTGCCACGTCCAACCGTTCGACAGCGACGAGGAAGCCGTGGCAATGGCCAACGACAGCCAGTACGGGCTGTGCGCCGCCGTTTGGACCCAACATCTAACGCGCGCCCATTGGCTGGGGAAGCAATTGGAGGCGGGGATGATTTGGGTGAACACCTGGTTCCTTCGCGATTTGCGCACCCCGTTCGGCGGCGTAAAACTTAGCGGGATTGGGCGCGAAGGGGGAATCCATTCGGTGAATTTCTACAGCGAAATGAAAAACGTCTGCGTGAAACTGTGATCCCCAACGCCCCCATGCCAGACCACGCCACCAACGCCCCGAACACCGAGTACTTCCTGCTTGGCGACGGGCGCATCACCGCCGCGGTGCAATGGAGCCGCGACCCCTCCCTTTCGCCGATTGGGCTGCTGTTGTGGGATGCCGAACGGATGACCCGCAAAGAAGGGACATGGCTGTTCCACCCCGAGCTTGGGTTGCAACGCACCATGCTGACCGTTGTGGTTGATGGAGTGCGCCACCGCCCAACCCACCAAACCGTCCGCGTGGAATGGCAGCTGCGCCGCCGGCCCGAAGTTGTTGCCACGTGGCAAGCCGGCGCGCTGAGCGTGACCGAGCGGTTCTACGTCCAAAACCCTTCCTCCAACCTGGTCAGGGAAGTCTCCATTGCCCCCGCCGAAGGCTTGGCGGCGGCAGTGCAGATCGAGGCGGCATTGTACGCCAACCCTTTGCTGTTCGATGAGTTCGGCATTCTTCCCGGCAACCTGCTTCATGCCGAAGGATACGCCGTGCTCCACCTGTTTGCGGTGCCGTCGGGAAGCGCGTTCGAGCGGTTCATCACCGTTCCCTGCAAGCCCGATGCTTCCGGCATTTGCGCAACCTTCATCTACTCATTGGAAGCGGTTGGAATGGCCGAGCGGGAAGGATTCGGGGAGGGGGATCGCGAGATTGTTGAGGAATCGCCCGCGGCGGATGATCTTTCCGGAAGCAGCCTTGCCGCGCAACTGAAACGCCAGTATTTCATTGCCCGCAACGGGCTGCGCGCCGCGGTAAGCCGCACCGGGAAGTTCGACGCATCAATCTGGCAGTATGGATACGAGTGGGGGATGGATGCCGCAATGGTTGCCACCGCCGCCGCCACCAGCGGGCGGTTTGCGTTGGCGCGGCAGCTTCTGCGGAACATCTTCGGGCGGCTATCCAACAGCGAAGGGATGATCGCCGAGTCAAGCCGATTTCGCGGCGGTGAGCTTTCCGAACTGAACGGAAACGGCGCGGTGCTGGACGCTATCTGGCACTACTGGCGATGGACCGGCGACACCGATCTGCTCCGGCTGTGGTGGCATCGCATCCGCGCCATTGCGGACTATCCGCTCCGCCCGGAATATCAGCACGAAAGCGGCTTGCTGCAAGGTCGCCGCGACCTTTGGGAACGGCTTCCGTGGATGGGCGTTCAGCCGGGGTTTGACATCAGCCACCAGGTTTTTTGCGCCGTTGGGCTGGTCCACATTGCCGAGCTTGCCCAGCACCTTGGCCATCACGACGATGCCCAGCGGTGGCACGCCGCCGGCAACCGAATCCGCGAAGCGATGCTTGGCCACCCGCAGTATCGGCTGGTTCACGAAGGGCGGATTATCCACCGCCGCTTGGCCGACGGCACGCCCGCTGAAACCATGCGCCCGGACCCAACATGGAATCACCCCGATTACGCCCCCCTACCTTCCCACGCCAGGAACCTCCACCGGCCCGATTGCCGCACCCCCTTGCACCCCCGACGCAGTGGAGGCCCTGCCGATTATCTACGGGCTGATCCCCCCAAACAGCAGCCTTGCGATGGAGACGTTGCAGAGTTTGGAGCAGCTGTGGGACCAGAATGGATGCGGGGGATATGGCCGAAGCACCGTTGCTTCCGACCCCGACTCCCCCGGGCCATGGGCCTTTGCAACCGCCTTCATTGCCTCGGCTGAAATTGAAGCCGGAGCAACCGAACGCGCCGAACGTTCGCTGCGGTGGCTGCTGGAAAAAGCCGGGGCGGGCGGGGCTTGGTTTGAGTATTATGGCCCGCGCCAAACGCCGCCATTTCCGCCGGTGGGGATTATCGTTTGGGGCTGGGCGCAGTTCATTATCCTGATGGTGCGCCACCTGTTGGGGGCAAGCATCGAGGGGGATTGGCTGGTGATCTCCCCAAAAATTTCCGGCATTCAACACACCCTTCGCGTGGGCGCGGGGACCATCGCAATCACCATCCGCGGGAAGGGTGCCGCCATGCTTGATGGCCAGCAGATTGCTGTTGAAAATGGCGGGGTGAAAATCCCGCTGCCGCTGAATGTGGGCCACACGTTGGAGTTCATGGAATTCGGGCAATGCCATTCTTTACCATCGTTATGAACCATCAGCTTTCGGCGTTCCGAATCTTCCTTCTGTGCGTTGCTTTTCTTCTTGCCCCAGCCGTTGCAATGCCGCAATCGCAGTCACAGTTGCAGCCGCAATGGACGCTGTACGCCGTTGTGCTGGGCAACCAGGACTCGATTGTTGGAAGCAGCACGCTTGGGAGCGGGTTGTTCCGCAGCGTTGATGCTGGGCAGACCTGGGACCACCTTGGCCCGCGCAATCTGAAAGCCTACTCGATGGATGCGGTGGACCGTTCGGGGGGGCAGATTCTGTTTATCGCTGCGGGGAACGGGGTGCATAAATCCACCGACTACGGGAAAACCTGGCGCATCACCACCAGCTGGCAAATGACCGAGGTGATGGACCTGAAGGTCTCCCAAGAACATCCGCAATGGGTCTTCGCCGCAACAGCATGGGGGTTGTGGCGGTCCAGCGACGGCGGCGAAACATGGCATAACCCGAAAGGGAAATTGCAGAAACGGTACATCTACCGGCTGGCTTGGGAGGGAAGCACCCTGATTGCCGAAGAAGCCTCCACCGGAAACTCCATCCGCTACCGCTCCGGCGACCAGGGCGAATCGTGGACCGAACCGAATTACGGATCCGCCGCCGCCAGCCCCGGCGATTACTTCTACCAGCCCAGCACCCCCGGGTCCATCACCCCCCCGGCGAATTACTACGTTGGGTTCAACGGGGTGCAGCAGTACCGCGCCGACTCCGCCGCGCCGCATTGGGCCGACATCACCGCCAACCTTCCCACACGCCGGGTCCACGCGCTGCTGGCAATCCCGCAAACCGGAACTCTTCTTGCCGGAACCTTCGGGCGGGGGCTATGGAGGAAAGAACTTGGCGACACCGCTTGGCAGCAATCCGGGTTGGGGAACGCGCAGGTCTGGAGCCTTGTGGCAAAGCCCAGAAATCTTGCGCCAGCAGGTGAGGTTTCCCGGGGCAAGCAAGCGGGCCGTGGAAAGAAGTTGGATGTTAGAACTTCCGCCGCGCCATCCTCAAAAAGGCTTTCTCAATCCATCAACATTCGGCGTTCGGCGGTTGCCGATTCCGCGCTGCACCAGATTGCACGGAACAACGCGCTGAACTTCCAGTTCGTTGCCGCAAAACTGATGACCGGAACCGACACCGCGCTGGCATGGCGGCAGCTTGACACACTGCTGCGCCAACCCAAAGGGGATATTTTTTGGATGTATCCCGCCACCGGTTTCTACTTCTACTGCCGCCACCTTCTAAGCCAGCAATGGCGGGACCGTTTCCGCCAAACGTGGGGACGCTACACCCCCTACCGTGGCGACACGGAGAACCATTTCCTGATGTACTATTCCTCGCTTCTCCTCTTCAGCCAGAATGGCCCGATCTTCCCGGAAGCCAATGGTTCAATGGGAAAAGCTCGCGCCAGATTCGTGCCGAGGCAACGGAGTATCTGCGCCACTGGATTGATGAAACCGCCACCAAAGGGATGACCGAATGGGACTCGCCACGGTATCACTACTACTACATGGCTCCGCTCCTTCTGCTGCAAGATTTTGCGGGCGACCAATCGCTCCGCCGCCGCTGCGGGATGATGCTGGAGTTCCTGCTGGCCGATGCCGCAACGGAGTATCTGGGCGGCAGCTACTGCGGCGCGCACTCCCGCGATGGCGAAAGCTCCACGCTGAACCCACGGGCTGCCGAGATGAACGGCTACATCAATTTCTACCTTCGCGACACCGTGCCGATTCCGTTTGCTGACTTGGCGTTTGCAGCAATCAGCCCGTTCCGTCCGCCGGAAATTATTCGGGAGATATTGGACCGGCGGGACCTTCCGTTCGTGCATCGTGAGGTGCACCGCTCGCGTGGGAAGATGCGGTTCAGCACCGAAGCCTTCACCCCCGTGGCCAAGCAGACGTTCATCAACCGCGACTACGCCATTGGCTCGATGCAAGGGGGGATTCAATCCCCAATCCAGCAACACACGTGGGACGTGACGTTTGCCGCCAACCGCCCAAACAACACCATCGTTGGGCTGAACCCGTACGCCTCGGCCCAGGAGCTTGGAACGTTTTTCCCGGAGGAGCCGGACCTGATGTTGGAGAATATCGGGACCACCAAAGCGGGCTACCGCAGCCCCGACAAATGGATTGGCGGGTCGCCATTCGAGCAGGTTTGGCAGCACCGTGGGACGCTGATTGCGCACTATCACATCCCGCCCGAAGCAACCTATCCCCACGTTGACCTTTTCTTCCCGAACTCCCTTGACACCTTGATTCGCCGCGACCCCAGCGGCTGGATTATCTGCCGGATGGAAGGGGGAATGGTGGGGGTGTGGCCGTTTGATTCATCGGGAACTTGGAGCCAGCTGCCAGCGGGGTCCCGGTATCGTTCCGGCAAGGGCTACGTGGTGGAGACCGCAAGCGGGAAGGAGATGGAGTTTGCCGATTTTATCGAGCGATTACGCCAGCGAAGGCCAAGCCCGAACAGCTACACGACCATCCACAGTGAGCAACTTACGCTGCAACAGCAACGCGACGGAAGCACGGAGTTATTGGTAAACGGAGCCGCCGCGCCCGCAATCCGCAAGGGGCTTCGGATGGAGGGGCCATTTCTTGAATGCACCACCAACGGAGTGGTGACGCTGCGCGCAGGGGCGCACCCGGGGGCAGCGGTGAGGGTGTTAGATTTTTCGCGTGGCCGCCGCTGACGCGTGCAGGGCTTTTTCCTGGGCCGGGCAATCAAGCCAGCCTGAATTTTTTCAGCATACTTCCAGCAACCGAATGCGGTATCTGTTGATTGTTATCGGCGCGATCGCCTTGCTTGCCGCAGGGGTGGTGATCTACGAAACCGCCACCAGCGACCGCACCATCTCGCGCCTTCTGTTCGGGGCCGGGACGGAGCCAGTGCCGGTTGCGGACCTCCCTTCCGATTCCCGCCATTTCAGCTTCCGCGCCGCAGCCGGCAGCGTGGTGAATATTCAGTTTGAGCAAGCGGAGATTCGGGTCCTGCGTGGCGTAACCGCCAGCATTGGTGTGGACCTGTTTGTGGAAGGGGATGCGGTGGGATTCGGGCGGGTGCGGGCCGATGCCACGCAGGACCCCAGCGGGAATGTTCACGTGGCGGCCTATCCAGTGGGGTCGCCGCTTACCGCCGGAAGCATCACCATCCTGATTACGCTTCCCGACAGCACAACGTTGGAGGCCAAAGGAAAAGCCGGAAGGCTTACGGTGGATGGAGTGGTTGGGGAAGTGCGGTTCGCCACGGAACGCTGCGCCACCGCCGTGCGGGACCTGCGCGGGACCGTTGCCGGAACGGATACCTCAGGAACCATCACCCTTGAGCGGCTGACCGGCAACGGCAGCTTTGCGCTGGCCGGATCGGCACTGCACGCCGCCATGAATGATGGAAACCTACGTGGATTTGGAGAAGGTGAGGTCCAGATTGAGGAGCATTTCGGCATGGTGAATATCCAGCTGCGGCGGGGGAACATTGCGGCCGCGCTGCGCCAAACAACGGACACCTGCCGGCTGCTGACTCAAGCGGGAAATATCGAGCTTCGCTTGCCCGGCGCGCTGCTTCCATCGCTTGACGCGCTCCCCCGCGCCATTGGCATTCCCGATTCGCTTCCCCTTCCCGTTGCCCCGCCAATCGTTGCGCGGGCACCGCAGGGAGCTATCAGCGTTCGATAAAACAATCCCTCCTTCCATTTTGAGTATTCAGGATGCAGCACTATCTTCGCGGCGATTTCCTGCTATTGAACTCCTCAAACAACAACCTACGAGGCTTACCAAATGACTGAACAGAAACGACTTTCCTTACTCCCACGGGTAGCAACGTTCTTACTGGGGACGCTCTGCGTGGCAAACATCGCCATTGCCCAGCAATCATCGCCAGTTGTTGACCCCAACGGGCACATGGGGGTGGGGACAACCGCACCGGATCAATCGGCAGCCCTTGACATCGTTTCAACAACTGGCGGGCTGCTGATTCCGCGAATGACCTCGGCCCAGCGCGATCAGATCCCGAACCCTGCAACGGGGTTGTTGGTGTTCAACACCACCACTGGCAATTTTGAGTACAACGATGGAACGCCGGGCACCCCAGTATGGGAAACGATTTTGAACACCAGCAACCTGGTGAACTTTGGGTGGTCCACTACTGGCAACCCGAACACCAACCCTTCCACCAACTTCCTTGGAACAAAGGATGACGTGGCGTTGGTGGTCCGCACCAACAACATCGAGCGGATGCGGGTGGATAACGATGGCGACGTTGGCGTTGGAACCACCGGCCCCAACGTTCGGATGGATGTTGATGGCGGGTTGGCAGTGCGCCCCTCATCGGAGGTCTCGGTAAGCGATGGCTCAACAATCACCGTCGGCAACCGCTCCTACATCCGCGCCCGCTCAACTACCGATTGGAATGCCACGGAAGTAAGCCTAAGCGATGGGGTGCAAGATGGGCAGATATTGGTGCTGCAAGTCAAGGGCGATTGCGACGATGGGTCCTGGCAAGGAGATCTGTCCGATGGCTTCAAACTCTCCGATGCTAACATCTTGGCCGGAATTTTCTCTGATCTACTTGATCTCCTCCCCGATGATGTAATCACGCTGATCTGGGATGCCGCAGCAGAGAAATGGGCTGTAATTAGTAGCGAAGACAGTTATAGCTGTGAAAGCGGTGGTAAGATCAAGCCGGAGAAAGAGGAGAAAGACTCGCCATCAACGACCTCACCAAAAATCCTCTACAACGGGCAATAACAACGCTGCGTACGTGCAAACGTCAGGGGCGGAACCGCGAAAGGTTCCGCCCCTATTTTTTTGATACTGGCGATAGGCTACAATGCCTCATCAATCCCAAAGTAGAACTCTAGTTTTTCCCCGATTCCGAAATCAAGCCGGATGTTGATCCGCTCCTTTGGGTCCAGCGAAAAACGGATGCCGGTCCCTGCCGAAGCACGAACGTCCCGCAGGCTGAAGGTTGCCAACGTTGGGGCAACCGCACCAACCCCGGCAAACCCCACCACGCCAAACCGCCACCAGACTGGCAAGCGATACTCCGCCTGCGCGGCCAGCATGTGGTTGTTCCGGTAGCGGCCTTCGTAGAAGCCCCTCATCCGATTTTCGCCCCCAAGCTGGGAGAGCATGTAGAACGGTGCGTTGCCGCTGGTGAACTCACCATACGCCTGGGCAGCCACCACGTGGCCATCGAACAATGGCCAATAGCGGCGTGCATCCAGCGTGTATTTTCCGAATCCGAAATCGCTTCCCAACGTGCCATCGTACCCCATTGCCGTCAGCCGCACGTAGGTTCCGCGCATGGTGCTGAAGGTGTAGTCGCGGTCGTCAATTCCGGCAATCACTCCGGCACCGCTCACCAGACCGCCGCCGCTTCCGGTGAACAAGCCTTGCTCTAAAAACCCGCCAGAATCCACCGCAAGGAATTTGTCGTGGCGGGCCTCGTAGCGGACCGCAAGCATCAAGTGGTCCCAGTATCGGGTGATTGCCGCCGAACAGCGAAGCGTCCGCGGTTCGTAGAGTTCCTCATCCTCCTTCCGCGTAGCATTCCCCACCCCGTAGAAGTAGGTGGGATATTGCAGATAACCCAAGCTCCCCTTCAAACTCCATCTTCCCTGATCCCAATAAATTTCCGGGTAGCAGATGATGGAAAGCTGCTTGTTTTGGGTGTAGATTCCGCCGCCGCTGATTTCATCAGCGCGTGAGTCCAACGGCGCATCCTCGGCGCGGGAATAGTAGATCACGGCCCCCCCGCCGGCCCAACGGGTCTCCGGCGTGTAGGCGATAAAAGGAAGAATGGCCAAGCCGCTGCGGTCGCGGGTCGCACTGTCGGCAGTGCCGGCGGAGGTGCTATCGGCGGCGGCTGTGGAGTCTTGGGCCTGCGTGGAAAGGAGCGGAAGTAGAAGAAAGAGGCAGGGAAGGAAGGCGTGTGTGAAGTATTGCATGGGTAAAAATCGTGTAAGTTTCTCACATACGGAAAGATAGCTGCCAGCGGTTTACTATCTTCGGCCCGATTGCTTATTGGTTATTGCCAATTTCTCCGTTTGGTCTTGTTGGTAGCCTTCTCTGTACCTCCCTTCTGCTCCGCATGACACATCACGAGCTTCTTCGCAGAATTACGGTTAGCACGCCAGGCGATCCCGGCAGTGCGCTGATTCGTGGGACCTCCATCGCCGTGATCGAGGTGCTGGGAAGGTTTGCCACGGGGGAAAGCACCGAAGAACTGCTACGCCGCTACCCCCAACTGGTCGAGGAGGACCTGCACGCCTGCGCCGCGTATGCCACCGAGATAGCGTTGCTATCGGCCGCGCCGCCAACTGAGGAATCGGCCTACATCCCACCAACCGGAACACGCCTGCGGCTGATTGCCGAGGCACTCCGGTTTGTTCGCGGGGTGATTGCTGCCGACGGAGGAAGCCCGCTGGAGGGGGTGATGCGGATTGCGCTGATCGGGTCCCTGGCAACGGCAAAACCGGACCCGGGGGACATTGATCTGCTGATCACCGTGGCAAGCGGGATGGAGCTTGCGCCGCTGGCTTCGCGGGCGCGGCGGCTTCACGAAGCTGCCGAAACCGTGCACCGCGGGGCGGACCTGTTTTTAACCGATGAGGAGGGACAGTATATCGGGCGGATCTGCCGCCAGATTGATTGCGGCCACGGCGTACGGATCAACTGCCGCGCGCTTCATTGCGGCCGCCGCCCGTTTCTGTACGACGACTTGCACCTGGTCAGGCTATCGGCCCGCCTGATTACGGAGCCACCAATTATCCTGTGGCCGAACTTGATTGTGCGCGTCCCGGTGCCGAACGACCTTCAGGCGGGATTGATTGCACCACTTCAACAATTGCTTGGAAACTGGAAATGACCCAACAAGAATGGCTTGAACATCTGCGCGACGGAAGCGGTCCGCTTGCCCCCGACGCAATCGCCAACATCACCCCGAACCCAGACCTGTTGCAGGTGGTTCAACGGCTTATCCAATCCCCCTGGCCCGATGACCCCGAGATGCCACCCCAGGAAGCACTGCTGCCGATTGCCGCAGCCTTTACCATTGGCCTTACCGGCGACACCGTTGCCCCAAAATTGCTAACGTCCGCGCTGCGCCGCGCCTACATCGAGGATTGGGATTGGATGGTTGAGGCCACGGCAACGGGGCTGAAGCATATCGGGCTTGCGGCCTTCCCCGTGATCCACGATGAAATGCTGGCGAACGAGCGCGGAACCGACCGCGAAGAGCCGCCCCCTTCCTACTACCAACGATTGGTCGAGGTGCTTGGCGCGCACGCCGAGAACCGCCCCGACGTTGCGGCCATTATCATGGCGATGCTTCGCCAACGGCTGGCCGACCCGCTGTTTAGCAATCAACGGCTGGAGCTGTGGCTGGCATCCTTGATGCCATTGCAACACCCCGATTTCCCCGAAACCATCCGCCAGTTTTTTGAACGAATGCCCCCGGAGTACACCTCCGAACTGATCGGCACGCTTCCGCAAGCACTGGAGCTTCATGACCGCTGGAGCGCGGTGAACAATCACCGCGAAAATATCCTGAGCCATTACCAATATCTGCGCGACCGGATTGACGAGGAGAACAACCCGCAACCCGCAGATCTATCGGCTGCCGAGCCGGAGAAGCCAGCCCCCAGCATGAGGGCAAAAGGGCCGCGCACGGTAATCCGCGCCGAAGCAAAAATTGGCCGGAACGACCTTTGCCCCTGCGGCAGCGGGAAGAAATACAAGAAATGCCACGGGATGAGCTAATGGCCCAAACAGGGCGCGGGAACGCGGCACACCGCATCAGCCGGAACAATCACACAACCTCAATCCTTCCATGCTTCTTCGCCTAACGTTGTTGCTGTTGGTTGTTGGCATTGCTCCGCTTTCGGCGCAACTTCTTCGAATTCCGTTTCTTGGCGCAAACCGCCCCGATGTTTCGTGGCACCAGTTCAGCACCGATCATTTTGTGGTGATCTACCATGATGGATTGGACAGCATTGCCCGCGAAGCCGCCAACGTTGCCGAAGCCGTCTATCCCGTGGTGACGGGGAATCTGAACACGCAGCTGAGCCACCGCGTCAAGCTCTACCTTTCGGACCTTGACGACGTGCAGAACGCCTTCGCCTTCGACGACGACCACATGTACATCTGGCTTCGCGGCATTCTGGATGACTTGGTGCTTGGGGGAATCCGTTCGTCGGGGCGGGCAAAGTGGTTCCGGGCGGTGATTACTCACGAGTTCACCCACATCGTGATTGCCCACGCCACAAAGGAGTGGACCGGTGCAATCTTTCCTTCGGCCAGCGTCCCCAGGTGGTTCAACGAAGGGACCGCACGGTTTATGGAGCCGGACGGATGGACCACAGACGTTGACCAAGTGCTTCGCGTGGCGGCGGTGAACGCACGGCTGGGATACGACGGCCTGGGAAGGCTTGACGGAGTGATGCTGTACGAGACCGGGCACTCCATCGTTCGCTACATGACGTGGCGGTTTGGCGACAGCACCCTTGCAAAGATTGTGAACGCCGGGCGCGGCGGCGGGCTTGGCCTTTACGACTTTGAGCTTGCCGTCAAACAGGCGACCGGGGAGAGCATGGGGGAAATCTACGCCGACTGGCGACGCACCCTGACGGTGATGTACAGTGCCCAATATGGCGTGCGCGAGGAAGCCGATGAGATCAGCCCGCCGCTGACGAAGCGGTTCGACTTCGTCACCGGGGTTCGCATCTCGCCCGATGGAAAGGAGGTGGCGATGATGGCCGCTTCCGGAGCCAGCACGCAACGGCTGTACGTACTCCCGAACAACGCGATAGCCTTGAGCGATACTGGCGGGCGGCCAGTGATCCTAAGCGATGAACCAGGATTCGACCCAGAGTTTTCTTGGAGCCCCGATGGCCAGCAGTTGGTGCTTTCCAAACAACGGTACGGGCGGCATGATGCATTGCTCCATGATCTGTATCTGCTTGATCGTTCAAGCCGGGGCCTGCGCCGGCTAACCACCAACGCTTCGTTGTTCGACCCCGCATGGTCCCCCGACGGCAGCACCATTGTTGCCGTGCAGAAACGGGCCGGGCGGGACCAGTTGGTGACGGTGGACCCAACAAGCGGGACGGTCCAACAGCTTGGGGCATTGCTTGGCGATGCGCAAGCCTACACGCCCAGCTGGTCCCCCGACGGAAAACGGATTGCCTTCAGCCTGTTCGATTCTTCGGGGCGGCGGGTGATTGCGGTTATCAACCGCGACGGAAGCGGGCTTGCGGTGCTTCCCAGCGATTCCGCTCGCGACCGCTATCCGGTGTGGTCCCCGGATGGTTCCCGAATCGCCATCACCACCCACTCCGGCGGCGTGCCGAACCTTCTAACAATGAAGCCCGACGGAAGCGACCGCCGCTACCTGACGGATATTGCCGGCGGAATCTACTCCGTGCAATGGGTCCCCGGCAGCGACTCCGTGCTGGCCATCAGCTTCGACACCCGCGACCGCATCCTTCCCCACCTGATCCCGGCTTCGCGCCAGATGACCCCAACGCCAGCGGCCCAAATCAAGGTGAAATATTCCGGCTGGCTGTTTGCACGGCTTCCGCGCCAAACCCCGCCAGCCGACAGCATCCCGATTGCACGAATTTTTGACGAAGGAAACTACAGCGCGCTGGCGCACATCACGCCGCTGGCCTACTCCCCTTTGTACGGAACCGACCGGAGCCACGATGGCCAGAAAGGTTCGCGCTGGGGATTGCTTGCGTTGCTGAACGACCCAATGGGAATCCACACAATCCAAGCGTTTGCCGATTATGGAACCGCATCGAATGAGTTTGGCGGGGCGGTGGGATACATCAACAACGCGCTGCCGTTCACGATCATGGTTGAAGGGGCGTATCAGCTTGGCTTTGCACGGATTGTTGGGGAAACACCCGCCTACCAACGGACAACCGCCGGCAGTGCCGCACTGCAATGGACACTCCGCCCGCCGAACTCACTCACCACCGTTCACCAGCTGAAAATCAACGGTGGATACCGAAAATTGGAACCGTGGAACAGCGGAGAATTTGCGCCGGGTGAGCTTGCACCCGCCGCTGCCGAATTGGTGGAGGCCGGGGCGGAGTACACGCTAACCTCACCGGAATTTTTCTTCACCGCCAACTTCCTCCGGTCCGAGCCAGCCATTGGGAGCAGCGTTCAATACAACCGCGTATCGAGCCTGACGGCGTGGAAGGTTCCGTTTGGCGATTGGAGCGATGCTTCACTGCTGTTCCGGATGGAAGGGGAAGCACACTGGGGAACGCAGTTGCCGCAGGAGTTTGTTGGCTTGGATAAATACGACCAGTTCCAACAAGGCTTCAATCTTTTTTCTCTTCACCCAAACCACCGCGTGCGTGGGGTGGAACGCTACGTTTACGGGGACCGCGTGGCCGTTGGCAGCGTTGGCTTGCTGCAACCGTTTGGGGGGGAATCAACGGGGCTATCCACCCTGCTGTTTGTTGAAGGCGGGGCCGCCTGGTTCAGCCAGCAAACGGAGCTGAAGGACGTTCCACTTCTGGGAAGCTACGGCGCGGAACTCCGGTTGCCGCTGATTGAGAACTACATTGCCACGTTCGGCATTGCCTTCGAGATGATTGAGAAACCACGGCGGGATTTGTATTTCCGGTTAGTGGTTGGGTTGTGATCGGTTGCTGGCGCAGGTTCCGCTGCTGTGGCATCTGGAATTGCATTCGGAATTGCATGTAAGGCCCCGCTTACTTGGCCAGAAATTGCCCCGCCATTGATCCATTTTCAATTGCTCATTCTTCCTACTTTTGCCCCATGGCTGAGATCACCTTTACGCTTGACCAACAGAAGGCCCACGACGCGCTGCGCCATCTTTCTATCACGGCAAATGCTGGCTCGGGAAAAACCCGCGTGCTGGTTAGCCGGTACTGCGACATCGTGGAGTACCTGGGGATACGCCCTGCCGAAATGGCGGCCATCACCTTCACCGAAAAAGCCGCCAGCGAGCTGCGAACCCGCATTGCCGAGGAGCTTGAAAAACGGCTGGGGGATGAATCCCACAAAGCCAACTGGGAGAAGCTGAAAAAGGCCCGCGAAGGCTTCACCTCCGCAATGGTTTCCACCATCCACGGCTTCTGCTCGCAACTGCTGCGGGAGTACCCGATCGAGACCGACACGCCGCCAAGTTTCCGGGTGATTAGCGGCTACGAACGCCGCGTGATCGAGAAAGAAGTGGTGGAGGAAGCAATCGAAACCGCGCTCTCCGGCCCAAGCGAGGACCCCCAGCAGATCACCGAATCGTACCGAACCGCACGCCGGATCAGTCGTGAGTTGCTGGAAGAGATCGTTGAGATGATGGTCAACAACCGCGAGCCGATCACCTTCAGCCTAACCAACGGCGTGCTGGCGTTGGGGAAACCGGAGACGTTGGAGCTGTGGGACACCACCATCAGGCAAGCCGTGGAGAGCACGTTGCGCACCCCAGAAGTGCTCAGCAAATTCCAGGACCTTATCAGTTTCATGCGGAACCCTGGCGAGGCGCAACACCTTCTTCAGGCACTGCGCGATGCGCAAACCCCACACGAAATTCTTCAGCAATTCAACGCGCTGAAGATTTTGCCCTTGACCAAAGATGGGACACCGCGAAGAACCGGGATCTTCCGGCTACCGCGCGAGGAGGTGGCGATGCTGAACCCACTTGCCGAGCCGATCCAACGCGCAGCCGAACGCGCAAAACCATTGCTGGAAATCGTCCCCGATCCCGCGCTTCACCAGGAGCTGCTTGACGACACACGGGTGATCTTGGACATCTTCTTTGCAGCAATCCACCTTTACGAGCAACGGAAATCCCACCAGAACGCTTTGGACTTCGAGGACCTTCAGCTGCGGTTGCTGTTTGCGTTGCAACAGCCGGATCCCAGCAGGGCGCTCCTAAGCCGATTCAAAGCAATCATGGTGGATGAATTCCAGGACACGAACGCGCTGCAATACGCCATTGTTCACCGCTTGCTTAGCCGGTTGCAATCGCTGGGAAGAATCTGCATTGTTGGCGATAAGAAGCAATCCATCTATGGCTTCCGCAATGCCGAGGTTGAGGTGTTCGACCACGCCGACCACGACATCACGGAACGGAACAGGGAGGAACAACGCGTGGGGCAGCCGTTGGAGTATCGCAAAAAAGAAATCCCCGAGACTTCCCAAGAAGAATCGCTTGGGATCATCCGGCTTGATGCCTCCTTCCGCCTGCTTCCCTCCAACTGCGCCTACGTCAACCTTGCTTGCAGCCCGGTGATGACCCCCGAGGGGTTGTTCAATTTTGGCGTTCCTTACGAGCCGCTTGTTTGCGCACGCCGCTCCACCGGAGCCGGAGGGGTGGAGGTGATACTGGCACGGGACAACAACGACAGCAACAACGACGACGAAGGGGAAAACAGCGGCCAGCACGAAGCGGAGCAAAAGATTGCGGAACAAACGATTGGCGACCCCAACGAAGCGGAAGCAACGGAGCCAACCGTTAGCGAGGCGGAACTGATTGCGCGCCGGATTCTTCAGTTGGTTGCCACGGGGGAGGAACAAGTGGTGTGGGAATCGCCCGCAGCGGGGGAACCGGAGCAACCACGCCCGGCACGATTTGGCGACATCGCAATCCTTTGCCGCAAGCGAAACAGTTTCCAGGAATTAGAGGATGCGTTCCGTGCCTACGGCATTCCCTTCCTCAACTTCGGCAGCTCGCGGTTCTACAGCTCGCAGGAGATTTACGACATCGTCAACTATCTATCGGTCCTGCTGAACGTCAACGACGATGTGGCGTTGTTGGGCCTGCTTCGATCCCCGTACTTCGGCGTGTCGGACGCGGAGCTGTACCGGATTGGCACAAGCCGTTCCGGGCGTTCGTTATGGGAGCGTGCGGCGCAGCGGGCCAAGCAGGAAGGGGCGCACGAAGCGGTCCGCCGCGCAATCCAAGCCATTGAAGAGGACCGCGCAATGGCGGGGCGTATCCCCCTTTCGCTGCTGATGCGAAGGGTGCTGGAGCGCACGGGCTGGCGCGGCGCGGTGATCGGGACCGAGCGGGGCGAGCAAGCAATGGCGAACATTGATAAGCTGATGGAGAATGCCCGCACGTTCGAGTCGCGCGGGTTCACCAACTTGTACGACTTCGTTGAGCAGATCCGCGAGCAAATTCAGGGCGATGAGGTGGAGTCCGAGGCCCCCATCAACACCGGGCGCGATGCCGTGCTGCTGATGACGATGCACGCATCGAAGGGCTTGGAGTTTCCGGTGGTCTTCCTTCCATCGCTTCACTCGCCGCCGCGCCGCGCCAACACAACCTTGTTCGACCGCGACCTCGGGTTCGGCTGGAATTGGAAGTTCAACCACGACGACCAGAAACCGGCCATTGCCTCGCTGATGAAGCTGCGTGCCACCGAACGCGAACGTGCCGAGGAAGCACGGCTGTTCTACGTTGCCACCACCCGCGCCCGGGACCTTCTGATCCTTTCCGGCAATGTTAAAACAACGAAGCGCGGGACGACGAAGCACGGGACGACGATGCTCGATTGGGGCCTGGCTCCGTTGGGCGATTTTCCCGCCGAGAACGGAACGGTTGAGGTCCCCTCGAAGCTCTGGTTTCTTAGCGAAGATGGCAGAACAAAAACGGAGAAGGATTGGAACCAGCAGGTGAAGGTCTGGTATCAGCTGCCGGAGCAACCGCGCCACGAAACGGAGGCGGGACCGGCGCAGATATTCCGCAGCGAGTTGGTGAACATCGGCGAACTTCCGGCGCGGGCCGAGGGGGACATCTATTCCGCCACGCAGTTCTTGGTCTATTCCCAATGCCCCACGAAGTATTACCTCAAATACCGGCTTGGGATTCCGGAGGATTTAACCGCAGCGTACGACCCAGAGTTCGACCCGAACACCCGCGACAGCGAGGACGGGACCACGTTTGCACGGCTGTTCCGCCGCGCCGCGCTTCGGGTTGATGAGATGCTTGCCGAAATGAGCGACGCATCCGAAGAAGAACCAAGCAACGCCCACGCCGCCGGCGATGAGTTCCTGCAAGCCATCTACGGCCAACAGATTGACTCGATAGCGGCGATGGTGGAAACGGAACCTTCCGCAGCCGCGCCCCAGGCCGAAGCCGACACGCGCGACGCGGTGGAGCGCGTTACCGACGACGTGTTGCTAACCGAGCCGCTCCCCACCGACCAAGCCGAGCGAATGCGCCAGCGGCTGATTGGGACCTTCCGGCGAATCTTGAACAGCCCGCAAGCCCAGCAAGCGATTGCGCCCGCCGGAAGCACCAGCTATGTGGAGCATGAGCTTCGGATTCCGTTCGAGAATGATTTTGTGTTGGGGGTGATGGACCGCTTGATTGTGGAGACCGATCAGGCGATCGCTGTGCTCCATTACAAGACCCGCAAGGTGGCCGCCAACGCGCTGAAAAGCACCGCCGATGAGTATCTGCCGCAGCTTCGGTTGTACGCCTACTTGGTCTCGCTACTGCGCCCCGAGCAGCGGACGTTCCGCTGCGTGATCCTGTTCACCGAGCATCCCGACGCGCCGCAGGAGTTCACCTTCAGCCGGTTCGATATGCACCGCGCCGAGGACGAGCTTCGGAGCGCATTCCGCGACATCCACGACCTTAGCTACACCTCGCGCAGCCGGCTCCCCTTACAAGCCCCGCACTGCCCCCATTGCCCGTACTGGATTGAGAAGGCTTGCTTGTTGGGGCGGGGGAACCAAGCAAACGGATAGCGGCGTGTTTGGGCAAGCCATTCCCCCTTGTTTTTGGAGGATTATTGGCTCCATGAATCGTTGGAATTGGGGCGTTTGGCGGTCCAGCTAAAAAAAAATGTGTTCCCAGGAAAATAATGCTTGCATCTTCCCCGAACTCGAAGTATTGTTGCACACGACACGCGCCGATGGGGTGACGGCGCGCTCGCCCAAGGGCTGATCTTTCGAGATCGGCCCTACTTTTTTTCCCCCTGCTTGTTCCCTGTTTTCGTCACTGTTTTTTGGTTATCCCTGCCGTTCGGCAATCCATGTGGTGTGCATATCGGTGTCGTCCTGGCGGAAGCGGCGGCCCATGGCGCGTTGCAGGCGGCGCGGGCGCAATCCGGCATCGGCCATCATCTGTTCAAGCTCCTGGCGCAGATACAGGCGCACCACTTCAGGCCCGTTGGCATAATAGACGGTTTCTTGATCGGGGGCAATCCAGGCTGGGTGGCTAATCATGACGCTCCGTTCCGGTTCCCAGCTGTTCTCCACCACGAATGTTCCTCCGGCAAGGGCATCGCTCCATGTTCCAAACGATTCGGCATTGTCGGCGGTGAACGTATCCAAGTAGAGTTTCCCCCCGGGCTTCAGCCAGCGGCTGATGTTGCGAAGAAGTTCGCCGTTCTGCTGGTGATTGCCGTAGCCAAAACTGGTGTTCAGCGAAAGAACCACGTCGAACATTGTTTGCGGCTGGAAGGTGAACATATCGGCGGCAACAAACTGCGCCACAACGCCACGCTCGGCAGCGGTGCGGGCGCAATGGATCACCAACGGTTCGGAGCGTTCCACCCCCACCGCACGCGCGCCCATCATTGCAAGCCGCATCACCACTTCGCCGCAGCCGGAGCCAAGGTCCAGCACGTCGGTCCCCGGCCCGATATCCAACTGGCGGGCCAGGCTGCGAGCCACGTTCTCCCAAGCAGGGCCTTCATCGGGATTGCCGTAATACTCACGCTGCAAAAAATCGCTCCACCAATTCCAATCTTTAATAACAGGGATTTGATCGGGAGGGAAAGTTCCGGTGCTGATGTTGTTCATGGCGCGAAAATACGGCGCGGCAGGTATTGCTTCGATGAAATGATGTTGCTACTTTCGTCCCCACGTTCGCACCATTCCCCTTCCATTCCGGCCACCGCCACGGCAGCGCGGCATAACCGCGTGCTCTTCGTTCCACATTCCATCTTCGTAATGCTATGGCTACTTGTCCACTGCTTCGTCGTTTTCTGGGGTGGCTGTTCTTGGTGCTGGGAATGGCGTTGTCCAACCACAACCTTGCCGCGCAAGAATTCAGCCTTGACGATTACCAGAGGTTCCTTAACCAACATGGGAATCTTACCGCCGATGAATTACGCACGCTGTACCCTTTGCCCGGGTTCCGAACCCGCACACACGTTGATTTTGGCAGCGCACTCTATGCCGACAGCATTGACCGCCGGTATCGGCTGACTTCGCACGAACGCTCGCTGCTGCGGGAGCATAGTTTCATGGTGACCGAGCGGGTAACGTGGCCATCGTTTGCGGATGCGTACGTTGACATCTACAACCACGACCTTCCGGTATTCATCACCACCGATGCGTTGCTTCACCCGCTGCATATGTCCTACGATGCGATCTTGGTGGAGCTGGAGGAGAACGCGCTGATCCCTGCGTTGGAAGCAATCCTGACAGGGCTTCGCGCACAGCTTCCGGCAATGGCCGCCCGTTACGCTGCCGAACCCCGCATGACATCCATCCTCCATGACCTTGATCTGTACCTCACCGTTCCCACACGATTGCTGTTTGAATCAAGCCAGACTACCGAACCAGTGTTCCCAGAGAACACCCAGAGAGTGGAACTGATGATGGAGGAGGTACGGAAAGAAAATCTGACTTCGATACCGTTGTTCGGGAGTACCCCACGAACGATAGACTTCAGCCAGTTCACCGTGCGGGGGCATTACACCCTCAATGAGAAGTTAGGCAACTACTTCAAAGCGATGATGTGGCTGGGAAGAACCGAGATATACTTGGCATTGCCGGAAACTGCAGGAGTGACAGCCACACTTGCACAGCTACAACGGGAGCTGATTATTGCCACGCTGTTATCGGAAGGGATGAAGCAGGGGGATTTGATGCAGCAGTACTACAGGATTGATAGCACCATCCAATTGATGGTTGGGAAATCCGACAACGTCACCTTGCCGCAACTGCGGGCAACGTTGGCACAGGTGGGGGTGACACGTGCCGACCAATTGCTGGACACCAACAAGGTTCGGCAGTTCCAAGACACCTTGCTCACCAATGCTTGGGCATATCAACGGATACTTTCGCAGGTGATAGCAGGAGACCCGAGTGTCCCCGGGGGAGCAAAACCAGCATCCGCTTTCCTGCTGTTCGGCCAGCGATTTATCATTGACTCCTATATCACTGCCAACGTGGTTTATGATAAGGTCCCCGATCGGCTCCTCCCATCCAGTCTGGATGTCCTTTTTGCGATTGGGAACAATGGTGCCGCGCAATTCCTGGGAAACTTCCCCTACGCTCCGCAACTTGCTGCGCTCCGCTATTTGATTGATTCATACGACAGCACATCGTGGGGGGAATCCTTTTACAACAGCTGGCTGAACGCTATCCGCGCACTAAGCCCACCGGCCGACCGATCCAGGCTCCCTGAATTCATGCAAACTGCGGCTTGGTGGCAGCAAAAAATGAACACGCAACTGTCATCGTGGGCGCAACTGCGGCACGACAACTTACTCTACGCCAAACAGTCCTACACCGCCCAGAGTGGCTGCTCCTTCCCCGAAGCCTTTGTTGAACCGATCCCTGAGTTCTACCAACGGCTTGCTACGTTTGCCGAACAAGCCTTCGATAAGGTGCAGCATTTGCCCTTCTCGAATCAATCACAACGGGTAGGCGTTGAACGCTATTTCAGCTCGCTGGCGAAGACCTCGCGCCAGCTTGCGACGATTGCACAGAAGGAGCTATCCAACGATACGCTTACCACCGAGGAGAAGAAGTTCCTGACCTCTATGATTCAATCATACAAAGGGGGTGCTGGTTGTGACACGCCGATCCGCGAGGAGGACAAAGTGACCCTCTACTATGGCTGGTACTTTGACCTTTTTTACCAATCGAGCAATTCGAGCAATAAGGCGTGGAAGGAGGATATGGTGGTGGCGGATATTCATACCGATCCAAATTCTACGTCGGTGCTGCACATCGGCACCGGGCCGATCAACATGATGGTTGCCACCTGCACCCTTCCCGACGGGCGTAACGTTGCCTATACCGGACCGGTGATGAGCTACTACGAGAACATCACCACGGAATTCAAGCGGCTAACCGATGAGGAGTGGAAGGATGAACACAAGCGATCGGCACGGCCATCGTGGGTCAACCTGTACTTGGCCAACACAATGGGGGAGGCGCGGGGTAACGCTCCATCGCTACTAACGGGGGTAAACGATCCGCCCCCAACAACAGGAAGCGACCAGAATGAGCTTCGGCTTTCGGCGAATATTCCGAACCCCTTTACCACCAGCACCAGCATTGGATTTACCGTGCCCCCTTCGGCATCTGGTGCCACCGCTACGGTGCGGGTGTTCGACATCAACGGGTCCCCTGTCCGGCAACTGATGCAGCAAGCCCTGGCCAGCGGCAACTACCGCTTGCAATGGGACGGAACCCGCAACGATGGAACCGCCGCGCCAGCCGGAACCTACTTGTGCCAGATTGAAGTTGGGGGATATGTGGGAAGCATCAAGATGACGCGATTGGCTCCGTAGCCAACAACCTAAAAAACACCGTGGGTCCGCAGCGGAATGCTCTGCGGACCCACGATGGTTCTTGCTCCATTGGAATCAAAGCGAACTTACTCCAACAACCGCCGGACAATCTCCTGCGGGGTGACGTTGTCGGCTTCGGCGTTGAAGTTGGTGACGATTCGGTGGCGCAACACCGGCAAGGCCACGGCGCGAACGTCCTCAATTTCCGGGGTGAAACGGCCTTGCAGCACGGCGCGGGTTTTGGCACCCAGAATCAGATATTGCGACGCACGCGGACCGGCCCCGTAGCTTAAAAAGTCGGCGATGAACTTCGGCACAGTCCCCGATTTCGGGCGCGTGTTTGCCACCAGCCGGACGGCGTACTCCACCACATTATCGGCCACCGGAACGCGGCGGATCAGCTCCTGCGCCGCCAGAATCTCACCCCCACCCAGCACCTTCTGCAACGCAATGCTTCCACCAGCTGTTGTCTGCTTAACGATCTGCACCTCCTCGGCAAAGGAAGGGTAATCCAGCCAGACGTTAAACATGAAGCGGTCCAGCTGCGCTTCCGGCAATGGGTAGGTTCCCTCCTGCTCAATCGGGTTTTGCGTGGCCAGCACAAAGAACGGTTCCGGCAACGGATACGTCCGCCCGGCGGCTGTAACGTGGTGCTCCTGCATGGATTCCAGCAACGCGGCCTGCGTTTTTGGCGGGGTGCGGTTGATCTCGTCGGCAAGGACAATGTTGGCAAAAATCGGCCCCTTCACGAACCGGAAAACTTTCTCGCCGGTGGAGCGATCCTCCTCGATAATCTCCGTCCCGGTGATGTCCGAAGGCATCAGATCGGGGGTGAATTGGACGCGATTGAAGGAAAGGTCAAGCACCTGGGAAAGGGTCCGGATCAGCAAGGTTTTTGCCAGCCCAGGAACCCCCACCAGCAAGCAGTGGCCACGCGCCAGCAGCGCAATCAGCAGCTGTTCCACAACGGCATCTTGCCCAACAATCACGCGACCAATCTGGCCACGAATGCGCTGGTACGATTCTTGGAGATTTTTAACGGCTTCTACGTCGGTCATGGGGATGGTTGGTTGTCAAGTGTGTGTGTGTGGTTGGTTGGACGGCGCAAAGGGGTTGTTGGGCGTTGGCGGCGCATCACTCCAGATACCAGGCTTTTTGCTGCCGGAAACTTTCGCCGGTGACGTGCAGGACTTTCATCATGCTTCGGGTGCGGTCGTCGTAGCGGACGCGGTTTGCGGGGGAGTCGCCCACCATCATCTCCTTCAACATCTCCTCGTATGGCTTATTGCTGGTGACGAACACCCGCCCGCCACGCTCGTGGGCGTTCAGCATCACGCTTTTGAAAAGCCGCGAAGCCATGCCGAACCCGCTGTTCAGATCATCAATAATCCACACCTGCCCCGGGCGAAGGTCCAGGCTTTGATTGAAGGTGTAGCGGTCCGCCGGTTGGAAATTCGGCTGCAAGCCACGGAGCATGAACTGCTTGCTGATCCCAACGGCAATATGCGATTTACCGATCCCCGCTTCGCCATGCATGTACAGCCCCGCCCCCATGCTGTCGTCGTTTAGCTCCACCAGCTTGTTGGCAAAATGGAGCATCTCCCGCTGGGAATCGTTGTTGGGGTGATAGTTGTCCAGCCGGGAGCAGAGGTTTTCCAGCGGGATAAAAGGGTTCAGGTCGTAGAACAGAAGGTCGTTCCGAAGGTTGGTGACATCCTGGGGCGAAAGCTGGCCAACAAAAAAATTGGTTTGATGGAGGCCGCTGGCTCCGTCCACTTCCAACAACGGGAAGCATCCCTTCAGCCGTGCAATCACCGCCGGGGTGTATTCTGCGCGATAGAGATGAATCGAGAGGATGTTGTCCATTATCAGAAAATCGGTTGTCGAAACGTCAGAAATCCACCCAACCACCCCGATCGGATCGGGGTGGCTTCGCTTCAGCTTGCGCCATTTCCATCACTTCTTCCCTTCTCTTACTTCCCCCCCATCATGGTTTGCATCTTTTGCCGGATGGTCGCTGGGTTGTAGGTCTGGGCGGCGCGGTCCAGATTGGCAAACTCCCCAAGCTGATCCAACATGGCGATGGAGCGTTGCGCGTACTCCTTTGCTTTGCCTTGCTCGCCGGCGCGGCTGTACGCTTCGGCGATGTTCGCCGAAACCCAGTACGGCATTGCCAACGCCTCGGGATTAATCAGCGATTCCAGTTTGTTGAGGATTGCCACAGCTTCCTTCGGGTTGTTCTTGGTGTTCAGCTCGTCCAATGCCAAGCTGATGTACAGCTCCCAATATCCAGGGATCCACTGGCGGTGATCTTCCAAGAAGAAGGCATCCGGCGTGTTCATGTTCCGGAGCTTGAACCCGAAGTGCGGCGTTTGGTACGATTCATCATCCTTCAATGTCTGCATGGCGCATTGCTTGGTGATGGTCGGCTCGATTGCAAAGCCGTAGGTGCTGCTCGGCTTTTGGCGGACCGGCATCACCCGATAGGCCATTCCTTCGCGGCGCAGATATTCCTCCAGCCCGCCCCACGCATCTTGGTAGGTGGTGGCCGAGAAGTAGATGGGGCGTTCCCACTTGGCCTGGGTCAAGATTTCTTTCACCATGATCTGCTTGAATCCGGCATAAACCCTTCCTTCCTGCGTTGGCTGGCCAGACATCGTCCAGGTCATGGCTCCATCGGTAATGGTTGCCTTCGACAAGCTATCGGGCGGAAGATACTGGGCGGCGGTTGGGCTGCTTATCCCCCACTTCACCACCGATGCCGGGACCGGAACGCTGGCTTGCGCCGGAACCTCGCGCGGGCCAAGCTCAGGGTGGGTTCCTTCTGGGTCCTTCATCATTTGCCCGGGCCAGCTTAGCTGGATTTTCTTTGCCCCCCACGGCTGCTCGTTTTGCATCTGCCACATATACCAATTGGTTTGGGCAAGCTCAAGGTTCACCACGCGAACGTCGCGGCGGACCCCGGCAACGTCTTGCAGGTACCAGAGCGGGAAGGTGTCGTTATCGCCGTTGGTGAACAGAATGGCATCCTTCTCGCAGCTTTGCAGCACGTTGTAGGAGAAGTCCCACGGGGTCCAATTGTGCGAGCGGTCGTGCAGTTTCCATCCGCCAACGCACATGTTGATTGGCACGGCAATGAAGCACAGGGCCAGCGCGCCGGCAACCATTCCGGTGTTTTCCGCACCGTCGTCGCTGGTGGATTGCGCCCCTTCGGCGCGGCGTTTGCGTGCGGCCTCGGCAATGGCCGAAGCACCCAATCCAATCCACATGGCAAAGACCATGAAGGAGCCAACGTAGAAGTAATCGCGCTCGCGGGGCTGCGGCTGCTGCTGGTTCTGCTGCAACGTTGCGATTGCCCCCTGGAACAAGAACACGGCAAGGAACACCATCGCCATTTTGGGGTCGCGGCGGAAATGGTAAACCAGCCCGAACATCCCCAGCAGCAACGGCAGCGCGTAGAACTGCACGGGGAATTTCGCGCCGGACCCCGCCGGCGTAATGAACGCAGCGCGGGTGGCATCGCTTACCCCGCTGAAGGCAAATCCGGCATCTTGCACATCGCTAACGCGGCCAACAAAATTCCAGAACAGATAGCGGAAGTACATGTGCCCAAGCTGCCACTTGAACATGTAGGTAAGCTCGCCCGCGGTGTTGATCTGGTCGAACTTGATGACTGCAGGGTTGTTGCTGTATTTCGGGTAATCGGGGTTCGGTTCGTAGCGGGGCGGGGTCCAAGGTTCGCCATACTCTGGCCAGTGGCGGCTGTAGTATCCGTCCGCCTCGATGCGGCGCGGCCAATCTGGACGCTGGCCGTACTGCTCGCGCCCCAAGTAGCTAACAAGCTCGGCAACGGTGTCCGGCTCGTTCTCATTCATTGGGGGATGGGCGTTGGCGCGAAGCAAAATTTGGACGTAGGTGGTGAAGCCCAAAAAGATCATCAGGAAGGAGAGCGCGGCAAGGAAGAACTGCGACTTCCGGTTTTTCAGGGACCACCACAGCAGCACGGCAATGCCAACCACCGCCAGCACCCCCAACACCTGCGCCGTTCCTCCATCAAGGGGAACCTTGAACAGGAGCAGGCTGACCTTCATATCCTGCCCGGCAATCATTTTGGGGATGTACTCAATCATCCCTTTGTAAATCACCACAAGGAAAGCGAAAGCCGTAATGGCCATCAACCCCAAGAACGAAAGGATGGAGAACTTGTAGTTGCGGAAGTAGATCACCATGGCAATGGCAGGGATCATCAGCAACGCCAGCAGGTGAACGCCAATGGCAAGCCCGCAGACGTACGCCATCAGAAGGATATACCGCTCGTGGCCCGGCTTGTCGTGCTTGCTGTCCCAAACCATCATCAGCCAGACCAGCAAGGCAATCAAGGTTGTCCCGCCGGCATACACCTCCGACTCGACGCTGTTGAACCACTGCGTGTCGCTCCACGTGAACGCCAATGTGCCAATCAAGCCTGCGCCGATGGTGCTTAGGTAGCTGGTGATTGGCGCGCCTTCGCGGTAGGGCCGCCAACGCTCCACCAGCTGGACAATCACCAGATAGACCAACGCTGCGGTGATCGAAGAACAGAACGCGCTGAACAGGTTCAGGCTCCATCCCGGGTCGCCCGGAACAATCAGTTGGAAGACACGCCCAACAATCAGCCACAGCGGCGCGCCCGGCGGGTGGGGAACCTGCTGCCACGTTGCCGCCGCCGAAAACTCGCCGCAGTCCCAAAACGGAACCGACGGCTGCAGGGTCATGGCATACGTGATGAACGTGACAAGGAATGCAACCCCAGCAAGGGCGCGGTTAATGGTACGGTAGTTCATTTCAGGAATCGGTTATCGAAAATTTGGGGTCGGTTGTTGGAGCCTGCGGCATTCCTTTATGCAGCCCCCGAATCTTCACAAGTTCGCGGAGCATTTTTAGGGAATCGTAGATTGGATGGAGTGTCGAGCGTTCGTCGTTGTGCCACTCCACGGGCATTTCTTTGATAAGGAACCCAAGCCGTCGTGCAAGAAAAAGGGCCTCGACATCGAAGCTGAAGCCATCAATCTTTGTGCGGCTGAAGATTTCTTTGGCGACGGTGTCGCGGAACCCCTTAAAACCGCACTGTGTGTCCTTGATTCCGGGGACCGCAAGCGCTTGCACCATCAAGTTGAAGATTTTCCCCATGGTCTCGCGGTACCAGGGCTGATGGACCTTCACCATGCTCCCCTTCAATGCGCGGCTGCCGATGACGATCTCGTACATCCCCAGCAGGACCATCATCCCCCCGGTTTCTTGGATTGGCGTTGAGAAATCGGCATCGCTGAAGATTCGGAACATCCCGTTGGCCTCCAGCATTCCGCGCCGCACGGCCGCGCCTTTCCCCATGTTGCGTGGCTGCACCAGCAACCGCAGCCGCTCCCCTTCATAGCGGCGAACGATGTCGGGGGTGCCATCGCTGGAGCCATCATCCACCACAAGGATTTCCCACGTGTAGGGCTGGCATTGGAAGTAATCAAGCGCTTGCTGCAACGATTTCTCGATGCGCGCCGATTCGTTGTATGCGGGAATAATAAAGGATAGCTCCATGAAGGGAAATAGTCCGCTGCGAATTCCGTGGCCGCTGCGTTAATTGGGGCAACGGTTCGGGCTGTGAGGGGGCGAAGATAAGAAGGAGCCGCCGTATTGCGGCCAACCAAAAACGTACTGGATCAATACCAATTGTTTGCTTCCCCCCCGCCCCGCACACGCCAGCAGCAACCGAACTGGCAATCATAAAAAAATAGGAGAGGGAGTTCCAATGGTGATGGAACCCCCTCTTGCTGTTTTGGGATTGTTGCTTGCGGGCCGCGCTACGGCTTCTTGCTGGTGTCGGCGGTTGCGCCGCCGGCTGGGGCAAGGGGCTTTCCGGTTAGTTCGGCCTGGAGCGCGCGCAAGGCTTCCTGGTTGCGCGACAGGTTCGGGTCGGTTGCGCCGTTGTATCCATCAATCAGCCGCTGGAGTTCGGCCAACGCGCCGGCGGTATCTTTTTTGGAAAGGAATTTCTCCACCTTCCATTGGTCAATCTGCGAGCGGATGGTCGCGGATTCCTGCGGGTACTGTTTCATCATCTCCTCAAGCTGGGCAATGGCTTGGTCATATTCCCCCATGGAGACTTGCAGCAGCATTCTGATCTGCTGTGGCGGGTAGTACTGCGTGGCGGGGTCGTTGCCGTAATCGCCTTTCATCGCGTCAATGGCATCAATCCCCATCTGAGCGTATTTCCGCGCCTTCTCAGGGCTTCCCGCCTGTTTATAGACGTTGGCAAGGTCCGACAGCATGAAGTACGGGACCTTGAAGCGTTCAAAGGAGATCAGCTCCCCCATTTTGTCCAGGGTTGCCACAGCGGCTTTCGGGTCCCGACGCTGGGTTAGCTCGTAGGTAGCAAGCGCCTGATAGAGCGGGATGATGTTGTAGATGACTGGGCGACGATGGTCATCCAAAAACATATTGTCGGGATTGTTCAGCCCGCGCAGTTTTATGCCGTAGTGCGGCTTGGTGTGATACTCGTCGTTGGGCAAGGGGTTCATCAGGTATTGCTTCATCACCTCGTAGTTCATCGAGGCACGCACGCCCCCTTGCTTCACCGGAAGCACGCGGTACGCCATTGCTTCGGGGCGCAAGTAGTCATCCAGCCCGGCCCAGCTGTCGGGTGGGTCGCTGGCGGCAAAGTAGATGGGGCGTTCCCACTTGTTGTTCTGGATGATGTCCGCCACAAGTTTATCCTGCGGGCGGATAAGGTATTGGTCCTTCCCAGCGGCGGGGCCACGCATCGTCCAGCTCATCGTCCCGCTTGCGGTTTCGGTTTTGCCGGTGAACTGGCTAAGCACGTTGGCGGGGACCGTTATCGAGACCGGTTTGCCCGGGGAGAACTCGGTCGAGAGGGCATCGCGTTTGCGGTCGGCCTCAAGTTCGTTAATCCGTAGGATGTCGTCGCCGTAGCTGATTGGCACTTTGTTGGCGTTCCAGGGGCGTTCGTTTTTCAGCTGCCACGTGTACCAGCGGGTGTTGGCAAGCGAAAGGTTAATCACCCGAATATCACGGCGCACGCCGGCAACGTCCTGCAAGTACCACACCGGGAAGGTGTCGTTGTCGCCGGCGGTGAACAGGATTGCATCCTTCTCGCAGCTTTGCAGGATGTTGTAAGCATAATCCCACGGGACCCAGTTGTGCGAGCGGTCGTGGAACTTCCAGCCGCCAACCGCCATGTTCAACGGCGCGGCAATGAAGCAGGCGGCAAGCGCAGCAATGGCAAGCCCGCCACCGGCCCCGGATTCCTCCGCTTCTTCTGCCTGGGCTCCATCCCCCTGTTTGCGGCGTGCCGCCAGCGAGGCCAGCCCCGTTGCCCCAATGCCAACCCACATGGCAAACACCATGAAGGAGCCAACGTAGAAGTAATCGCGTTCGCGGGGTTGGGGTTGTTGCTGGTTTTGCTGCAACGTGGCAATCACGCCAAGCAGAAGGAAGAGCGCGGTGAAGGTCAGCGCCATTTTCCAATCGCGCTTGTAATGGAAGTAGATGCCGAACAACCCAATCAGCAGCGGCAGCGCGTAGAACTTGACGGGGAACACATCGCTGTAGCCAGTGGCGTCAACAAACTGCCGCCGGATTTGGTCCTGGGTGACGCCGGGGTCGGAAATCCAGCTTGCATCGGTGACGTTGGTGAACACCCAATTGGCATCCTGGACATCGCTGGCGCGGCCAACAAAATTCCAGAGGAAGTAGCGCAGGTACATATGCCCAATCTGCCACTTGAACATGAAGTTCAACTCCGCCCCGGTGTTGACGCTTCCCGGAGCAAAGACAAAGGAGCCATCAGGATTCTGGTCCACGGGCGGTTCCCATGGGCCATACTTATCCTGGTAGCGGCGGAACTCTGGGTCCGGCTTGTATCGGCGCGGCCACGTGTTGGCGGTTCCATATTGCTCGCGCCCCAAGTAGCTAACAAGCTCGGCAACGGTGTCCGGCTCGTTCTCATTCATTGGGGCATGGGCGTTGGCGCGAAGCAGAATCTGGGTGTAGGTGGTGAAGCCAAGAATAATCATCACCAGCGAGGTTGCCGATAGGAAGATTTTTGGCTTATGAGCTTTCAAGGACCAGACGATCAGTCCTGCGATTGCCAGCAGCACCATGATCCCCAACGCCTGCGACATGGCCGCCGGAATGGTGATGCTGAAAAGCATCAATCCAATTTTCACATCGGTCCCTGCAATCATTTTCGGGAGGTACTCGATGATCCCCTTGTAGGCCAAGTAATTGAACGCCACCCCGGTAATTGCCACCATTGCCAAGAATGACCCCCAGCCAAAGCGGTAACTGCGGAAGTAGATCACCAACGCCACCGCCGGAATCACCAGCAACGCCAGCAAATGGATGCCGATAGCAAGGCCGCAGATGTAGGCAATCAGCAGCAAATAACGCTCGTGCCCGGGTTTGTCGTGCTTGCTGTCCCACACCATCATCAGCCACATCAGCAGGGCAATCAAGGTTGTTCCGCCGGCATAGACCTCCGATTCCACACTGTTGAACCACTGGGTATCGCTAAACGTGAAGGCCAGGGTCCCAATCAGCCCGCCGCCAAATGTTCCAACATAGCTGGCAATCCCTTCCCCCTCGCGGTATGGCTTCCAACGCTCGATTGCGCGAACAACAATCAGATAAACCAAACCGGCAGTAACTGCCGAGCAAAACGCGCTGAACAAATTCAGGCTCCATCCCGGATCCCCCGGCACAATCATCTGGAACACCCGGCCGATAATCAGCCAAAGGGGCGCGCCAGGGGGGTGGGGAACTTGCTGCCACGTTGCCGCAGCGGAAAACTCGCCGCAGTCCCAGAACGGGACCGAGGGTTGCAACGTCATCGCATAGGTAAGGAACGTCGCAAGAAACGCCACGCCGGCAAGGACGCGGTTGACTGTACGGTAAGAGCTCATGTCGAGAATCGGTTGTCGAGAATCGGTTATCGCAAGGGAGATAGAGGGAGAGAGAGAGATCGTTGCCTGGAATCGGACAATTCAGAAGCGTTTGGTCGTTGGTGAAGAAGCTCTCCCTTTCTTCTTCATGCTTTCCGTTGTTCCCCCATCAGCAACTCCACCGCAAATCGGTCGGCAAAGGGATAGCCTTTTGGGGTCATGCTCAGCAAGTGTTCGGAAAGGGTTGCGTAGCCTTCGGCGGTCAGCATTGCAACGGTGTTCGGCGCGTATTCGGCAAGGTCGCAACCGGCGGCCTGGCGGAAATCAGCGCGGTTCACCCCCCGGCTCCGAAGCCCCAGCATCACCACCTCCTCCAAAACAAGCTGCGAAGATAGCAATTCACGCGACGCAACGGGCAAGGTTCCGGCCTCCACCTGCTGCAAGTAGGCCGACAGGCTTGAGACGTTTGCCCAACGCTCCTGCGGCTGTTGCTCGCGGCGCAAAAAGCTGTGTGCCGATGGTCCAAAGGAGATGTAGGTCTGCCGCTCCCAGTATCCCAAATTATGCCGGCATTCCCGCCCGGGCTTCGCGTAGTTGCTCACCTCATACTGGCCGAATCCATGCTCGGCCAGCGTCTCCATTGTCTCGGCATACATCTCGGCATCCAGGTCGTCGGGCGCGGGGGAAACGCTGCCGCTAAGACGCATTGCGTTTAGGGGTGTTCCCTCCTCAAAGATCAGCGCGTAGGCACTGATATGCTCGGTTCCCAACGCCACCCCTTCGCGCAGATTGCTGCGCCAACGCTGAGTGGTTTGGCCCGGCAGCGCGAAGATGAGGTCCAGCGAGACGTTGCCGAACACCTCCATCGCGGCGGCAATTCCGCGCCGTGCTTCGGCGGCAGTGTGGATGCGGCTAAGGAACCGCAGGTCGTCGTCGTGGAAGGATTGCACGCCAAAACTTAAGCGGTTCACCCCCAACGCTCGGTAGCCAGGAAGCCAGCCTTCGGTTAGCGCGCCCGGGTTGCATTCCATGGTGATCTCGGCATCGGGCGCAATCGCAAACCGGCGGCGCAGCGACTCCATAATCCCCCCCAATTGCTCCGGCGAAAGGAGCGATGGAGTTCCGCCGCCGAAGAAGATGGTGGAATATTCCGTTGGGGCATCCGGCACCGCTGATAGCTGATCGGCACGCAGATCTATCTCCCGCGCCAGCGCCTGCAGAAACCGCTCGCGTGGGGCAAGGTTCTCCACCGAGTAGAAGTTGCAGTAAATGCACTTCCGCTCGCAAAACGGAATATGGAGGTATAAGCCAGGCATTGGAGAACGGTATGAAGTGATGGACGATGGAGCAGAAGGAGCGGCGCGCTTGCCACGGGAAAATGAACCAGCGCGGCTATGCGCTCACGGTCATCCGTTGTTCCCGTTCCTCCCCTTTTGGAGCGGTCGGGTTAATGGATGGATCGGGAGCCGGCGGCGGCGGGGGCGGTGGGGGATCGTCGTCGGGGTCTTGGGGGCTAAGGTGGCCGCCAATATCCAGCCACAACACACGCGACAGCCGCACGGTTAAAGGAACAATCGGCAGGATACCAACCATTGCCAACAGCCCATGGATTGCCGGATGGATATCGGGAAGCACGATCATCAGAACGAACATAAGGAACACCCCAAGCGGAAGCGCGAGGACATAGCCCAGGTACATCGCCCCGGTGAAGAACCCTGGTTCGCGGTCGAACCGTGCACCGCAGTATGGGCACCGATTGTTCATCTCCATCCCATGCCGGAACACAATTCCTTTGCGGCATTTTGGGCAGCGTTGGCGCGCAATTGTTTTGATATATCCAGTCTTGTTCATCTCTGTTTTTCTCTTCCGGCTTCGTGCTTATTCCGCCACCATTACGGCTGATTCCTGCATCCCGTGCCATCGTTCCAAATCGGTTGCAGGCGCGCCACCCCGCCAAGCAGTTTGCGGCAAGGGGCAGCAACGCCCCCTGCTTCCCTTTGCCAAGAAGATACAACCACTTTTCCCCGATGCGAGAGTTTTTTTATCCAGGCCAATCGCCATGGCGAAACTTTACCCCGCGCCGCTGCGTTGGCGGCGGCACCGCGCGGTGGTTCATATCCCTTGCTACTCTCACTGTATCAAACACACCAGCAGTATGGAACAACCGTATGCAACGCCTGATCGTAACTGCAATTCTTGCCGCACACGCCATGTCCACTACACCACAACCCACCTTCGCTGCGCCACCTTCGATGTATCATATCCCCAATGGAAGCGTTCGCCATTCTGGCAACGGGATCGTAAGCGGCAGCACCGGTAAACAGTTGGATGAGTACCTAACCCGCCTTGAAGCCTACGGCATGGCCGGCTCCATCCTTGTGGCAAAGGATGGGAAGGTGATCCTGCAAAAAGGCTACGGGCTGGCCAACCGGCAAACTGGGGCAAAGATCACCGCCGAAACTCCGTTTATCCTTGCCTCGCTCAGCAAGCAGTTCACCGCTGCTGCGGTGCTGAAGTTGGCGATGTATCAGCGGCTATCCCTGCAAGACACCGTCGGAAGATTCTACCCCCTTGCCCCTCCCGAAATCCGCAAGGTGACCATCCATCAGCTTCTTTCCCACACCTCCGGGCTGCCGTACTTGGGAAGCCAACCCTTTGCCCCAATGCCGCGCGACAGCGTGATGTGGGAAGTGCTGCGGATGCGGCTTGAGTTCACGCCCGGAAGCCGCGCCCAATATTCCAGCCCCGGCTACACCCTGCTTGCAGGCATTATTGAACGCGCATCGGGGAAGACGTTCGAGGCATACCTGCGGAAAAATTTGTTCGAGCCTGCGGGAATGGCCAACACCCGGTTCCAAGGGGAACCTGGCGACTGGCCCGGCCACGACGTTCTCCACTCCTACAGCGACAACAACGACGAAGGCCCGATTGGCCAGATGATCGGTGCCGATAAAGGGGTCGGCGCGGGAACGGTGATCTCAACCACCGGCGATCTTCGGCGATGGGAGGAGGCCCTGTGGGGCGGGAAAATCCTGAACGCCGAATACCTTGCCAAACTCTTCACCCCGTATGCCAAGGAGGGGAAAGGGTTCAGCCACGCCTACGGATGGAACATCATCAAAACCATCCGCAAGACGACGGTGATAAGCCACGCCGGAGATTTTGGGGGATACAACACCGATTTTCGCCATTATGTTAATGAAGGCTACTCCATCATCTTTGCCAGCAACACCCGCGTAAAAGGTGCGGGGTTCCGGCAAGCCGTGGTGAACAATGTCAGCCTGATTCTTACTGGCGGGGCGTATGCCGAACCACCCCATGTCCTTGCCACAACCATGGCCATCCCCCAAAACATTCTTGGGACCTACCAGCTGGCAACCGGTGGGCAACTTACCCTTCAGGCAAGGGAAGAAGAGCAAGGGAAATTGCTAATTAGCGGGGAAGGTCCCGATGCCATTGAACTGCTTGCCGGCGCACCAAAAGAGGAGAGCACAGAAGCGGGGAAGCTATCCTCCGTGGCCGCCGAAATCCTTGCCGATGCCGCACAGGGGAACTTGGACCGGCTTCGCGACAACCTCCATCCCAGCCTCCCCTTTGCCCACGTCGAGCAAGGGACTCAGCAACTCTACTCCATGCTGCGCGACAGTTTGGGGGAGTACGAAGGCGCGGAGATTATCGGCACGGGGATCACTGGGCCGCAAAGCGCGCAAACCTACTGGCGGCTGAAGTTCCAACGCGGAACCACCATTGGGATGTATGGCTGGGCTGGCGGGAAGATCATCGCGCTTGATGCCGATCTGCCGGCAGCAATGCAGAAAATCTTCCTTCCAGAATCCCCCACCACCTTTGCTGCCTTCGACATCTTCACCGGCAGGATCGTTCGGGTGAGCATTGCCGAGAAGGGGGGAAAGAAAACGCTGACGGTGGAATCGGACGCTGGGACCGCCGAAGCGGTGGGGTAGGGAACGAATCCGCCGCACAACACGCAAGCAAGCGTTGCATTCCCAAGTTTTTGGGAACGCAACGCTTGCTGTTTTTACTCCATCGGCTTAGCCGCGATATCCAGGGACCACCATCCCCATGCGGTGCATCATTTGGTGCAGCTTGGGCATGGCGACGGCGCGGGCTTGCTCGGCCCCACGCGCCAACAATCGGTCCAGCTCGGCGGGGTCCTGCATGAATTGTTGATACCGCTCGCGAACCGGCGTTAGCTCGGCAATGACGGTCTCGGCCACCTTCATTTTCAAATCGCCGTAGCCCCGTGCGTTGGCGAAGTCGGACTCCACCTGCTCGGTTGTCCGCCCGGTGATTGCGCGGTAGATCGTCAGTAAGTTGTTCACGCCGGCGCGCTCGGGAGCGTCGGAGAAACGAATCTCCCCCGATGAATCGGTCACGGCCCGCTTGAACGAGCGTTCGATTTCGGCGGGATCATCCAGCAACCCAATCCCGTGGCCCCGCACGCTGCTGGCACTTTTGGACATCTTGCTGGTGGGGTCATCCAGCCCCATAATCCGCGCCCCAACCGTTGGGATCACCGGCTCGGGCAAAACAAACGTTGGCCCTTCTTGGCCATACAACCGGTTGAACCGCTCGGCGATGTTGCGGGTTAGCTCAACGTGTTGCTTCTGGTCCTCACCCACCGGAACCTGGTCGGCATCGTACAGCAAGATGTCGGCAGCTTGCAGCACCGGGTAATCAAGCAATCCGGTGGAGACGGATTCCTGTTTTGCGGACTTATCCTTGAACTGCGTCATCTTCTGCAGCCATCCCAGCGGGGTGACGCAGTTCAGCAGCCAGCAGGCTTCGGCGTGGGCGCTGACGTGGCTTTGGATAAACAGCGTGCTCCGGTCGGGATCAATTCCCGAAGCCAGATAGACCGCCGCAAGCGAACGCGTCCGCTTCCGCAAATCGTCGGGGTCCTGGTGGATCGTTACCGAGTGGAGATCAACGATGCAGAAGAAGTTAAGGCTGCCGCTTTCCTGCATCTGGACCCAGCGTTTCACCGCGCCGATGTAGTTCCCCAAGTGAGGTTCGCCCGTTGGCTGCATTCCGCTGAAAACCCGTTTTGGGCGGTTGGGATCGGCTGCCAAATTGGCAGCATTGGATAGAGGTCCGGCCACAGTCGCCGGATCTTCTTCGTGTATTTCCATGATAGTTCTATTGTTTGAATGCTTATCGTTTGAATGGGACGCTTCTTGCACCGCCACCTCCCTTTCTCTTGGCCCCCGCCGCGTTACTCTGCGGTCCCTGCGGCTGATTCCCCACGCTCCAAAGCGCGGCGCAATTGCAGGAGGTGGGATGGTTCGTGGTAGGTGGCCATCTGCAGCCAGCCCAGCCCGTTCAGCTCGCCAAAAAATGGATGGGTGAACGAAGCCGGGTCCTGCAGCAACTGGCCGCTTTCCTGGACTTCCGACAAAAGATGTTGGCGGCTTTGCCACAGCATTGCGATAAGCTCATCGCGGCTCATCTGGCCCCGCGGGGCAACGCGATCCGGCGCAATGGCGCGGCCATTATCGCGCCACTCCCCGGGCTGGACGGTGATGGTTCGCACCGTCTCCCCACGGGCAATTTTGCGGACCCACGCCAACGCCCGCGCCACCGATTCCTCCACGCGGGCAATATGCTCAAGCGTCTCGGCACCGCTCCATTCTTCGGGAAGCGGTTTTGCAAACAGTGCTGCGTCGGAAGCGGCATCGGCCAGGGCAAGAAGCTCACTGCGTGAGGCATCAAGAAGCCGCAAGCAGTTGCCAGCATCGCCAATGGCAGCAAGGGTTGGAAGGCTATTGCGAGTCATTGTTGGAATAGGTTTGTGCGAATAATATGGCTATCTCTACTTTGGCGAAAGGCTACGTTTGGTAGCAACAAAAAAAACACCGAGGAAGCCAGCACGTTGCCGGTTCGCTCGGTGTTTTTTGCATCGAAGAATGATGCCTAATGGAAGTCGGCAGAGAAGCTCCCGTTGCTGACGGTCTTGGTTGCGCCAGTGGAGTGCGTTGCGGTGAATGAGAACGTTCCTTCCACCGTAGCATCATCTAATTTCGTGACGTTGATTTGTGCCTCGGGGGCAGTATAGGCGAAATCCGCGCCAGGGCCGGCACTATAATCCGCTGTGCCAACTGTTGGTCCGGTGGTCGTGGCACTAAATGTTAAACTGATGCTGACACCATTGCCGCTGTCGCCGCTGACGATGATTGATGAGCCGCCGGATTTCCGGGCGGTGACGGTACTGCTGGTTGCGCTGAACGCGGTGCCATCAACGGTGGCGGTCAGGGTGCCATCAACGGTGGCATCGGCGGGGCTGTCTTCGCACGCGCTGAACAGCAGTGCACACGCAAACAGCGCAGGAAGCAACGCGAAAAAACGCTTCATCGGTCGGTACTCCTTTCAAGGATTGATTGGTTGTTGATCTCATCCCCCCCCCCTCGCCTTTTCCCCTATCCTCGCCTATCTATCTTTTTGATGAGTTATGCATTCCTTATCCCCCCACGTGCACGGCGGGCCGCCGTTTGGGATTGCTTTCGGCTTGGCGCAGCACCTCGTGGGTGACGGGTGCGGTGTCCCCTTCGCCAAAAGCAATATAGCGAAGCATATAGCTGAACGGGTTCCCCTCGGTCCAACCGAAATAGACATGAGGGATTTTTCCGGTTCGGTCGCGGACGTACAGCAAGAATGCTGCAATGGCGTTTGGCACCGCTGGGGCCTGGCATCGCAGCACGTAGAATTCGCCGATCTTCTTCCCCTTCACTTTAATCTTCCCGGTGAACTCCGAAGCGTCCCCGGGTATCACCTCGAAGAAGAGGATTGGGTCATCTTCGGGGATATGGTTATTGGCGCGTTTCTCCCGTTCCTTCACCCGGTACTCCTCAACATCGCCACGGTCGCGGCGGTTGGCAATAATCCGGATATCCCCTTCGCGCAGTTCTTCGATAATCCCTTTTGCGGCATCGTCCAGCTCAATCTCCTCAATGCGAAGTTCGGTGGTGCGCAACACCCGCGAAACCAGCGAGCTTAGGACGATAGCAAGGATAAACAGCGAAGCAATCTTCAACCCCTCGGGCCGTTCAATGATGTTGACGATGGTGGTGTAGCCAAACACCAACGCAATCAGCAAAAACGCCCACCGCATTTTCTCCTTCTTCCATGCCGATAGCGTCACGGCAATGGCGGCGGAACTCATCAACACCAACACCCCGGTGGCATAAGCCCCCCCTTGCGCGTCAACATCGGCATCGAAGATGATGGTGACGGCAAAGGCAATGGCGGTGTACACCAACACCAACGGGCGCGTGGCGCGTGCCCACTCGGGGGCCATGCCGTAGCGCGGAAGGTAGCGTGGCACAATGTTCAGCAACCCCGCCATTGCCGAAGCCCCAGCAAACCACAGAATGGCGATGGTGCTAACGTCATAGACGGTGCCGAACAGATCGCCAAAAAATTTATGGGCCAAGAACGCCAAGGCGCGTCCGTTCGCGGGGCCACCAGGCTTAAAGGCTTCCGGTGGGATCAGCGTTGTGGTGACGATGCTGCTGGTGAACAACATCACGCTCATAATCAACGCTGCCGACAGCAACAGCTTGTGGGTGTTGTGGATCCGCCCGGTGGGTTGTTTGTGGGTGTCGCTTGGCTCCCCTTTCACCAGTGGCATCACTGCCACGCCGGTCTCGAATCCCGAAAGCCCCAGCGCAAGTTTTGGGAATAAGATGAGCGCAACGCCAATCATCACCCAGGGATTGCCGTGAACCTCGAACAGATGGTCGGTCCAGTCGGCAAGCACTGTTGCGTGGGTGGCCACCTCGTAGATGCCGTAGCTGACAACAACCACGTTCAAGAGCAGATACCCCGTCACCAAAAAGACCGCCAGCCCAATGGCTTCCTTGAACCCTTTCAGGAACACCGCGCCAAGCAGCGTTACCAGCACCAGCGTGACAATCACCGGATGCTCAAGCCAATGCGGGGCATACGGATTTTCCAGCACGTGCGCCGTGGCATCGGCAGCCGAAAGGGTGATGGTGATGATAAAATCCGTGGCCACAAACCCCAGCAACACCAACACAAACAGCTTCCCTTTCCAACGGGCAAGCAAGTTCTCCAGCATCGAAATAGAGCCTTCGCCATGGGGGCTTGCCGAGGCAACGCGCTTGTAAATAGGGAGCGCGCCAAACAGCGTCAGCAAAATCAGGATAAGCGTAGCAACTGGGGAAAGGAATCCGGCAGCAAGGAAGGCGATGCCAGGCTGATAGCCAAGTGTGGAGAAGTAATCCACGCCGGTCAGGCACATCACTTTGTACCACGGATGCTGGTGATGCTGGCCTTCTTGTTCGTGAGGTCCCTCAACTTCCTTAATCTGCCGCTCGAAAAACCACAGCCTGAACTTGCGGTTGAATAACCGCCGCCGTGCTGATTGATGATTCATAGGTTGTGAACTCCGCAAAAAACCTTCGCTGTTATTCTGGCAGGGGACTCTTGATGGATACTCCATTTCCCCTCTTCCCCCCCTCCTCCTTTTTAGAACACCTCATCCTCCATTGCCCCGACGAAGGTGGCCGCAAACATACGGGAAAGGGGTTTGCTTCGGCAAAGGGCTTTGTTAGAAGCTGTTGGAAGCCTTAGAAGTGATCTTCCTTATCCTTGAACAGCAGATTGAACGTGGTCATCGAGCCGTAGCAGCGGGTGATGTACTGCTGGAACTCCACTTTCTCCCCATCGCTTAACCCTTCGTGGGCGTTGATTTTTTGCTCCAGCACCCGCAGCTGGTTCCGCATCATCACGATTTTGTGGAAGAAGACCTCAATCGGAAGTTCCTTTGCCTGCAGCGTGGTGTCCGCTGGGCTTAGCACCATGGTTCCGCCGTTCCAGCGGGTTCCCAGCTTGTGGACCATAGAGTCCGGCTTTTGCAATCCCAGGCTTCCCACCACGGCCTCGGCCGTTTGCCGGATGAACTGCCCCAACGGGACCTCTAAGCCTTCCACGCTTGCAATCGGTTCGGCAGGTTGCAGCGCGCTTGCCTCGGGCGAGACGGTTCGGTTGTTGCCGTCGTCGAAACGAATTTCAACGGTTTGTTCGGTTAGTCCGCGGATTGTTCCGGTTCCATAGATCGGATGCTTAACCTTCATTCCAATCCGGAGTGCGTCGCTTTTCATCTATCTTGCTCCCAAATGTTCAACAACGTTTTGATTCTTTCGGCCTCCGCTGGTGCGGGGCATATCCGCGCAGCGCAAGCCATTGAGCAGGCCTTCCACCAGCTTGGTGCGGCCCGCAGCGTGCGCCACATTGACACGCTGCAATATACCAACAAGCTCTTCCGGAACTTGTACTCGCGGGCGTATATCGAGGCAGCGAACAACGCCCCCGAAGTGCTTGGCTGGTTGTACGACCAAACCGACCGCCCATGGAAGAACGAGCGGATGCGGCTGGCGTTCGACAAGCTGAACACCGGGCGATTTATCCGCATGATGAAGCAGTATCAGCCGGAGATCGTGGTTTGCACGCACTTCCTTCCTGCGGAGATCATCTCCTGGCTGAAAGCCAAAGGGAAAATCAGCAGTAAGCAAGCGATCGTCGTCACCGATTTCGACATCCACGCGTTGTGGTTATGCCACCATTACGAGCGGTACTTCGTGGCGTTGGAAGAAACCGCCGAACACCTGCGCCGGCTGGGAATACCGGAAGGCAAAATCACCACTTCCGGAATCCCGATTGACCCCGTGTTTGCCGCCCCAAAAGATGCAACGGAGATGCGCCGCAAGCATGGCCTGGCCCAGGACCGCACCACCATTTTGGTTTCCGCCGGAGGGTTTGGCGTGGGACCGCTGGAGCACATGATTGAGTCAATCGGGACCATGCGCCACAACGCGCAAGTGGTGGTGCTGTGCGGGCGGAATGCCGAACTGAAGGACCGGCTTACGCAGCAAGCGGCGAGCCTAGTTGGCCCGCACGTTGCGGTCCACGCGCTTGGGTTCACCACGCAGGTGGATGAGCTGATGGCCGCAAGCGACCTTCTGCTTGGCAAGCCTGGGGGGCTTACCACCAGCGAAGCGTTAGCGCGCGGGCTTGGCTTCGTGATCGTAAACCCGATTCCCGGGCAGGAGGAGCGGAACTCGGACCATTTGCTGGAGCAAGGGGTGGCAATCCGCTGCAACAACCTGCCGGTGCTTGGCTGGAAGATTGACCGCCTTCTGGACAACCCCGCCCAGCTTGCCACCATGCGCCGCAACGCCCGCACACTGGGCAAACCAAACGCAGCGGAAGCGATTGTGAGGAAGCTGATGGAGGGGTGAAAAAACCGAGCCGAGGTGAGAGAAGAATTTGAGAGAAGAATTGGAGAATGATGCCGAACAAAACAGCCCTCCAACTCTGTTGGAAAGATTGCGAGTGAACAGCCACAACAGGGTGATGGATGAATGCCATGGATGTGGCGCGATTCGCAGAAATCGCGCCACATCAATCAAACACAACGGCGCGAACCCTGTAAATCAGGCCAAAATCTAAATTCATGTGGCGCGATTCTCGCGAATCGCGCCACATGAACTATTTTGGTGGCGCGATTCGGACTCCTTTCCAGCAGACAATAACGATGCCGCAGCCGACACCACCATCGGATATGGATGCCCTTCTGCACGCCATATCCCGCTTCCCCAATGGGGCCTCGATGGAGGAGCTTCTATCATTGCCCCAATTTGCTTTTTCCCGGCGCACGTTGCAGCGGCGGTTGCGCCAGCTGGTTCAGCAACATTTGGTGGTTGCTGACGGGCGCGCCAGGGCCATCCGCTACCGCCGAACCGACACCCCCTTCCAGCCAAGCCAAGCACCCGCCACCGATGCCGACATGGAGGGGCAAGCCGAGGAGGTTATCCGGCTTTCACCTGCCGGAAAAAAAATCCAGAAGTATGTTCGCCAGCCGATTCAGCAACGGAAGCCCGTTGGCTACAATCATCGCTTCCTTGATGCCTACCGCCCGAACGAAACGTTTTACTTGCCGGCGGATACTCGCCAACATCTGATGAACGTTGGCCGCCCGTTGGAGGAACATCTTCCGGCCGGGACCTATCTCCGCCAGATTTTCCACCGCGTGCTCATTGATCTAACCTGGAACTCTAGTCGGCTTGAGGGGAACACCTACTCCTTGCTGGATACGCAGCGGTTGCTTGCGGGCGACAGCAGCATTGCCGGAGGGAAGGATGCGCAGGAAACCCAGATGATCCTGAACCACAAGGCGGCCATTGAGCTTCTGGTGGAACAGGCCGATGAGATCGGCTTTAATCGCTACACCATCTGCAACCTCCATGCGTTGCTTTCCGACAACTTGCTGGCCGACCCAATGGCGTGCGGGCGGATTCGTGCGCGTTCGGTGGGCATTGCAAACTCAGCATTCCTTCCATTAGAAGGTCCGCAGCTGATCGAGGAATGCTTCCAACAAGTTCTTGACACAGCCGAAGCGATTCTTGACCCGTTTGAGCAAGCCTTTTTTGCGATGGTTCACCTTCCCTACTTGCAGCCGTTCGAGGATGTGAACAAGCGGGTCTCGCGGCTGTCGGCAAACATCCCCCTTATCCGCCGCAACTTGTGTCCGCTATCGTTTGTGGGGGTGCCGGTGCAAACGTACATCTGCGGCCTGCTAGGGGTTTACGAATTGAACAGCGTGGATCTGCTACGCGATCTTTTTGTGTGGGCATATCAGCGGTCTAGCCAGCGGTACACAGCGGTGCGGCAATCGCTTGGCCAGCCGGATGAGTTCAAGGTGCGCTATCGCGAACTGCTGATTGCCACAGTTGGTGCGATTGTCAAAAACAAACTTGGCAGGAAAGAGGCGGATCTTTCTATCAGAGAATCGGCACTTCGGAGCGTGCCGGAACTGGACCGGCTGCGTTTTGCTGAAGTTGTGCATCGCGAACTCCACTCGCTGCACGCGGGGAACATTGCCCGCTACCGCTTGCGGCCATCGGAGTACGAAGCCTGGCGGGAGATTTGGGAGTGATTCATGGAGCCAGGAAAGCAGCTTCAATACTCCTTCAGCAGGCGGCTCGCAATCAGTTCATCCATCCATCCATCTATCAATCAATCAATCAATCATCGTCACATCCCGCTCAATTCGGAAGCGGAGGATTTTTTCGTTGTCGTAGCCGTGGAATGTCTTGGCGGTCTCGATGTTCTTCCGCCAGTTGGTGCGGTCGCCAAGTTTCAGGTAGCACTCGGCAATGTGAAGGAAGCTGAACGGCGCAACCCACGTCTCGGGATGCTTCCCAATCGCAACCGCGCTCCGGTAGGATTCCATCGCTTTTGCGTACTGCTTCTCCCCTTGCAACCCCAGGCCAATGGCGTAGTGGGCCTGCGCTTTTTGCGCCGGGGTTGCGTCGCGGCGGGCAAGCAGCGCGCTGGCCGTGGCAATGGCTCCATCAAAATTGCTTGCGGCAGCGTTGTTCAGTGCTTTGATTGCTTCCTTGTCGTTTGGGGTCAGCGGCGTGGCCATTAACATCTTTGCCCGGCGGTGCGCCACGATGTCCTCCGGCGCGCCGTAGTTTGGGCTTTGCAACGCCCGTTTGTACGCCTCCACCGCATCCTTCCGCCCCCCTTCCAGCTCCAAGCAGACACCTAACAGATACCAGCCGTAGGCCTTTAGCATCTTCTCATCGCTGCGGCGGAGGAATTTTTGCAGGTAGGTTTTTGCGCGTGCAAAATTGTTTTGGGCAAAGAACGCCATGCCGCAGCGGGCGTAGCTGAAATCGGTGATGCTGCGGAAATCGCTGTTCCCCAGCTGCGCCACTTTGTCCAGATAAACCACCGCTTTTTCCGGCTGGTTTTGGTCAAGGTAGGTGCTGCCCAGCGCGTAGAAAATGGCGACGTTCTTCGGGTACTTCCGCGCCATTTCGCTTAGCACTGCTTCGCCAGCTTTGAAGTTGTCGCGGTAGTAGATGTTCAGCAACGCCAGCACCAGCTTGGCATCGTTGCGGAAGTAGAATCCGCGTGCGGCGGCGTTTTCAATCTCGCGCAATCCCAACTGCGCATCCCCTTTCACCCCGCCCAGCCCCGCCAACACCCCCGCGGCTTTCGGGACCGAGCCAACGATGAAGTGAAAGATTCCCAACCCAAGCTGCGCATCGGCCAGCTTCGGGTCCGCCTTCACGACTTCGTTCAGATGGTCGTAGCAGGTTTTGGCCGAGAGTGCTGCCGACATCGCGTTTTCGGCGCGGGCGTTGGCAATGGCACGGTAGCCGTAGGTCATCCCCAAAAACATCCGCGCACGTTGGTCGCGGGGGTTGGTGCTTAGCCGCGCTTCGGCAACCTTAATCACCCGGTCGCTGGCATTGAAATACAGCACCGACTGCACCTGCTGCCGCGCAAACAAGTAGCTCCATAAATGGACGTTCGCACGGTAGAAATGCCCGCGAGGGTCCTTCGGGTCCAGCCGAATTGCTTGGTCGAAACTTGCGGCGGCGGCATCGAACTGCACGTTGTACAGCTGGTCCATTCCCTGCTGAACCAGGCGGTCAATCTCATCGGCAGATGCCGCCAACGGCATTGCTGCAAACAGCAGGAGAAGCAGAGGTAAAAAGCGGAGGTTCATGGTTATGGGTTGTTTAGGAAGGGATCGGCTGCCTGCGGAATCTGTTTTCACCACCTTGATGTGAGGAAGGTGACCACTGGCTCCAATCCCCCGGCCACCGACGAACGTTGCCCCGTTCTGATGCGGGCCGGCGTGTAAGAGTCGGTAAGATACGCCGCCCCCTTCCGCTTGCTCCCCAGATGCCGAACCGTTGGCGCGGCTTGCTCACGCTTCCGAACCTTGCCGGAACAGGGCCACATGGTATTTTCGCCCCCCATGAATTTAGACTCCTTTTCCCTGCTGATGAACCGGCTGCAGCCGGCAAACACCGATATCCACATCGCCGAGATGAGCGATGCTGAGATGAGCGACCTTTCCGCCGAGCAGGCGCAAGAACTGGTGGCGCGATTTGGCAGCAACACCTTGATCCGCCTTCCCCAACGGGAGCAGCAATTCTTTGAATGGCTGCGCCAAAACGATCCCCCCGTTTGGAACGATTTATGGGGCGATGATGAGGACCCCTACGTTGTTAGCCTTGGCTACCTTAACGACCTTCTTCCCAAACGCCGGGGGTTCCTGATTTGCGACCTTGTTGAGCAGCAGAACCTCATCTTCAGCGAGCAAAGCATCACCCCCGATGAAGGGAAGCTGATGCTGAACGCCGCGCTGGACGTTGTTGCCGCAAAAGGGCGGCTGACGATGGACCAAGCCTTTATGGTGGAGCTGTGGCGCGCACCGATTGACATCTGGCGGTTCACCTACATGTACGGTGTTTCGCTGGACGAGGCCAAGCGCATGGTCCTGTGGCTGATTAGCGAAGGCGCGCTGCTGCTGGCCGCCCCAGCTGGCGGCACCGATTCCGAAATGGAGATGCACGGAAGCAGCGCGGACGGCCAATCCGAAGATCACCACGGCGATGACCAGGAGGATTATCCCGAGGCCAACATGGAGGAAGAGGAGTGACCGAACAGAGCCAAGAAAAAACGGGGCAGCCAATCGTTCTGAAGTTTGGCGGGACCTCCGTGAAGGATGCCCAAGCAATGCGCCGCGTGGTGGCGATTGTTGAACGGGAGCGGGGCAACCATCCGGTGGTTGTCACCTCCGCTTGCGCCGGTGTCACCGATCTGCTTCTTGCCACCGCCCAAAGCTGCGGGGCTGGCGATTTGCACGGCGCGTTGCAGCGGGTCCACCAGCTTCGCCAGCGGCACTTGGAGATTTTGCACGACCTGGGATTGCCCGCCGAACATTCCTGCAAAACCGTGCTGACCACACTGCTTGATGAAGTCGAACAGCTTGCTCGCGGCGTGGTGCTGCTGGGGGAATTAACCCCGCGCACGTTGGACGCGTTTGCCAGCTACGGCGAGCGGCTTTCCAGCCAGTTGCTTGGCGATGCGTTCCGCGCCGCAGGGTGGCACACGGCGGTTGCCGACAGCCGCCAGTTCATCATCACCGATGCCAACTTCGTCAATGCCCGCCCGCTGATGCCGCAGATTGATGCTGCGGTTGCAAAGCGATTGGTGCCACTGATCCAGAGCCACGATGTTGTGGTGGCGCAAGGGTTCGTTGGCGCAACGTTGGACGGGGTCACCACCACGATTGGCCGCGGGGGATCGGACCACACCGGCGCGCTGGTTGGGGCGGCGTTGCACGCCACCGAAATTCAAATCTGGACCGACGTTAGCGGAATCCTGACGGCGGACCCGCGGGCGGTTCCGCAAGCCCAGGTTGTTCCGCACGTCACCTTCACCGAAGCGCGTGAGCTGGCGTGGTTCGGCGCAAAAGTGATCCACCCAGACACCATCGTCCCGGCGGTGGAGCGGGCGATTCCGGTGGTGATTAAAAACTCCATCCGTCCCGACGATGCTGGCACACGCATCCTTCCCGACGGCTCGCCAATTTCCCCGGGCATCCACTCCATCACCATGAAACGGGGAATGCTTTCGGTGATGGTTGGTCCGCGGGACCCGCGCGCAACATCGCTTGGGTTCCAGAAAGCGTTGGGGGTGTTCGCGGCGCACGGGCTGCCGATTCAGTGCGCCGCAATCGCCGAAGCACGCGCAATCATCACGGTGGAAGCGGCGGGGTTCAACGACCTTATCCTTGCCGGGCTGGAAGCCAACTACGTGGTGGAGCTGATGCCAGAAATGGCGGTGATTTGCATGATCGGCGCGGGGCTGCGGAACCAGCCAGGGGCGTTGGGCCGGCCACTTGCCGCGCTTGGGGAAATCCCCATCGGCTTTGTGGTTGCTGGCTCAAGCGACCACATCATCCTGCTTGGCGTTGCCGAACATCACGCCGCCGAAGCCTTGCAGAAAACGCACCACGTGTTGTTTGAGCAATCCCGAAACAAGTAACCGCTGCGCACGTCCCCCGGGCAACCATTCGCCCGGCAACGCGGGGCCGCAATCGGCAACAAGAATATCAACCAAACCAACAACCACACGGAGACCACGGCAATGACCAACCAACTGATGCAAGCAATGCAGCAGATGCAAGAAGTCCAGCGGAAGATGGACGAAGCGCAATCGAAATTTCACGAGCTGCTGATGACCGAAGAAGCCGGCGGCGGTGCGGTCCGCGCCACCGCAAACGGGCATGGCGAGCTTACCAAGCTGGTGCTTGATCCATCGCTGCTGCAACCAAGCGATAAGGAGGCATTGGAAGATTTAATCATCATTGCCGTGAACCGCGCAACGCTGGCCGCAAAGGAAGCTGCCGCGCAGAAATTGGAAGAAGCCACCGGTGGGTTTATGCCAGATATTTCTGGATTGATGGGGCAATAACCAACGCTGAACGCTCCGCATGAACCACCACCAACGCTTGCTTGCGCCGCTGCGCCACCGCGCCATTATCGGCATGGTCCATCTTCTGCCAATGCCGGGCACGCCACGGTTTGGCGGCTCGGTCCAACAGGTTATTGACCACGCGCTGGCCGATGCCACGGCACTTCGCGATGGAGGGATAGATGCGATTATGGTGGAGAACTACGGCGACATCCCTTTCCGCAAATCGGGGCTTGCGCCGCACACCATCGCGCTGATGGCGTTGATCGCTGCCGAGATCAAACGGATGACCCAGCTTCCGTTGGGGGTCAACGCCTTGCGGAACGATCCGCTGGCCGCCCTGGGAATTGCCGCAGCGTGCGGCGGCGCAATGATTCGCGTAAACGTCCACACCGCCGCGATGGTGACGGACCAGGGAATCATTGAAGGGAATGCACGGGAGACCATGGACTACCGGACCTTGCTTGGGGCCAACGTGAAAGTCCTTGCCGACGTAAGCGTGAAGCACGCGCTCCCCCTGGTCCCGTTTCCCATCGAGGAGCTTGCCGCCGACGCAGCCGAGCGGGGCCTTGCCGACGCGCTGATCGTCACCGGAAGCCGCACCGGAGCCGGGGTGGCGATTGAAGAACTTCGCCGTGCACGCGCCGCCACCCACGCCCCGGTGTTTGCCGGAAGCGGCGTAACCAGCGCAACCGTCCGCGACATCCTTGCCGAATGCGACGGAGCGATTGTTGGAAGCTGGCTGAAACGGGACGCAGACGTTGCCGCGCCGGTGGACCCCACACGGGTTGAGCAATTGATGGAAATAGCAAGGGCCGAGTGAGAGAGAGCGGGCATGAGGCGGAAGGCAAGGGAAATCGGCCCCCCCTAACTTGGCAGTAACGCAGTTGTGGCCGGCGCGTACTTGTTCGCTACTATGACCACCACGCATCCCATACGAACCGAAATCCGCACCATGCTTGCGCTGGCGCTGCCGGTGATCTTGGACCACATCGGCGGCATGAGCATGGGCATTGCCGACACGATCCTTGTGGGGAAACTTGGCCAGGAGGCGTTGGCCGCGGTGGGGATCACCAACTCACTCTACTACTTCTTCATGGTGTTCGCCTACGGCGCGCTGACGGCGATTGCCCCAACCGTTGCCCACGCACACGGCGCGGGGAATCACGACGAAATCGGCGAAGCAACCGGGCAAGGGTTTTGGATTGTTGCCGGGCTGTGGGTGGTGGGGATGGTGGCGATGTGGAATGCCGGGCCAATCCTGTTGATGCTGAAGCAAAAGCCTTCCGTGGTTGCGCTGGCCGAGCAATATATCCGGGCGTTAAGCATCGGGATGATTGCCAACTTAATCTACGCCAACCTTCGCGCCTTCACCGTTGGCTTGGGGAAGCCACGTGTGACGATGACGCTTTCCTTCATCGGCGCAGCAATCAATATCCCGCTGGCATACCTTCTGATTTTTGGCGGGCTTGGTATCCCACCATTGGGGGTGATGGGGGCGGGGATTGCAACCGCAGCCGTGAATTTCATCATGCTTGCAATCCTCCTTTACTACCTTCTCCGGACCGAAGAATTCCGGCAATATCACTTCCTGAAAAAAGCCCGCCGCCCCAACGTTGGGCGGATTATGAACCTGCTGAAACTTGGTGTCCCAATCGGCATGGGGAACAGCATGGAGCAAGGGGTGTTTGGGCTAACCTCCATTGTGATGGGGATGATTAGCACCGTGGCGGTGGCCTCGCACCAAATCGCCATTAGCGTTGCGGCGTTTACGTTTATGACACCGTTGGGCGTTGCCACCGCAACCACCACCCGAGTGGGCAACGCCATGGGCCGCCGCGACCCCAACGCCGCCGCGCTGGCCGGCTGGGTTGGCGTGGGAATTGGCGGAGCGTTCATGTGCCTTACCGGGTTGATCTTTGTGATCTTTTCCGGGCAGATTGTGATGCTGTACACCACCGACCAGGCCGTGGTGGAGTACGCCGGCGGGCTGCTGGCGATTGCCGGAGCGTTCCAGCTTTCCGATGGATTGCAAGTTACCGCAATGGGCGCGCTGCGGGGGATGAAGGATACCACCGTCCCAATGGTCACAAACCTTGTGGCCTACTGGCTTCTTGGGCTTCCAACCGGCCTTCTCTTCTGCTTCGTTCTCGAGATGGGCGGCTACGGCCTGTGGTGGGGCCTGACGATTGGGCTAAGCATTGCGGCGGTCCTCCATTCCCTCCGGTTCCGCACGCTTGTCCGCAAACGCCCCGATGCCAGCATGGGCGAAAGCAGCCTTGCATAAACCACGATTGCCGCAACGCTTGCCGCAGTTGCCGCAACCACACTATTTTCCCACGATGAAGCACTACGACGCACTAACCTGCTACGCCAACCGCGAAACCCTTGAACTTCTGCTTGCCGTCAGCAGCACGCTGCCGATTACTGGCACGCTGGATGAAGACACCCGCATCACCCTCTACTTCGACGAAGCAGGGGCAACGCCCCAGGCCATTCAGCAACTGCAATCTTGGCTGCCGGAAGGGGCCAACGTCCAGATGGAAATCACCAGCGTGGCGGAGCAAAATTGGAATGCCGAGTTCGAGGCATCGCTGCAGCCAGTGCGGATTGGCGGCGGGCTGCTAATCACCCAAAGCTGGCAGCCGGAGGAGGCCGAGGAAGGAACGCTGCGGGTGGTGATTGACCCCAAAATGTCGTTCGGAACCGGGCATCACGAATCCACCAGGTTGATCTCCCAACTGCTGATGCAGCTGGACCCAGCGGGGAAGCGCGTGTTGGATATCGGCACGGGAACCGGGGTGCTGGCGATTGTGGCGGCGCTTCGCGGCGCGGCGCGAACCCTGGCGTTCGACAACAACGAGTGGGCGGTGGCCAACACCCTTGAGAATGTTGAGCTGAACGGCGTTGCGGACCGCATTGACGTTCGGCAGTGCGAGCTGGATGACGTTGCCGAAGGTGAGTTCGACGTTGTTCTTGCCAACCTCCATCGCAACATCATCATGCAAATGCTCCCGGGAATCGTGCAACGAATGGCGGCCAGCGGCGCGCAGCTTCTTACCTCCGGCGTGCTGATCGAGGATTACCAAAGCCTGCTTGACGAAGCCGCCAGCCACGGCCTGCGCCCGATTGATGAAGCCCGCGAGAACGAGTGGGTGGCAACGGTGTTTGGAAGGTAGAACGATGAGGAAGTGCGAACGGGGAGCCGCAAGCAGATCGCACACTCCCCGACCTTACTCACCCCCCCCTCACGTGTGCATCACCATCAGCACATATCCATCGGGATCGGCAATGCGGAACTCGCCGTTGGGGGCGTAGAACGGTTTGCTGATTTGGCCGCACGCAATGCCGCGTTCCATCATCTGGTTCCGTGTGGCAGCAACGTCGTCGCAGTAGAGATAGAAGAGCACGGCTTGTTGGCCCGCATCCACCGGGCCGTCGGCTTGCGTCACCATCAGGTCGCACGCGCCGTTCCCCAGCCATGCCCATGTCAACCGGTTGTATCCGGGCGCGGTGTGGGTGTTCCCCACCTGAAATCCCACCTGTTTGTAGAACTCAATCGAACGTTCAACATCGGCCACGTGGACCATTGGAACCAATGCGCGAATCTGGATGCTCATAAGCGAAAAGGTGTTTGTGAAAGTTGTGAGTGGATCACCCAACGTGTTCTTTTGAACACCTGCAAAGATAGAGTAAAAAACACCGGTTTCGCGCTCCTCCAAAAACATTTTTTTTGAGCATTGCTGGCGGGCCGGCTTAGACCACCGCATCAATCCCAAAAGCGACCGCCGCAACCGGGCGAAGCTCAACACCGTCGCGGGGGGTGGATTTGCGGGCGTTTGCCTGGGGAAGCACCACGGTTTTGAATCCCAATTTCGCGGCTTCGGCAATGCGCTGGTCCGCTTGGGCCACGGTGCGGATTTCCCCCCCCAGCCCAATCTCGCCAATCACCACGGCCTCGCTTTCGGCGGGAACATCGCGGAAGCTGGAGACGATTGCGGCGGCCACAGCAAGGTCCACCGCGGGGTCATCCACCCGCACCCCGCCGGCGATGTTGACAAAAACATCATACTGCCCAAGCCCCAACCCAAGCCGTTTCTCCAGCACCGCCAGCAGCATCTGCAAACGCTTGTAGTCGAACCCCGTTGCCGAACGCTGCGGCACGCCGTAACTGGTTGGCGTGACCAACGCCTGCGCCTCCACAAGAATTGGCCGCGACCCCTCCAGCGTGGCAGTAATCACCGACCCGCTTGCCCCGTAGCTCCGCTCCGATAAAAACACGGAGCTTGGATTGGCCACCTCCACCAACCCCTGCTCCCCCATCTCGAACACCCCAATCTCGTTGGTGGACCCGTAGCGGTTTTTTGTGGTCCGCAAGATTCGGTACAAGTGGGTCCGCTCCCCCTCGAACTGCAGCACCGTATCCACCATGTGCTCCAGAACTTTTGGCCCGGCAATCGTCCCTTCCTTCGTGACGTGGCCAACAACGAAGATGGAGGTCCCCGTGGTTTTGGCAAGCTGCATCAGCGCGGCGGTGCACTCGCGAACTTGCGCAACCGACCCCGGGGCCGACTCAATCTCGGGGTGATACGTGGTTTGGATGGAGTCAACAATGGCAACGTCGGGGGCAAGGTCGCGGATGGTCCCAACAATCAGCGCAAGGTTCGTCTCGGTCATCAGGCTAACGCCCGGGTTGTTCACCCCCAGCCGGTCCGCACGCATTTTAATCTGGCGCAGCGATTCCTCCCCGGTGATGTACAGGATGGTCCGCCCCTTCAGCCCGGCACACATCTGCGCCATCAATGTTGATTTCCCAACGCCAGGGTCGCCGCCAACAAGGATGATGGAGCCGGCCATAATTCCCCCACCCAACACCCGGTCAAACTCGCCAATGCCGGTCAGGATGCGCGGCTCCTGCTGCACCGAGACCTGGTCCAGCGTCACCACCTCGGCCCGTGTGGTGGCCGAACGTGGTCCCCGCGCGCCGGAAGGAGCCGCCGGGGCCTCCACTTCCTCCACGTAGGTTTCCCAGTTCCCGCACGAGGGGCATTTACCAACCCACCGCGAAGCAATCGCGCCGCAGCTTTGGCAGACAAATCGGGTACGTTGTTTGGACATGATTACTGGTTGGGAATTGGTGAATGGAAACTGTGATTGCGCGTTGGCACTGGCGGCCGGGCCAAGCTGGCGGAAGCCCTCCGCCGTTTCTGGATTACGCCCCTTGCTGATAGCCTCGCAGAAATTCCTGAACCCCCATTGCCCGCTTCCCTTCTTGCTGCAACTGGACCACCGAAAGGGCAGCGGTGGCGGTCCCGATCAGAAGCTGGTTGGGTTCAATCCGAACGATTCCCGCCGGAATATCGGAGCGATCGGTGATCTGGGTTTGGAACAGCTTCAGCGTGCGGCCATTGTGGACCGTGAACGCCCCCGGATGCGGCGAAAGCCCACGGATAAAATTATGAACTGCTTCGGCTGGGCGGTTCCAATCAACGTGGCAATCGTCGCGGAAGATTTTTGGCGCGGGGGTTGCCTCGTCATCGTTTTGCGGAAGCGGGTTGGCCGCGCCCTGCTCAATCATCCGAAGCGTATCGGCCACGGCGATTGCCCCCACGCCCATCATCACATCGTGCAACTGGCCGGCGGTCATCTGGGGGGTGATTGGGATGGTGCGGCGAAGGATGACGTTGCCGGTGTCCACCTTCTGCTGCAGGAAGAACGTCGTCACCCCGGTCTCTGCCTCGCCGTTGATAATGGCCCAGTTAATCGGCGCGGCCCCGCGGTATTTTGGGAGCAAGGACCCGTGCAGATTGAAGCTCCCAAGCCGGGGGATCGTGAAGATTGATTCCGGCAAAATCCGGAACGCCACCACGCAGATAACGTCGGGCCGGGTTTGGCGAATGGCATCGGCAACCGCAGGGTCCTTCAATCGCTCCGGCGTTAGCACGGGAAGCCCGTGGCGCAATGCCGCTTCCTTCACTGCCGATGGCGTTAGCTTCAGCCCGCGGCCTTTGGGGCGGTCCGGGGTTGTCACCACCAGCGGGACGGTGTGGCCCTGCTCCAGAATTATTTCCAACGAGGGGACCGCGAACTCGGGCGTTCCCATAAACACCACCCGCAGCGTGCCGGGCTGGGCTTCAACTTCGGTGCTCATTGCCGTGGGTTCCTTCCGTTTATCCGTGCATTGTTGGTTGCGATTCCAGCGCCAGCACAATCTGCGATTCGCGCTCGGTTAGCGCGTCCAGCCGCTGGCGGACTTCACGTTCGGGGAAGTACTGGCACGCGATGTCGTAGAAGGTCCGGTAGTGGCCCGCCTCGCTGGCAAGCAACGACCGGTAGAACTCCTGCAGCTCGGCATCGGGGACGTGTTTGCTAAGGATGGAGAACCGCTCGCAAGAACGCGCCTCGATGATTGCCGCCACCAGAAGCTGATCCATCAGCCGCTCCGGCTCGTTGGGGCGAATCTCCTTGTGAAGTGCCTGGGCGTACGGGTCGCCCGGGTCCCGCTGCAAGGTGAAGCCACGGTTCCGCAGATACTCATAGACCATGCCGAAATGCTCCATCTCCTCCTGGCAAAGCTCAATCATCGCCTTCACCAACGTATCCTTTTCTGGATAGCGGCTTACCAGCGACATGGCGTTGACGGCGGCTTTTTTTTCGCAGTGTGCGTGGTCAATCAGAACCTTCTCAAGGTTCGATTCGGCAGCCATAATCCATGACGGCTGCGACGGGACTTTTAAGCAAAGCATAGTCGGGAAGGATGCTCGGTTGTGTGTGTGTGCTTGTTTTTTGCGACTTGGCTGTTGCAAGCCGTTGTTGTTCAGCGGTTAGCCGTTCGCCATGGCCCACACCGTGAACCCAACGGCGAACGCCATCATCAAGGCTCCGTAAATCCGTTCCAGCGTGGCACTGTGAAGCCGGGTGGCAAGCCGTGCACCCAGCATACTGCTTGGGATCGAGGTGCAGCACAGCAACAGCGCCGTTGGCCAATGGATGTTCCCCTCAAGCCCATGCGCCACCGTGTTCGGGACCGAAAGGCAAGCAACGCAGAAGAGTGAGGTTGCCAGCGCGGTTTTGGTTGGCAGCTTTGCCACGTTCATAAATGCCGGCCCCAGCACAATCCCGCCGCCAATGGCAAGGAAGCCGGAAAGGAATCCGGAGAGCGCGCCGGCTCCATACATCACCCCGCTGGAGCGATTCGGGTCGCCGGTTGGATGGGGTTGCTGCTTGCCGCGTGCGCCGATTTTCCACCCCCGCTCGATAAAACTCCATGCCGACCAGATCAGCACAAGCCCCGTCAGAATCATCAACACCACGTCGGGGGTCTGGCCCGTCAGCAGCGCACCAACCACCGTTAGCGGGAACGCCATCAGCAACGTTCGCCAGGCGATATCGAACCGCACCATCTTCTGCCGGGCATAGACGATTGATCCGGTAATGGCCGCCGGAACCGCCGCCGGCAACGGGGTGGCAACCGCCAACACCGCCGGAAGCCCAACCAGCAACCGCAGCAACGGGGTGGAAAGCAACGCCCCACCAATGCCGAACATCCCCGCCGAGAAGCCGATGATTGCGCCGATAAGTAAGGTCAGTACAATGTCCACAGTTGCAGCGAAAATAGAGTTCACGAACATGGAGATCACGAACGAGTTCACGAACGAGTTCACGATCCGGAGGCCGCTCCCCGCAAAGATTCTGGAACGATTCCACGCAGCAGCGGCTGGGGAATCGTTCCATCGTTTCTTAATCCTCCCTTCCCCTTGCCGCCCTTCCCACGTAGGGGCGATAGACCAACCCGAAACCGAGGCGAAGGTACAGAATGCCGCCAGCAAACGCGGGGTCGTACCCGGCCAGCACGCCGTTGGAGTATCCCACACGCCCCCGGAGGTTGATGTGGGGACCTTCGTCGAACGGGATGCGGTAATCGGCAACGCCGGAAAGATCGAATCCCAGTCCCCAGCCGGTGGATGTTGGCTGCTGGCCGATTGCATCCCCCAATTGGACCGATGTTGCGGCCAGCCCAATCATCGGTGTCACGGCAAGCCTCCCTTGCCGGAACTCATACCCCAAACTCAGCGTGGCATTGGTCATGCTGGCATCGCCGGCGGGCCAATGGTCCTGGCCAACGGTGAATGGATTGGGGACCGAAATCGAGAGGAACTGAACCGTGCCGGAGAGTGTGGCCCGGTAGAGATAGCCCTCCAACTCCACCGCCAAGCCATCCACTTTTCCGAAGCGATCGCCCAGCGTGCCAACGGCCGCACCGCCGCCATAGCTTGCCCCAATCCCCAAGCCGCCCACTTGCTCCGAATACTCCCGCCGAATATACGCCCGCGCCAACGGCAGAAACCGGCTTCGCGGATACTCCGCAGCGAACTGGCCCACCAGCGCGTTCAGCGATTCCTGCGCCCGGTAGCCGCGGACCGTCAGGTGGTTCAGCAGCAGGTTGAAGAATCGCCGCTCCTCCTCCGTTGGGCGATTGGCATCAAATCGGTCGCTGGCGGCTTCCGCGCCGGCCCGCAAAACCTCCCGCAGCCGCTCGCGAACTCCATCGGGTTGCAGCGCGCCCGGGATGGTCCACGTTTCGGCCAGCATCGGGTCCAACGCAACAGGGTCCAGCAGCGTGGCGGTGTCGGCAAGCAACGCAAGCAGCAGCAGTTGCTCCGGGCCGTTCAGCCACGGGCCTCCGTTTTGGCGGTGGTCCATGAACGCCCGCAGTTTCTGGACGGCTTCCCACTGGCCACGCTTTGCGCTTTCGGCCAGCACCAGCCGCGCATTTGCCACCACCGGCTTCCGCCGATTGATCCCCGCCAACCATTCCTCGTATGCCGCCGAGTCGGGATTGGCAGCGGGGGCTTGCGTTTCTGGTTGCGATTCCGTTTGCGCTTGCACCCGCGCGGCCGCACCGCAGCAAAGAAGCAGCACCGCAATGGCGAATATCCGCTTACCGCCGCGCACCGGAAGTATCTCGCGAAAGGGTTTCCACGCAGGCGACCAATTGCTCAACCAACGCGCTGTCCATCCCAACAACAAAGGCTTGCAGCTTCATCGGCTGGGGGGTTGGGAATGGCTCATCAAGGATCACCTCGCGCTGCAGCACCCGCGGCGACTCGTCGTCCAGGGTTGCTTCGTTCCAATCAATTCCTTCCCCAAGCAGAATCCCTTTGCTTGTGCCGGTCGCGCTGGAATCGGGGATGATGGGGTTGGGCGCGGGCCGAAGCTGAATCACCGCCATGCCACGCTGCGGGTTCCCGCTGTCGTTGGGGTTGACCACGTAAAACATATCATGCTTCGCCTCGGAAACCGACTCCACCATGAACCCAAATGGAACTTGGATTGAAAGATTGGGGGCCTTGGTGCGGCTGAACTCCATGGTGAACGGGACAAGCCGAACCCCTTTCAACGCCGCCGCACGGTCGCTGGTTGGCTGGCAACCAGCAAGAAGCAACGCCAACGGCAGCAGCAGAAATACTTGGCGAGAAAGGATCATGGTGAACCCAGAAGAAGCGGTCATGGTGTTGTTGTCAGCGTTGCGGCAGCGGCCATCAGCGCGGCAACGTGCGCGGTGTCGGTCCCCGCAGCATAGATATGCAGGAACAGCGGGGCTTTTTTCAGATTGGGAAAGGTTGTTTGGAAGAAGTCGCTGGCGGCAATCTCGGCAGCGTAGAACGCCTTGCCGGCTTGGGCCGGTTCTTTCCATTCGCGCCAGCGTGTTCGGTAGCCCATCAGCTGCGCCGATGCTTCGGTAAACTGCGTGTTGCGGTCCACCCCCGACTGCGCAATCGTCCCCATGTAAATCCGCAGGAACCCGGGGCTGACGGCAGTGGAGTCGGTCAACGTGGGGTCGTCGCTGCGGAAAATGTAGAACTCATCGGACGGCATCCGCCCAACAAATTTCACCTGGTAGCCCGGGGGAAGAGTGATCCAGAAATCGGGGGCCGGGGTGTGGATTGTTGGCAACTGAAACCGTCCGGAAGGAAGGTTTTTTATCAGCCGTGCGGTGTCCGGTTTCGCGCTGTTGTGGGAAGGCTCTTCGCGGCATCCCACAAGGATCAGCGGCAGAAGCCACAGCAGGAAAACAGCGTGGCGAAGCATCATCGGTTGGTGGCGGGTGGCGGCCATGCCTTAGGCAATCCCCGTTGCAAAGGTGTCCAGATGCTGGCGCAGCCGCTCCCCCAGCTCGGGCCGGGTTTCAATGATGTCATGGACCGAAAGGATGGGATAGACCGGAAGCCCTGTCTGTTGCTGGAACGCTTCGCGGGCGGTGCGTCCGGTGTCGTCAATCGGCTCGCAGCGGTCAAAGGCAATCACGAAGCCAAGCGGCGTGCAGCCCGCAGCCCGCAGCTTTTCGATCGCCTCCAGTTTGGTTCCGCCGGTGGTGATAACGTCGTCCACAATCACCGCCGTGTCGCCGGCGCGGATCACGCCCAGGAACCCGCTTACGTCGCCGTGGGTTTTGGCCTCCTTCCGGTCGCTCACGGCGCGGCGTTCTTCGTCGCCATCGCCGGCAAGTGCCATTGCAGTGGCCACCGCAATCGGAATCCCTTTGTATGCCGAGCCGAACACAACCGGGGCATCGGCGAACTCCGCAATCTGCTCAATCGTCCCCGCGTACAGCTTCCCCATTGTGGCAAGCTGGCGACCCGAGCAAAGGGAGCCGGTGTTGAAAAAGTATGGCGACTTCCGCCCGCTTTTCAGCGTGAAGTCGCCGAACGTCAGGACGTTCTCCGCAACGAAAAACTCCAAAGCCTCGGCACGGAGCGCGGCAAGATCGGCGTACAGCATGGTTGCAGTCTGGTTAATTTTTTTGGTGTGTGTTGATTCCCTTTTGATCCTTTCTTCCAAGCAGTTCCGGCAAGTGCCTCAGGCCTGGAAGTCGTCCGGCACCTCTATCTCCATTCTCAGCAGTGCCGAGGAAAGGGTTTTGCCCTGGGCATCCAATTTCAGCGAGACCGTGCCGCCGCCTCCAAGGGTGTTATGAAGCAGGAAGTTTAGCGCCCACAAGTTTGGAAGCTCGAACCGTTCCACCGGGCCATGGCAAATGCCGGCGAAGTGTTCTTTCACCCGTTCGGCGGTGAGTGCTTGGGCGATGATTGGATACCACTCGGCCCGCCGAGCGATAACGCCAACATTCCCCGCGTCCCCTTTGTCGCCGGAACGTGCGTGGGCAAGCTGCAGAAGCTGGATTTTTTTCACGGGAATATCCTTTGTTTCTGGTTAAAGAATCTGGGGCTACAGAATCGTGTCTTCGGGCGTGCTGTTGCCGGAGTACTCCATCAGGAAGGCTTTGATGAACGGATCAATCTCCCCATCCATCACCGCCTGGACGTCGAACGTTTCGGTGCTGGTGCGCAGGTCCTTCACAAGGGTGTAGGGCTGGAAGACGTAGTTGCGAACCTGGCTTCCCCATTCGATCCGTTTTTTCGAGCCTTCAATCGCCGCCTTCTTCTCCTCCTCCTCGCGCCGAAGAATTTCGTACACCTCGGACTTCAGCATCTTCATGGCACGTTCGCGGTTTTGCAGTTGCGAGCGTTCTTCCTGGCAGCTAACAATCAGCAGATGCTCGGCCCCGCGCGGGCTAACGTAGCGGTAGCGCAGCCGGACCGCCGTCTCCACTTTGTTGACGTTTTGGCCCCCTTTTCCGCCGGAGCGGAAGGTCTCCAACTCAACATCGGCGGGGTTGATTTCAATCGGGACATCTTCATCCACCACGGGATAGACAAAGACGCTGGCAAACGAGGTGTGGCGGCGGGCGTTGGAATCGAACGGCGAGATGCGAACAAGGCGGTGCACGCCATTCTCCGATTTCAACCTGCCGAAGGAGTAGGCCCCGCTGATTTCAATCGAGGCGGATTTGATGCCGGCGGTCTCCCCCTCCAACTCATCCAGCAAAGCAATCTTGTAGCCTTTGCGTTCGGCCCAGCGCATGTACATCCGCAGCAGCATCTGCGCCCAATCTTGGGCTTCGGTTCCGCCGGCCCCGGCCTGAACCTTCAGGATTGCATCGCGAACGTCGTCGGGGTCCGAGAGCATATTGCGGAACTCTAGGTCGGCAATGTCCGCAGCAAGCGCGTCGGACTCGCGGCGGAGTTCAGCATCCAGGGAGTCATCGCCCGCTTCCTGGCCCAGCTCAATCAGTGCTTCGATGTCGCCGGCGCGTTGGTTGGCGGCGTTCCAAGCGTCGGCCCACTCCTTGCGGGTGCTGATTTCCCGCATGATTTTTTGCGCGGCGATGTTATCGTTCCAGAAATCTGGCTGCTCGGTTCGTGCCTGAAGCTCGGCTATCTCCCGTTCTTTTCGGTCAAGGTCAAAGATACCTCCGGAGCAGGGTGATCCGTTCCCGTTGCTCGGCCAATGCTGATGAAAATTCTTCGTACATGATTGTTGGTGTTGTTCCGGTTGCGTATGCAGCGGGGAAGCCCGCCATGGTAGAAAAAGGAGCCATAAAAGTACGGCCACGGCAAGCAGTTGGGAAGATGCAAAGGGTAAAGAGCAGAAGCGGGAAACGGAGGTTCAACATTGGAGCCGCCGCACGCAACCCCGAGCCTTACGGAAGGAACGGCCCCGGCGCGGGAGTCTCGAGCGTGCCGAAAGCATCGAACGGCGTTTCGGTGCTGAAGACCACTTGGGTGAACTTCTTTTGGTCGAAGTTGTAGGGGAAGTCAATCCGAATCACCCCGCGCCCCAGTGCCACCCGTAAGTTGGTGATCCGAACGCCCAGCCCGGCGCTGGAATGGAACCGGGTTTCGGAAAGTTTTTCCGATTGATTCCACACGCCGCCAACGTCAAAAAACGCCGCCGCGCCGATCTTGAAGAACAGGAATTTCCAATCGGGAAGGGCGTTGTACTCAAGGTTCAGCAGCATCCGGTTATCCCCCACCAACCCGTACACCTGATAGCCCCGAAGCCCGCTGCGGTTGTCCAACTCCGTCTCGATGTAGCGATTCCACCGCCAGACGGTTTGCTGCTGGAACCGCCCGCTGAACGCCCCGGGGCCAACCCGCCAAACCCCGCTGGCCACCACGCGCTGCAAGGTGAACCGCGTCTCCTTCTGCACAAATCCGGTCCCGGCCTGGAACGCTGCAAAGCCGTACAGGTCCTGGTTCCCGCCCGCCTGCCGGACCTCGCCACCAACATACAGGACGTTATCCAGCCCCCCGTTGTGCGGGGAAATTTTGCCGATGTACGCCCCCCCCATTGCCCCAACCGGAGCAAGCACCTCGCCGTGATATTGCACGTTGTTCATCCGGACGAACTGGCGGCGCAGCGAGGCGATCCCCGCGAACGCCCCCACGCTATTCTCGAACGCAGGGCGGACATCTTGAAGGGAGTCGCGGGTGGTGTGGTCGTAGGAAAGGGCGACGGCCCAGCGGAACAGGTCCCGATCGCCCCCGCGCGAGCCGCCATACCACCCGCCAGCATCCACCGTGCGGAGCGGAACACCGATTGCGCGAACAGGTTGGGAGTGGGTGTACAGGTAATCAATGCCGTCAAGGTAGGAAAGGGCGGTCCCGAATCCCCACGGGCTGTAATCGGAGAAGTACGGGCGGCCAACCGAAAGCACCCCTACGTTTTCAAGTTTGGAAAGGCTGAAGACCCCGCTGGCTTGGATATGGCTTCCGAAGATATTGGGATCGGAAAGGGAGCCGTTGATTCCCCAGCCGCGGTCGTTCACCGTGGAGTAATCGCCGCCGACGCTGGCCTGATAGGACCAACCCAGCAGGTTCACCTCACGCAGGGAGAGTGAGTACTGTTCGGCATTGCCGCCGGTGCTGGCGCTAAACCCAAGCTGCGTGGACCAACCGTCGCGAGTGGTGATGGAAAGATCGCCACGAGGAAGCCCTTTTGGCGGGGTGGCGGAATCGGCAAGAAGGCATTGCAGGGCAACGTTCTGGAAGATGCCGATAGCGCGAAGGTTCCGCTCGATCTCATCTATTTTTTTCTGCGTCACCGTGTCGCCAGGGTTCAGATAGACCTCGTAGCGGACCACTGGCTCCTTCGTGACGATGTGGAGTGAATTCAGCAAGCCGGCCACCAGCGGAAGGTCCCGCCCGCTGGTGTCGAACACGGTGTGGCGATCAATCACCACATGGCGCAGGATAAATGGGCGAAGCGTGTCGCGGTGGCGGGGTGCCGCCGCCGTGTCCGGCTGCGCAGCCGCCCCGGGCGGAAGCAGAGCCGTGGCAAGCAGGAGAAGCAGGCCAAGCGATTTCACCAACGAAAGAAAGGCTTGCCGGAGGCCAGCAAGCCGAACTGCGTGGGAACAAATGGAGTTACTGGGCATTGATCTCAGTTGGGAGTTTACTCAGCCGGGAACTGGCGCGGCTGCGAATTGGGGAACGGCCATGTGGGGCTATGCCGTTCCCGCCGTTGTGCGCCGGACGATGATCTTCCGGCCCTCCACTTTCACCACCGCCACCGGTTCGCCAGCGCTGATGTAATCCCCTTCGGTGATGACATCGAACCGGCTGCTGTTGAACAGTGCGGTCCCGGCGGGGCGAAGCGTGGTCATGGCCTGGCCGGTTGCGCCAAGCAGCGCGGAGTAATCCGGCCCGCTAACGTAGCCTTCGTCGGACCGCTGGGTGGTTTGCAGCACAAACTTGTTGAACGCGCTGGACTGCGGAAGATATTTTATCATCAATCCAACAAGAACCCCAAGCCCCACCAGCGATGCCGCCAACGTGTAGAGTGGGACGGTGAGCGAGTCGTAGGAGACAAGATCGAACCGGCCGATCAGGGCCAGGAACAAGCTGCCGATCATCAACAAAATTCCCATGATCCCCGTCACCCCAAAGCCAGGAATGATGAATATCTCCACGGCCAAAAGCACCACCCCGGCAACGAACATCAGCACCTCGATTGCGCTGGCAAGGTCCACCAGATATTGCGCCCCAAAGAAAAGCGCGATTGCGGCGATTCCCACACCGGTAACGGTTCCCAAATGCCCCGTCTTCACGCCGTAAAAAATCCCCGCAAGGCCGATCATAATCAGCAGCGAGCTAACAACGGGATTGGTCAGGAATTTCACCAACTGCTCGCTCCACGTTTGCTGCGGGCGTTGGTACTCAACATTGGCATAGCCCAAGCTGGCAAGCGCGGAATCTAGATGCTCCGCTTCAAGGTCGCAGTATCCAACGCTTTGGGCTTCCTGGGTGGTAAGGGTCAGCAGCTGCCCAGCTTTTTTCAGGGAGGAATCGGGGAGCGCGAAATTTTCATCCACCATTGCGGCGGCGATGTCGGGGTTCCGTTTGTGGCGTTCGGCGGTGGCGCGCATCTCGCCCCGCATATAACTCACCACCTTCTCCGAAGCCTTCTCCCCCGATTGATAGACCGGCGTTGCCGCGCCGATTGCGCCCCCCGGGGTCATCACGATTTTTTGGCAGGAGAGGGCAATCAGCGCGCCGGCAGAGATGGCCCGTTTATCAATGAACGCAACCGTGGGGATGGTGGAGTTCAGGATGGCATCTTTCACTTCCGTGGCGGCATCCACCCGCCCGCCGAAGGTGTTGATATGGAAGACGATTGCCGTGGCTTTCTGCTCGGTGGCATCGCTGATGACGCGGCGGACGTACGGGGGAAGCCCCAAATCCACCTCGCCGGTAATCTCAACAACAACAATCTTTTGCTGGGCAACCGCTGGAACGCCAATGCCAGCAAGGCCGGCAACCGTCAGCAGCAGCAACAACAGCACCACGGGGAACTGTTTCATGGCATCACCTTTTGCTCCTCTTATCCTAAACAAGGGTTGATGATTGGTTGAAGATACGATTGCCGGCGGCTACGGCGCATCGTTGCGTAGGATGCAGCAGGAAATTTGCCAGGATGTGACGTTCGGCCATTGGACTATTGTGCCAGCGGATTACCGTGTGGGCGCAGGGTTTTGGGCATTGGCCAGGATTCCCAATATCTCCATCCCCCCTTGCTGCATTGCTTCGGTAAGGTCATCCCCTTCCATGTTGGCAAGGATTGCAACGGCGATATGGCGTTCGGGAAGAATCATCAGCAGTGCGCGGCAGCCCGATTGCGCGCCATCGTGCATGGCCAGCCGGCCAAGCGATGATTGGGCAACAAACCAGCCCAATCCGCACGGCATTGCCACGCCGCCAAACGTTGCGTTTGCCCACATCTGCCGCAACGTGGTGTCGGCAAGCAGCCGATGTTGCAGCAGGGCCAGCGCAAACTGTGCAAGATCGTTCGCGGTGGAAACCAGCCCCGCGCCTGGCAGGCGGTCGCTGAGGTTTAGCGGTTTTGAGGGGAGGATTTCGCCGGCAAGGGTGCGGGTGTATCCGTCGGCAATCTGCTCGGCCCCTAACCGCCGTAGCTGGCCGATTGACCCGCTGCGTGGCATCCCCGCCGGGGCCAGCACCAGCGTTTGGATTGCTTGCTGAAATGGCTGGCCGCACACGCGTTCCACCAACCGGCCAAGCAGGTTGAAGGCGTAGGTGCTGTAGTGGAATTGCGTTCCCGGCAGGAAGAGCAGCGAGTCGTTCGCGACAATCCCCACCGATTCGGCAATGGAGGGGAAATAGCGGCGATTGTAGTTTTCGGCAAGATCGGCGTAATGGCGGATTCCGGAGCAATGCGCCAGCAGGTGGCGCACCGTGACGACGTACCGCCGGAATGGATACTCGGGGCAATACTGCTGGATTGGCGAATCAAGCGCGACCCTCCCTTGCTCCACCAGCCGCATCACCGCAACCGCCGTCAAGGCTTTGGAGACCGATGCAAGGCGGTAGCGGGAATCGCCCGTTGCTGGGGTGGTTCCCTGGGCATCCAACGTGCCGAATCCTTCCGAAAAAATGATGCTGCCGTTGGCCACCGCAGCAACGGAAAGTCCTGGCATCGGGATTGCGTGGCGGATACGCTGGGCAACCGCCGCAATCCCCGCCGCCACCGATTGCGGAGCAACGGGTTGCGCAACCGCCAAGCCTGCAATGCCGCAAAGCAGCAGAATCGGAACAAGCGCTTGTTGAACGCTCCGTTGAACCCTCCCTTGAACGATACCTTGCTTCATCGGAATCTCAACTTTTTCACCTTCTTCCCCCCTCACCCACCACCACTTGCATCTCCACACGGCGATTTTTTGCGCGTCCATCCTCGGTTCCGTTGGTGGCGATGGGGCGGGTCTCGCCATACCCGGCGGAGGTAATCCGGTCGGCAACGACGCGGTTCCCCACAAGGTAGGATTTCACCGCCGCCGCACGCTGCTGCGACAGCTCGGCATTGGACGCCGGGTCCCCCACGTTATCGGTATGCCCGCCAATCTGGATGGTGAACCCAGGATTCTCCCGCAGCAACCGCACCACCCGGTCCAAATCGGCAATGGACTCACGTTTCAGCAACGATTGCCCAAAATCAAAAAACACCAACAACCGGGTGGAGCCATTCAGCGGCTGAAGTTGGAAGTCCATGTGGAGATGCTGGGTGGCTTCAAGGTCGTACGGGACGTTCACCTCCTGCGAGTAGAACAGGTGATTGCGCGACAGCCCCGTAAGCGCGTATCGCCGCCCGCGCGGAAGCACCACGGTGTACTCCCCCGTTTCCGGGTTGGTGATGGTGGTTCCGATAACATCGCTGGTGGCCAGGTCCACCACTTCAACGCTGCCAAACAGTGGTTGCCCGGCAGTGGTGGTGATGCGCCCCGTCACCACGGTGATCGGGTCAATCGGGAAGGGAACGGGGGAAACCCGATAGAGGTCGTACCCGCCTGTTCCGTTGGACCGGTTCGAGGCGAACGTTGCGATGCGGCCATTGCTGGAAAGGGTGAAGGAGATTTCATCGGCCTTGCTGTTGACCGGTGCGCCGATGTTCCGAACGTCGGCGGTGTCGTCGGCAAAGGTGGCGGTGAACAGGTCGAACCCGCCAAGCCCGGGGTGGCCGTTGGAAGCAAACATCACGGTCTGGTGATCGGGGGAAATCCAGGGGGAGACCTCATCGAACGCCGTGTTGATCTGCTCACCAGCATTGATTGGCTGGCCCCACGTTCCATCGTGGGTGCGGCGGCAGAACCAAAGGTCCCGCCCGCCGTTCCCGCCCGGGCGGTCGCTGGAAAACCACAGCACGCTTCCATCACCGCTGATGCAAGGCTGCGAATCCCAGTAGGGGCTGTTGACCGGAAGCCCAAGATTGGTGGGGATCATCCAGGGAACAAGGTCGGCGGGAATGTTTCCGCGCACGCCGGCATCAACACTGTACAGGTCGCAATCACCAAGCCCGTAATCGCACCCGGCAAAGTAGAGTTGTTGCCCGGAAGGCATCACCGAAGGCATTCCATTGCTCTGCTGATTATTGACCTGCGGTGCAGGTTCGGGGGGCATCCACACGCCGCGGACTTGCCGCGACACAAACAGGCTGTGCTTCCCCAACGCGCCGGTTCGGTTGCTGGTGAAATAGACGACGGTGGTATCCAACGGAATGGCTGCGCCGAACTCATCGGACGGGGTGTTCAGCTCGTTCCAGGGGAGGATCGTAAGCCCGGTTCGCTTCACCTCATCTTCGTCCAGCAGCGCAGGGCGAATCACACCGTTTGGCGATCCGCACCCGGCGATTGCCACCGCCAGCACAACCGGCCACGCCACCGATAGCAGCAACGCCAGCAATGGGATCCGCGCCGAAGCAGAAAAGGCAATGTTCACCATAAAAAATGCGTAGCGATTGATTGGAAGTTGGGGCCGCCACCGCAAACCCGCCGGCTACCGCAACTGATACTGCAACGTGGCCGAAACCGCGTAGATGCCTAGATCGGAGTTTGGGGATTTGTTGATGGCATTCATCCCAAAATCAAGAGTGAGTTCGGGAAGGAAATTCCAGTTGTCGTTGATGGGGTAGGTTAGCCCCACCCCAAGCCGCAAAGCATAATGGACGTTCGCAGGCTCGGGAACCGGGCCGGATTCCTCAATCGTGCTCCGGTTGGTCCCTGGGTACAGCAGGTCGCTTTTGCCGAAGCTGCGGGTTCGTTCCAATGTTGAGGAGACCGTGGTGGCGGCATTCAGCCCAAACAGCAGGTAGAATTTGGAGAAATCCAGCTTGGCCGCGCCCCCCCAGCGGAGGTAATCAATCGTGGCTTCGAACTCGTGAGCCGAAGCCGCCACGAGCGTATCACCACGGCTGGTTGTTGCCGGCTCGCTTACGGCCCCCGCCGAACTAAACCCGCTACGGACGTACTCCCCCGACACCACAAACGAGAAACCGGTGTTCAGCGGGAACTCCAATCCCAACCCAACCTGGTAGCCGAACCCGGCGGCGGCTCCGTAAATATCAGCCTCGCCCGAAACCTTCCCAACATCCAGCGGCACGTTGTCCAGATAGACATCGTTGGAGTATGCCGAGCGGTTCAAGCCGGCCTTCAGCGCGATTTTCAGATTTGGCGTGTTGCGGCGGGTGGTTGGCGTTAGGACATCGCCCGGAAACGGTGGCATTGCAAGCCCCAGATCACCCCCCGCTGGCTGCGGAGCAAGCGGGACCGCCGTTTGCGAAACGGCCACAGCAAGCCCTGAGCAAAATCCCACCGACAGCACGCCCGCCGCCAGCACGGCGCAGCGAAGCACATACAAAAGTTGCATGAGTGTGGCCACGATCATGGATGAATGATGCCAACAAAAACGATGATGCCAACCGAAACAAGGTCCATTTGCTGCGCCGAAGATAGCTCGGCCAGTGCGTATTTCCGCCACGGCTCCCCGATTATCGCGCCGGTTCGCATAGAAATTCACACGATTCCACAGGGCGATTCCGTTCATTGCCCCGTTGCCCGCTTGCCAACCGCCATGCGTGCAAGTAAATTTGCCAGCACTTGTTCCCCCGGGCGCGGAACCGCAGCGATTGCTTCCGGCAGTCGCGCCCGGCAATCGGCATCCCCGGCTTGGCCCGCGAAACACGCGGGTTGCGCCAACAACAGCAGCACGGAGAGATGTGATGGATTTTCTACAAGACAATTTCTGGATCATTCTTGGCGTGGCCATTTGGCTGTTCAGCTCGCTGTTTGGCGACAAGAAGAAAAAGGCCGAGAAGCAAGCCAAGCGGAAAGAACTGATGGAGGAAGCGCGCCAGAAACGCCAAGCCGCTGGCCGCCAGGTTGTGCAGAAACTTCAAGAAACCGCAGCCCGCAGTTCCGAAACTGAAGGAATCGTCCCGAACTCCTTGAAAGCATTGATTGCCGAGGCCGAGCGGAGGATTCAGGAAGGGATCAGCGAAGCCGAGCAACCAAAAGCCCCGGCGGTCCAACCGAAACCCGCCGAGCGGCAGCAGATCCGTGAGCTGGTGAATATGCCGGAGACCGATTTTGAATCGTTCGATGCAATGCCAACGCACGATCAAAAAAGCGACCCGTTCGAGTTCCGTAGCCAAATGGAAAATTTCACCGAACGGATGGATTACGACACGCAAACCAAAGCGTTCGAGTTTGTACAGCCAATCAGTGAGTCAATCGAGCAGCAATATCACACTGCGGGTTTCCAGCAGTTCCAATCGGCGCACGGGTTCACCCATCCCGGGGGGAAATCGCAAATTCTGGAAGCCGCAACCGTTGACGAAGATTCCGGAGCCTACGAATCAGCATTCCGCACGCCCGACGACGTTCGCCGCATCATGATTCTGAAAGAAATTCTCGATAAACCGCTCGCCCTTCGCCGCTAATGGCCACTACCCTGTACGACAACCGCCTTGCAAGCTCCCCCACGACTGAGTCAGGGGCGTTCCGTTTTGATTTCCGCACCTTCCTTGTGACGATGGCACTGGTGGGGATTGGGCTGATCTCCATCTACAGTGCCACGTACGATTCCGGCGCGTCGGCAATTTTCCAATCGCAGCTGGTGTATGCCGTGGCTGGGTTGGTGGTGATGGTGGCGGTGGCGTTCGCGCCGGACCGCTGGCTTCGCATGAGCAGCATCCCGATGTACGCCCTGGGGATGTTGCTGCTGATAGCGGTGTTGGTGATTGGGACCGAACGCTACGGCCAGAAGAACTGGATCATCATCGGCTCGTTCAGCTTGCAGCCGTCGGAGCTGATGAAGATTGGGACGCTGATGTTCTCGGCACTCTTCATCAGCCGCGAGGGGAAATCGCTGACGTACTGGCGCGACCTGGGAACCCTGATCGCCATTGTGGTGGTCCCCGTTGGGCTGATTATGGCCGGGAAGGATACCGGATCGGCAACGGTGTATATGGTGATGCTGATGGCGATTGCGTTCTGGGGTGGGGCCGATCTATTCCTGCTGTTTTCGCTGGTGGCCCCGGCAATTATTGGGTTGGTGGCGTTGCTTGGGTCCATCAGCGGCTACGGAAGCATCCCGCTGTATGTGGGGCTGGCGGCATTGCTTGGGGCGATGCTCCTGTTCCGCCGGCGGATGCTGCCAACGATGCTGGCGTTTGGGCTATCGCTGGGGGTGGGGCTTTCCACGCCGATTATCTACGACCACCTTCCCCCCCACATGCAGAACCGCCTTGCAACATTCCTGAATCCGGAGCTGGACCCGCAGGGGGCGGGGTATCACGTTATTCAGTCAATGCTTGCGGTTGGCGGTGGCGGGTTGTCGGGGAAAGGATTTTTGCAGGGGACACAAACGCAGCTTCGGTATATCCCGGAGCAGTGGACCGATTTTATCTTTTGCGTGCCGACCGAGGAGTTCGGGTTTCTGGGAGGGGTGCTGGTTATCGGCTTGCTGGTGATGCTGATCTGGTTTGCCGTTGACACCGCCAACCACTTGCGAAGCCGGTTTGAATCCACCATCTGCTTCGGCATTGCGGCGGTGATTTTTTACCACATGACCATCAACATCGGGATGGCAATCGGGCTGGTTCCGGTGATGGGAATCCCGCTGCCGTTCCTCTCCAAAGGTGGGTCCTCGCTCCTGCTGAATATGTTTATGATTGGGCTGCTCCTCAACTTCTACCGTTTCCGAACCGATGTACGCCGGTTTTAGGTACTGATTATGCTCACGCTTGCCAAACTCACCGAAGCCCTTCTTCCGCTTGCGTACTGCGTGGCGGTGGCGATGTACGGCATGGCGTTTCTGCGCCGCGACGAACGCGCCCAACGCTGGGGCCGGCCTGCCGCGCTGGCTGCCCTTGCCGTCCACTCGCTCCTGATCTTCGCCCTGACGATGTACCACGGCCATTGCCTGGTCTATACTCCGTTCGAGTTGATGACCATGCTTAGCTACACCATCACCCTGACCTATGTTGTGGTTGAGCTGGCAACGGGTGAGCGGGGAACGGGGGTCTTTTTTCTGGGGCTGGCCTTGATCTTCCAAACCGTCAGCGCGATGTTCAGCACCGGCGTGGATTCCTCTTCCCCCAATCCCATCCTGCTGGATAACAACGTTGCGCTGCATATCGCCGCTGGGCTGTTTGGCTACACCGGTTTTGCGATGTCGGCAGTGTACGGGGCACTCTATTTGCTGCTGTACCATGAGATTAAATCGAACCGGTTCGGGGCGTTGTACAACCGGCTTCCCAGCTTGGGATTGCTGCAAACCATGGGTGAGCTTTCCGCGTTGATTGGGCTGGTGTTTTTGTCGGTCGCCATTGTTATCGCGTTGGTTGCCTTGCCCGACATTCTTCCCACCTTCAGCTACTCGGACCCCAAGTTAATTGCCGAGCTTGCCATCTGGACGTTGTACTCCGGGACGCTTCTTGCCCGCTACGCCATGCGGCTGGATGGACGCAAAGTGATGATCCTTTCACTGATCGGCTTTTTTGGATCGGTGCTTTCGCTAACGGTCATCAATGCCCTGCTCAGTGGGTTCCATAAGTTCAGTTGATCCCCCCCCCCTATCCCCGCCCATCATGCTGAACATCTATGCCATTGGAACCTCCCACAAACATTCCCCGGTGGAGCTGCGCGAGCAGCTTGCGTTTGGCGAGGAAGAGCTTCCCGAGGCGCTGCGGGACCTGCAGCAAACGATCCCTGGCGAGTCGGCGATTATCTCCACCTGCAACCGCACCGAGCTGTACGTGCGCCCTTCGGCGGCGGAATTCAACACTGAGCAGTTGAAGGATTGGCTGCGCAAATGGAAAGGGGCGGAGCTTCCCGACAGCTACTTTTTTCAGCTTCGCGCCGCCAACGCCGCGCGCCATTTGTTGGAGGTGGCCAGCGGCGTGGATTCGCAGGTGATTGGCGACATCCAGATTATCGGCCAGGTGAAGCAATCGTACCTGATTGCACGCCAGCAGAAAGCCGTTGGGAAAGTGTTGATACGGTTGTTCGAGACCGCGCTCCGCACCGGGAAACGGGTGAAAGCCGAGACCGATCTGTTCGCCGGGGCAGTCTCCATCAGCTATGTGGCGGTGGAGCTTGCGCGGAAAATCTTCTACCCCCTAACCAACAAGCGGACGCTGGTGATTGGCGCAGGGGAAACCGGCGAACTGACCGCACGCAATCTGCACGCGCAAGGGGTGCGGAACGTCACCATCAGCAACCGGACAGAGAGCCGGGGGCTTGAGGTTATCGAGCGGTTAGGGTTTGGCCAATGGATGCCGCTGCCGGCGTTGGCACAACGGCTGCATGAGTTCGACATCGTGATTGTGGCCGCCGGCGCGCCAACATGGTTGGTTGGCTACGAAGCCGCACGAGCGGCCAGCCAGCAGCGCGGCGGCGAAACACAGCTGTACGTTGACATCTCCGTCCCGCGAAATGTGGACCCGAAGATCGGCACCATCCCGAACGTTTTCTGCAAGGACCTGAACGACCTGAACAGCGTTATCGAGACGAACGTTGAACGCCGCCGTGCCGAGCTTCCCCGCGCCGACGCGATTATTGCCGAGGAGCTTGCGGAGTTCAACGCCTGGTGCAACCTGCTTCCGGTAACGCCGGTGATTGCCCAGCTTCAGCAGCAGGCGCGGACGATTATGGACGCGGAGCTGGCGAAGCAACGCGGAAAGTTCTCCGAAACAGAATTCGGCCAAGTGGAGCGGCTGGTGGAGACCGTGGTGAAGCGGATTATCGGCATTCCGATGTCGCACCTTCTTGATGCCGAAGCGGACCAGGAAAGCATGCTGGAAACCGCTGCTCACCTGCGGAAATTGTTCAAGCTGGACCACGGGGAATAACGGGCTGGGGAAGCCCGGGGAACTTTGCATGCGGTTGCAGCGTGGTGGCCCGCGTTTCCTTTCCCCCCGTTACTTCCCGTCATTGCCCACACGGGGCAATCGGCGTATTTTTTTTGCGGTTCTCGCACACAGGATAAAAAGAATCAACACACAGGGAAGCACAATGGACCGACCGATTCGAGTACTGATTGCCAAAGCCGGCCTTGACGGCCACGACCGTGGCGCGAAGGTGATTGCCGCAGCATTGCGCGATGCCGGAATGGAGGTGATCTACACAGGGCTGCGCCAAACTCCGGAGATGATTGTGGAGGCCGCCTTGCAGGAGGACGTGGATGTGATTGGCATCAGCATGCTAAGCGGAGCGCACATGACCATCTTCCCAAAAGTGTTGGAGCTGATGCGCGCACGCGGAATGAACGACGTTCTGCTGACCGGCGGCGGCATCATGTCCGATGCCGACATCGAGGAGCTTCGCAGGGTTGGCGTTGGCGATTTGTTCACCCCCGGCGCGCCAACTACCGCAATCTCATCCTACATCAAAGAGTGGTTCCAAACCCACGAACGGGTCTAACCAGGCCAACCGATTGCCACACCGAACCGTGACCATGCCGAAGCACCAACCCACCGAACTTTCGCAGGCCGAACTTGGCATTGTGGGCCGCTCGGCAGCAATCGAGGAACTCCTTCGGCTGATCCGCCAAATTGCTCCAACCGATCTTACCGTCCTTCTGATTGGCGAAAGCGGAGCCGGCAAGGAGGTGTTTGCCCAGGCCATTCATCGGTTAAGCAACCGCGCAAGCCAGCGGATGATCCCGATCAACTGCGGCGCGATTCCGGAAACGTTGCTGGAGTCGGAGCTTTTCGGCCATGAGCGTGGGGCATTCACCGGGGCGGTGGATTCCCGCAAAGGGTTGTTCGAGGCAGCCGACGGCGGGACCATCTTCTTGGATGAAATTGGCGAGATGTCGCTGGCCACACAGGTGAAACTTCTGCGAGTGTTGGAGACCTTGGAGTTCACCCGCGTTGGCAGCACCGAACTGCGAAAAACCAACGTCAGGGTGATTGCCGCCACCAACCGCGACCTTGCCGACGATGTCCGGCGCGGCAAGTTCCGCGCTGATCTTTACTACCGTCTCCATTCCGCGCAGCTTCGCATCCCTCCATTGCGCGAGCGTGTTGAGGATATCCCGGTCCTGATTGCATGGTATGCCGCCGCCACCGCGCGACGTGTTGGTGCCAGCTTCAACGGGATCACCCGTGGGGCATTGGAGGTGCTGGTCCGCTACCCCTGGCCCGGGAACGTCCGCGAGCTTCGGAACTTCGTGGAACTGCTGATAACCCTTGAAGGGGGCGCGCAAATCACCGAAGAAGCGGTGTTCCGCCATCTGGATATTGAGAACCGCCCGCCGGTGATCGAGAACCCCAACGCCATTGTCCACCTTGCCGGAAAAACCAGCGAACAGGTGGAGCGCGAACTGATCTACCGCGCACTGATTGAGCTTCGGAATGAGGTTGGGGAGCTGAAAGAACTGATCCGCGACAACAGCCGCCGCGTTGTTGAGCCAACCTCCAATTTCCCCGCGCTCCCCCCGGCCCCCGCGCCCGAACCGGAGCCGGTGGATCCGATTGCAGAGCTTGGCCACGTGAACCTTGCCGAGGTGGAGCGCCGCGTTATTTTGCACGCCTACCAACGCCACGGATTCAACAAACGCCGCACCGCGCAGGCCCTGGGCATCAGCGAACGGACGCTGTTCAGGAAACTTCAGGAATACCAGATGGAGGGTGAGGGAATAAAGGATACGAAGATGCGGGATGAAGGATAACCGACGATAGGCAACCGAACTCTTCCAAGCTCCAAGCACTTTCAACTGACCAAATTCTTTTTGATGATGAACCACACCGGAAAAGCACGCGGCAAACGCGGGAGCAGCCCATGGGCTGCGCTGGCGTTGTGCCTGTTGCTTGCCGGGTGCTACTCGTTTCGCGGCGGCGCGCCCCCTGCCAATTTGAAGACGGTCATCATCCCCACGGTGGAGGACGCAAGCGGTTTTGGCCGGGCAACGGTCCGCGACGAGATGACGCGGGAGCTAATCCGGAAATTCCGCGAGGACAATAGCCTGCGGGTGGTTGATGCCGCCCAGGCGGATTCGCGGTTGGAGGTGACCATCACGAACATCCGCAACGACGAGCGCCGGAACATTTCCACGGGTGAGATCGAGACGGTGCGTGGCGTGACGATTAGCGCGCAAGTCACCTTTCTGGATAATCTGAAACGAACCTCGGTGTTTGCAAACCGGGCATTTTCCGGCGATGCGCAATATCGCCTTGATGAAGGGGCTGCCGGCGAAGAGCGTGCAATCCGCACAGCGGTGGACAAAATCACCAGCGAAATTCTTTTGGCAGCCGTCGCCGATTGGTAATTATGGAGACAACGTTCCTTATCGTCTATTTTGCGGCGCTTCTTGTGCTTGCATTTTTTGGGATGTACGGCTTGGTGATGGTGATCCACTACCTTCGCCTTCGCCCTGCCGATCCAACGCCGAGCAAAGGGGGCGGGCTATCGCGCCACCCACACGTCACCGTTCAGCTTCCGCTGTTCAACGAACTGCACGTTGCCGAGCGATTGGTGGAAGCCGTCTGCCGGCTGAATTACCCGTTGGACCGTTTAGAAATCCAAATCCTTGACGACTCCACCGACAACACCACCAAAATGTTGGCCAACCTTACGCGGCGGAAGCGGCGATTGGGGATCAACATCCATCATATCCACCGGACGAACAGGCAAGGATTTAAGGCAGGGGCATTAAAAGAAGGATTAGCAACGGCAACCGGAGAATTCATCGCGATTTTTGACGCTGATTTTGTGCCGGAGCCGGAGTTCCTTGCCGAGACGATTCCGCACCTGCTGGCCGACCCGCAGCTGGGATTGGTGCAGGCCCGGTGGGAGCATATCAACCACGATTACAGCTTGCTCACCCGAATGCAAGCAATGGCACTGGATGCCCATTTTGCAATGGAGCAGCAGGTGCGCAACCGTGCGGAATATTTCATCAATTTCAACGGGACGGCGGGCATCTGGAGGAAATCCTGCATTCTTGATGCGGGGAATTGGGAAAGCGACACGCTTACCGAAGATTTGGATCTTTCCTACCGCGCCCAGCTTCGCGGCTGGCGGTTTCTCTATTTGAATGATGTCACGGTTCCGGCGGAGCTTCCGGCGGAAATTAATGGATTAAAATCGCAGCAATTCCGCTGGACAAAAGGGGCTATCGAGACGGCAAAGAAGCATTTGCTTCGCGTTTGGTTATCGCGCCAACCGTTGCGAACTAAAATTCACGCGACCTTTCACCTCACCTCCAACATTGTTTTTCCGTTCATCTTGCTTGTCGGCATTTTGAACGTCCCGATGGTGTTTTTGAAAGCGAATAATCCTGAATTATCCCGCTATTTCGATCTGATGTCGGCGTTTATTTTCGCCTCCGTTTCATCATTTCTTTTTTACCTATTTGCCCAGCGCGACATCCGCCCCGATTGGCGGAACCGGATGTTCCTGTTCCCGATATTTATGGCCGGAACAATGGGGCTTGCGGTGAACAACACCAAAGCGGTAATCGAAGCAGTTATTAGCCACCGAAGCGCGTTTAACCGAACCCCGAAATACAACATCAAGCGGCGTGGCGACCGTGCGTGGCAGCGAAGCGCGTACCGTTACTCTAAGGTCAGCGCAGCAACGGCGTTGGAGGTGTTGTTGGCTGGATATTTCGTGTTTGGAATCGTGGCCAGCCTTTCCTTCCGCGAGCTTGCAGCAATCCCGTTCCAGCTGATGTATTTATTCGGTTTTGGTCTTACCGGCTTCCTTTCCATGCGCCACGCTTGGGTACGGCGGTAAGCGTGGTGATTAAAATTGGAGAGCCGTCCCGACTTATTCATGACGGCTACAATCCCCAGAAACTGGTTCTCCACAATGCAAAAAACGCTGGGCAATCGGGTAAGAATTGCCCAGCGTTTTTTATTTCTGAAAATATTCTAATTAATTCACCTTTGCCGTAACCGGACCGCGGGTTCCGCTGTAGCTGGTTAGCTCGCCATCAATGGAGCCGATCACCACTTTGCTGCTTACTTTTACCGGGATTTTCCGATCGTCGTCGGTCATATACACCACAATGCGCCCCTCGTTTTTGAACAATCCTCCTTCCACCACCATTGGCTCAACCACCACACAGTTAAAGGTTCCAGCGTCCGTTTCAATTTTCTCCTTCCCAAGCACCCTGATGCGAAGGTCGTGGGTTTTCTTCCCATAAAAATTTTGCAAGGTGATGGACTGCCCTTTTTTCATTGCGCTAAGGTTCAGGGTCCGCACGTAGTACATCGCGCTTAAGATGTCGTGAACAAACGGCGGCGTGGTGAAGGAGCCTTCGGTGGTTTTTGCCTTCTTGGCGCGTTGGTCAATAATTGCCGAGAAGTCGCGGCTGTAATTTCCTTCCTTCACCGACTGCTCAAATCGCCACGGGAAAATTCCATCTATATCAATGTAGGTTTGGTAGCGGTCGCGCACCTTAAAAACGTTATCGAAGCTGCTGGTGGTGCGGACGGTAAACTGCACGCTGTACGTTGGGCGGTCGCTGATGGTCTCCGGCTTGGAGGCAATTTGCATCACAGCTTTCCCCGCCGTGATGAATTTGTAGTTGACATCGAAATTGAGTTTTTCGCCATAGCCAAAGGCAATGTTGGGAAGGTAGCGAAGCGCGCCCGATTGCCACGTTGCCGCCATATCTTTTGAGGCTTCGCCGCTGGCGGACATCAGGGCAATCATCGAGCCAACCGCTCCAATGGCCACAAATCCAAAGGTCAGCAGCGTATGCCAGCGTTTTTTATTGGTTGAGTTCAGCGTTTCCATGCGTTGTGTATTCCTGAAAAAATGGTTTCCGTTCCCTGCCGAAGGGTGTCTGCTGGGGGCTGGGACGCAAGGTTTCCATGCTGGTTTGATAACCACCCATGCCAAGCACTCCCATTGCTCTGAACAGAAATCGCAAACCCGCATTGTTAGGCAATGGAGTCGCGCAGCCCGGCCCCTTTGCCAATCAGCATATCCATGCAGGCCGTCACCACGCGGTCCGGCTTGATTCGCAGGACGCAGTTTTCCGGCTGATGATCTTTCTCGCAGCGTGGGCAGAACGGCTCGTTAGCGTGCGGAACCAGCGTTGTCACCTGTTCGCCGATTGGCCCCCAGCGAGCCGGCCACATCGGGGGAAGCCCTGGGTAAAGCCCCACCACCGGAACTTTCACAAGCGCGGCAAGGTGAATCGGGCCGGATGAGGTTCCCAAAAATCCTTTTGCCCCCCGAAGCAGCTCGCTGAACAGGTCCAGCGACATCTCCCCAACGGCATGAACGCGGGAGCGGTTGCGCATCTGGCTTATGATTTTCGTTACCAATTCTTCTTCGTTTGGCCCAGCGGTGATAACGATGTTCAGCCCTGACCAATCGGCCAACAAGGCATCAGCAACGGCAGCAAATCCTTCCGGGGAATAATCGGACGCATGGCCACGGCTTCCCGGGTGGATCACCATGTATTCCCCCACAATCCCCAACGATTGCAAGCGGGCTTTGGCTTCGGCAGCCGCCGATGGAGCAACCTTCAGCCGGGGCATTCGCACCGGAAGTTCCCCCGGAAGCAGCGGGCTAAGCAGGTTCACTCCATACTGCGATTCATGCTTTTGCCCCCCTTTGCGGTGGTCGTACACCCAACGGGTGAACAGCCCGGAGTACCAGCGGTAGCCGGTTCCGATACGGACATCAATCCGTGCCCGCAGCGCATCCAACGCCAGCCGGAACTCCGGCTTCGCAAACACAACAGCGTTTGGCTGATAGATTTTCATCAGGTGCAGCCCTTTGCGCATTTCGGTGATGGTAAGCACCTTCCCAACGTCGCTGACGCGGTTCAGGATTGGCGCGGTGTACGGGCGGACAAGGAAGGCGACTTCCGCGTTCGGCAGGCGTTCTTTGATTGCGGCAGCGATCGGCAACGTTAGGATCACATCCCCCAAGCCATCGGTGCGGCAAACAAGGATACGTTTCAGGTCTTCGGTCGGTGTAAGGATCGGCATGGCCGGAAAATAGCGAACAACAACCGGAGAAGGAACAGAAAGATGAAGATTCGTGAAGAAGTTCTTGTTCCGTTGCGTAGGCTCACCGTTGCAACCGCCTCCGTTCGCTATCTTCGCGGCCAGATTGAACCAGAGATGGAAGACCAAAAAAATCCAACCCCTTCGCCATTGCGCGTTGCCCTTGTTGGCTACGGAACAATGGGCCATGAGATTGAGCGATTAGCCGCCGAGCGGGGTGCGCAGATTTCGGCGACGTTCGACCTTGCCCGCCCGATTGCTGCAAACGCTCCCATTCATGCCGATGTTGCTATCGAGTTCACCCACCCCAATGCTGTTCTGGGAAATATCAGAACTCTGGTGGAGTTAGGATGCCCCGTTGTTGTTGGGACCACAGGGTGGGACCGGCACGTTGATGAGGTCCGGCAGCTGGTGGCAGCGGCGCAAGGGCGGGTGCTGTACGGAAGCAATTTTTCCGTTGGGGTGAACCTCTTTTTCCGCATTGTTCGCGCAGCGGCCCAGCTTCTGAACGGGTTCCCGATGTACGATGCTGCGTTGTTCGAGGCGCACCACAACCGCAAAGCCGACGCGCCAAGCGGAACCGCAGTAACGCTGGCATCCATCCTTCTGGAGCAGCTTGATAGAAAAACCGAACTGTGCGCCGGAAACCCCACGGGGCGGATTGACCCGGCAGCCTTGCACGTTAGCAGCCAACGGGTTGGCGCGGTGGTTGGAACCCACACCGTCACGTTCGATGCCGAGGCGGACACGATTGAGCTGACCCACAGCGCACGCAACCGCTCCGGCTTTGCGCTGGGCGCGCTTCTTGCCGCCGAATGGCTGGTTGGGCAACCGCCAGGGTTCTACCGGTTTGAAGAGATATTCTGAAAAGGGAGCATCTTCCCTTCATCAATTCCGAGTCCCAACAACCAATTCCCGACACCATGTCACTACTGTTTCGCGGCACGGGGACCGCGCTGGCAACCCCGTTCCATGCCGATGGCTCGATTGATTTCCACTCGTTCGGGCGTTTGATTGACCACCAGCTGCAGGCTGGCATCGAGGCACTTGTCCCCTGCGGTTCCACCGGGGAAAGCGCCACCATGACCCACGACGAAAAGTTAGCGGTGATCCGCTTCACCGTGGAGCGGGTTGCGGCGTTTGCGGGAAACCGCCCCAGGGTGATTGCCGGCACCGGATCGAACATCACCGCCGCAACAATCCAGCTTTCCAGCGAAGCCGCCGGGCTTGGTGTGGATGGCCTTTTGCTGGTGTCGCCCTACTACAACAAACCCACCCAGCGCGGGCTGCTTGCCCATTTCGGAGCCGTTGCCGAAGCCCTTCCCGACGTGCCGATCATCCTGTACAACGTCCCGGCCCGCACCAGCAGCAACATGGCTCCGGAGACAACTCTGGAACTTGCGCACCGGCACGCAAATGTTGTTGGGATAAAAGAAGCGTCGGCAGATTTGGAGCAATGCTCGATGATTATCCGCGACGCGCCCGCGCACTTCGCACTGTACAGCGGCGAGGACAGCTTGACGCTTCCACTGCTATCAATGGGGGCCCAGGGGGTGATTGCCGTCATCAGCAACGAAGCACCGCAGCATTTTGGCGACATGGTTCGGCATGGGTTGGCCGGGAATTTTGCCGAAGCACGCCGGCTGCATCACCATCTGTTCGCCCTGATGCGAATGAATTTTATTGAGTCGAACCCCGTTCCGGTGAAAGAGGCGTTGGGGATGATGGGGGTCTTTGATTCGGTCAATTACCGGTTGCCGTTGGTTTCGCTTACGGAAGATCATCGCCAGAAACTGCGCGAATGCTTGCAGCAGTTAGGGCTGGTGGGCTGATACTTCCCCGCATACTCACATTATCAGGAACACGTTTGGACGCAGTTGAATTTTGGTCAATCTGTTCGGTCAACGGGCTTGTGCTCTCGCGCGAGCAAGTTGCCGAATTTGAACGCTACGCGGGCGACTTAGCCTACTGGAACGAAAAAGTGAACATGATTTCGCGCCGGGATATCGAGAATATCTGGGTGCGGCATCTGCTTCACTCGGTGTCGTTGGGGTTCACGGGGTTGCTCCCCAAAAGCGGGAAGGTGTTGGATATCGGAACCGGCGGCGGATTGCCGGGGATTCCGCTGAAAATCGCCTATCCAAAACTGGATATCACCTTGCTGGACTCCATCGCAAAAAAAGTGCAGACCGTTGGGATGATGGCCTCGCACATCACCAAGCACGGCCTGCGGGCGGTCCGGAACCGTGCCGAGGAATTGCCCAACGACCCGAAAAATCGCGGCCCGTACGACCTTGTCGTCTCGCGGGCAACCGCTCCGCTGGTTGATCTGATCAAATGGTCCCACCCCGTGTTGAAGCCTGATGGAAAAATCCTGACGCTGAAAGGGGGCGATTTAACTGAGGAGATTCGCCAAGCCCAAACCAAACACAGGGATGCTCAGATCACTGTTGTGGAGTTGAACGTTCGGGGGGTGGAGTGGTTCACCGAGGAGGAGAAAAAAGTTGTGGAAGTGACGTTCCCCCGGCAGGAACCTCAGCCACAGAACAACGACCCTGAGTAGCAAAACGAGCAGAGACCAGCACGCAGAAGCGGGCATCAACGGAACGCCAAGAATCAAAACAGCCCTGAACGGTTTCACGTTCAGGGCTGCTTGCTTGAGTGCCGTTGTTCATCCTTGCATAACCGTCACATCGCCACTCAAGAGGAGAGAAGAAATCATGGCCTCAGTGCTTGAACATCGTGTTCTCTCTCTCTCTGCTGTTCTCTCTTTGTGTTGCTCTCTCTCTATACTTCAGCTTCGCGTGGGGGGACGAAGCGCCATCGTGTGGGTGCTCGCGCTCTCTCTTCTTCAGTTGTGGTGGTGGAATCTGAATCTATCTACCTGCTGCTCTCTCTCTCTTTCCAGCAGTGTTTATTCTCTCTTGCGTTGTTGCTGTTGTTTAGTTGGCCGAGGCCGCCAGCGTGTTCACCCGTGAAAGCTGGGTGGGGTTAAGAACGGTGGCAATCTCCGTTTTGTGGCGTGCGACAATCGGCGCAAGTTGCTCGTTGATTTCAACGATCCGCTTCATGCGTGGGGCGGCTTCGGCAAAGGCGATGTCGTCGCTGTAGTCTGGGCGGGCAGTGATTGCTTTGTACTCGCTCCAGAGCTTTGTCCGCTCGGCTTGCAATGCCGCCACTTGGTTGCTCATTGCCGCAATTTTTGTGTTTTGCTGTGCCGTCAGTTTCAGTTCGGATTTGGCACTTGCGGCAATCGGAGCCACGGAGGTTGGCTGAAGGTGCTGCTGGCTAACCGGAACGCGGCGTACGCGGGATTCAACCGGCTGTTGTGCGGACATTTCGGCAGCCCCGAAAGCGATGATACCTGCCAGAACCAGTGTGCGGATTGCGATCGTTGTTGTCATATTGGCTCTTCTCCAAAGAAGGGTTTGTGTGGACGTTTTTTTGATATTGCCGCCAACGTGTTGATTGCTGTTGCGCGGGCTGTTGTTGTGAATCGCCGGCAAAGACCCGGCCATCTGGTTTGCGGTTTAATGCCTTCTCACGACTTTTTTCCCCCTTCCGCAACTACATTTGCGGCCACACTGACCGCCGCCCCGTGGCATTGGATTAACCGATGCCCAAGTTTTTTTTCCATGATCGAAACTCAACGATGAAGACCTTAGGACCAAAACGAAATTTCCTTGCTATCGAACGCCAGCACTCCACGTTGGAGTCGTCGCGCATCGCCATCGTCTCGGCTCCATACGAGCATACCGTTAGCTACGGCGGCGGAACCCGAAAAGGGCCGCAGGCAATCCTGGATGCTTCGGCATATGTGGAGTTTTACGACGACGAGTTCGACCGCGAACTCTGCTTCGATTTGGGAATCGCTACGCTGAAGCCGCTTGACTTCGGCCAGAAGGTGGACCAGGAGGCCCTGGGGCTAATCGCCGATAGCGTTGGGGGATTGATTGACGCAGGAAAGTTCGTGGTGACGTTGGGAGGGGAACACACCATCTCCACCGCGCCGATTCTTGCACACTTGCAGCGATACCCCACCATGAGCTTGCTCCATTTCGATGCCCATTCCGATTTGCGCGACACATATCAAGGAAGCAAATACTCGCACGCTTGTTTTGCGGCCCGCGTTGCCGAGGTTCTTCCCCCCGAACGGATCACCCAAGTGGGAATCCGAGCGCAGTGCATCGAGGAAGCGCGGTTTATTCGCGAGCGTGGGGTGAAGACCTTTTACGCCAACGCAATCCGCCGCGGTATCCATGGCCAGCACTGGCAGAAATCGGTGGCTGATACGTTGGGCGATCAGGTCTATGTAACGTTCGACGTTGATTTCTTCGATCCGGCAATCATGCCATCCACCGGAACGCCGGAGCCGGACGGGTTTTGGTACAACGAAGCGTTGGAAATCTTCCGCACGTTGCTGAAAGCTGGGAAGCGAATCATCGGGTTTGACGTGGTGGAGTTGGCCCCAACAAAAGGGCTGCACCACCCCGATCTGCTGGCCGCACGGTTAATCTACAAGATGCTGAATGTGGCCTTTGCCGAAACCGTTCCCGATTATCCGAACCTGTAATCCATCAACAAGCCGTTTCCCCTTTCCCTTCATGCCAACACATCATGCTCGTGCATCGGCAGCCACATTGATTGACCGCGTTGCCACCTCCTGGTGCGCACGCAATCGCCCCGAATCCATGAACACCGATTGGGGGCAATCGCTGCTGGCCTACGGGCTGATGAAAGCGGTGCAGGCCACCGGCAACGCCGCTGCGCGGGAATATCTGCGCCGCTGGCTGACCTACCATCTTGGCGCGGGGGTGCACCCCAATTATTTTGTTGGATCGTGGAGCATCGGGTTGCTCTATCCCGACGTGGTGGCGTTGTTTCCGGAGTTTCGCTATCCGCTGGAGGGGGTTGCCCAGCGGATTGACCATTTCATCCGCCAAAAAGCAATCCGCAACGGAGATGGGGTGATTCTTCACAACGTGGATCTGCCCCACATCTACATTGACACCATCTACTACTCCGCCCCGATTCTTGCCAAACTTGGCAGCACGTTGCGGCGCGACGACTGGCAGCAAGAGGCGTTGCACCAACTGCGGGAGCATTGCCGAATCCTGCGCGACCCCGCAACAGGGTTGTTTATTCACTGCCAGGAGAATTTGTCGGAGCGGAGATCGGAAGGGGCGTGGGGGCGCGGGAACGGATGGGTGGCAATGACCTGTGCGGAATTGCTTCCCCTGCTTCGGCGTGGGTCTGCGGAGCGGCGCGAGGTTTCCAACATTTTGTTGGATATGATGACCCGCCTGCTCCCCTACCAAACCCGAAGCGGGCTGTGGCGAACCATCCTTCCCGACAAGACTTCCTACCAGGAGACCTCGGCATCGGCGATGTACCTGTTTGCCATGCTGCGGGGCCGGCAGCAAGGGGTTCTTCTGGCAGCGTTCGATGAAGCGATTGAGCGCTGCCAGCGCGGGTTGCGCCGCCACATCAGCAGCGACGGGAAATTTGAAGGAGCATCCGAAGGGACGTGGCCCGGAACGGTGGAATACTACAAAAGCCTTGCCTGCGGCGAATGGTGGTGGGGAACAGGGGCGTATCTGCTGGCGTTGGCGCAAGAAATTGAGAGCAGATGAACGCAGGGGTCATAGCCTCGGTAAATATTCAACGGGCTGGCAAACAATGGTTGCCAGCCCGTTGAGCTACCAATCTGGATGGGCGATTTCTAGCACCAACCCGCCTATTGGAAATGCCCCCTTCTACTCCAACCCCTTCTCCCCAATCTTCTCCTTGATATACGCCCGCAGCACCTGATTGACTTCCCGAGGAATACCTTCGTAGGAACTTTGCTGCTCTTCGGTAAGGATGTTTTCTATGATTCGCCGGTGCATTCCTCCAACGGCAAATTTGGCCATCCGTTTCCACGCGCGCCGGTTGTCGCCAACTTCTTCACTGATCATTGCTAACCGCCCAATCATCCGCTCCACATTAAAACGGATGCGCCCTTTCTGGTCGTCGGTCATATCACCCAGCCGCGAAGTATATACCTCCATGATATTCCCAACTAATTGCTCCGGCGTGGTCTGCGAAGCTGGCTGCGTAGTCTGCCCTCCGGTTTTATTCTCTTCTATGGATTGCTGATTTCTTTTTTCAGAGATATTCGGCGCGGGTTGCTTTGCCAAGCGGGTTGCTGAGTCTTGCACTGCTGGAATGGAAGATGGGGCAACCGGCTGCGGCTCCGTTTCTTTTGGCTGCCGCTTTGCCACCGGCGGCATTCCTTTCCGGTGCGGGCGCAGCTCCGGCGGAAGCACGCGCTCCTCTATCTGGTCGTACCGGACCTTCTGCTCGGCGGTTAAGCGGGGATAGACCCGCTTCCGCAGCGTATCCAACACCTCCTGGTATTCCTCCTGCGCGACGCTGCGAAGTGCGCGAATCTCCTCATAGGCTTCCTCCAACGAGCCTCGCAGCGAATCGCGCTGGGCCTCGGTAGCTTCCAATCGGTCAAGGAATGCTTCGGAGAATCCTTCTTTCTCTTTCATCCGTTGTGCGTCGCGGACGCGGTCGCGAACCACAAGGCCCACAATCGCTCCGCCGCAGATCAACCCAATCAGGAAGACCGCCGAAAGCCCGAAGATTGCTTTGGTGCGCGTTGTCATTAAAACGGTAGGATTGAGCTAAGTGTGCCGAACTGGTCAATCGCATCAACAATGTGTGGCCCCGACCCCGTGAAGCCCAGCACCAGCAACGCCGTTGCGGCGGCCCCCAGTGCCAAGCCGATCCGTGGGGAGAAGTTGAGCATCAGGTCCCAGACGGTGGACCTCCCTTCCGGGGACATCGCCAAACGCGCCACACGCTCGGCAAACCCGTAAGGGAACTGCGGCGCGTACGACTGGCGCATGATCTGTTCAATGGTTTCGCGTGACATGGACGTGTGTATTGATGTTCTCTGTTGAATTGAATTTTATTTCTACATCGCGTTGCTGCGACCCGCTGTTGTGCTGCTCTATCATCTCCATCACATCATCCTCTATCACATCATCCTCTATCACATCATCCTCTATCACATCATCCTCTATCACATCATCTCCATCGGCACATCCACATCGTGGCCGGCAAGCAGTTCCCGCATTTTATCTTTTGCGCGGAACAAGCGGGATTTCACGGTTCCGGTTGATATGCCCAGCATCTCGGCAACTTCTTCCACCGATAACTCCTCCACCACACGCAGCACCAGCACTGTTCGGAACTCCTCGGGTAATTTTTTCAAGGCGGCCATCACCGCCGTTTTGCGTTCTTGGGCGATGATCGGCTGGTCCGTTCTGGAGCTTCCGGCAAACCGTTCTTCGGGTGGCTCGCGGTCGTCGTCGCTGTTGCCAAAGCCAAATCGGGTGAAGATTGAGCCTTTCCGCTTGCGCCGCTTCGACTCGCGGTAGCAGTAGCGAAGCGCGATTCGCGTAAGCCACGTGCTGAACAACGATTCCCCCCGGAAGGACCCCAACGCACGGAATGCCAGCACAAAAATCTCCTGCGCGATGTCGCCCATGTCATCCTGCGGAATATCCCCCACCACCGACTTTATCGTGACGGCAACGCGGCGCTCGTAACGCCGAACAAGCTCGGCGAAGGATTGCTCCCTTCCCTCAAGGGTTTGCCGAATTAATTCCTCGTCCGTGAGTTGCGTCATTGCCGATAAGGTTGCCGAATCGCTGCGGAAGGCTTAGAGACGAACCGGTTAGCACGGTTCCCCGTAATTTCCCAGAAATCTTGGCAGCTTCCGTTCGGTTGCAACCGGCTTGGGTTTCCAACCGGAACGATCCGCTTCCAGGGTCTTTCCATCTATCGCTCTTTCTATCCAATGTGCTCCCCAATGAACCAACGCCCGCAGATACCCGCGCAAAATATGGAGTTCCTTCATCGCTTCTTGGCTTTTTTCCCTGTTTCTGCTCCCTTGCCTGCTGGCAGCCCAGCAGCCCCTCACCTTTTTTGCGATTGGCGATGCCGGCCAAGCCGGGCCGGTGCTGGATGGCTGCGCAAACGGAATGAACCAATGGAGTGCAACGCTGCGCCAGCAAGGGAAGCCGCTTGGATTGCTCCTGTTCCTCGGGGATAATTTCTACCCGATTGGGCTGAACCATCCCAAGCCGGAACGGGAGCGATTGATCGCCGATATTCTTGGGCCACATCGGGAGCTGCTGCGGGCATTGGGGAAGGGGAACGTCCATGCGATTGCCGGCAACCACGACTACTACTGCCAAACCGTTGGCCCAATCCCGATGAACACCTGCGTTGCCGGAAACGAGCACGCCGCGCAAATCCCAGAATGGACCTACCACTACGGCCACCCCACCAGCATCCGCCGCGCCGTTGCTGCCGGAAGCCGCGACTCGGTGGAGTTCATCCTGTTCGATTCCGGATTGCCGGTGGCCGTGGGAGGACCCAGCTGCAAGCCGCTGTTCGACAGTTTGGAGAAGCTGCTGCGCCGTTCGGCAACGGCCCAAGGGGTGAAATGGCGGATACTTGCCGCGCATCACTCCCCGTTTACCGTTGGGGAGCATGGCGGCTGGCGGCGGTGGCTACCGGAGCAACGCCGCGTTGGATACGTGGGGAATTGCCAAGAAGAAGGTGACGACCCCTACCGCGCGATTTTCGACCTAATCAGCAACCAGGACAATTGCAATCGGGGATACCAAGCCTACTCCGACACCTTGCTGGCAACAATCCAGCGGAGCGGTGCGCGGGTCCAGCTGATGATGGCCGGGCACGACCACAGCCTTCAACTGCTGAACTATCCCGAACGCACCTGCCAGCTTTGCCCAAAAGTCTTTGTGATTTCCGGCGCGGGTGCAAAGCGCGAACCGGTAAAATCGCCCAATCCGCCAAGCGAGTTCACCCACCCGATCAACACCGACGCGGAGAAAGGGGCAAGCGCGGGGGGATTTATGATTGGGGAATTTGCCGAAGGGAGGCTGCGGCTGCGGTTCATCAACGCTGCCGATGGCGCGGTGCTTCCGATGGGTGGGGTGAAAGATTTCCAGATTGATGAATCAGGCCGATTGCTGGCGGAATAGCTCGTAGCAAAGAATCGAGCTTGCCATTGCAGCGTTCAGCGACTCCACATTCCCCACTCCGGGAATCCGCAGCAGCGTGGCTTGCTGGCGCACGTGCTGGCTGATGCCGTGCGCCTCGTTCCCAATCACAAAAATGCCATTGGGGGGAAGCAGGAGCTGGCCAAGCTGCTCGGCTCCATTTCCATCCAGCGCAATCAGCGGGCGATTGGCGGCGGCAAGCGTTTCAAAAGGGATATCGGCACAGACCGGAAGGGTGAACATGGCCCCCATGGTGGCGCGGACCGTTTTTGGGTTGTAGAGGTCGGCCGTGCCTTCCCCCAGCATCACCCCTCCCCAGCCGAACCATGCCGCGGTGCGGATGATCGTTCCAACATTTCCGGGATCGGCAAGCGCATCAAGATAGAGCCAGGGCTTCGGTTCGGAGAGGGCTTGCTGCGTGGGGATCGGCTCTGGGATTCTGACAACCGCGCCAACGCCCTGGGCGTTCTCGGTAGCAAACAGCGAATCGTTCCCCCAGCCAACAAGGTGGATTGGAATGCGCGTGCCGAACTGTTCTTGCAGCCACTCCGCCCTATCCTCCATCCCGAACAGGAACTCCACACTGGTGGGATTCTGGGCCAGCTCACGGATCAGCCGCTCCCCTTCGGCAAGGAATGCCCCTTGCTCGCGCCGCCCCTTGCGGCGATGCAGCGAACGAACCAGTTTGGCAAGCGTGTTAGAGAGTGGGGTTGGCATACAGGACCTTGCAGTGATCGTAACAACCAGATGAGGCTTTGCCCCAGTGGTATTGGCATGGGCCGAAACTACCACTCTCCGCCCAATCGCCATTCCATCCCCTCCATCCTGTAAGAGGTTTTTGCCGAAGGGCTTTCGTACAATCTTATTCTTGACTTTTTTGTACAGATTTGCTTAGGTTGCGCCCCGATTCCAAGAACGTTCCGCTGCAGAAGCAGCCCAAGCCGCATCAAGCCGGCCTGCCCGCAACAGCATTTTCTTCACGACCATCATAGAAGCACGCGATGAGCACCGACCTGGAAACCATCCAGCACGTTACCGAAAGTGAGTACAAGTACGGATTCACAACCGACGTTGATACCGAGGTCGTTCCCCCAGGGCTGAACGAAGATATCGTCCGCTTGATCTCCGCAAAAAAAGAAGAACCAGAATGGTTGCTGGAGTGGCGGCTGAAAGCCTTCCGCCATTGGCAGAAGATGGAAAACCCCGGCTGGCAGAACGTCCAGTTCCCACCGATTGACTACCAGGCCATTATCTACTTTGCTGCCCCAAAGAAAAAAGCAAAAAGCCTTGATGAAGTGGACCCCGAATTGTTGGAGATGTACGAAAAACTTGGCATCCCCCTGAATGAACGCGAGGCCCTGGCCGGCGTGGCCGTGGATGCCGTGATTGACAGCATCTCGGTGGCCACCACCTACAAGGAGAAGCTGGCCGAAAAAGGGATCATCTTCTGCTCCTTCAGCGAGGCCGTCCGCGAGCACCCTGAGCTTGTGCGGCAATACCTCGGCTCGGTGGTTCCTTATACCGACAACTACTTCGCCGCACTGAACTCCGCCGTCTTCAGCGATGGCTCCTTCGTCTTCATTCCCAAAGGGGTCCGCTGCCCGATGGAGCTTTCCACCTACTTCCGAATCAACGCCCAGAACACCGGGCAGTTTGAACGGACCCTGATCGTTGCCGAGGAAGGTGCCTACGTCAGCTACCTTGAAGGCTGTACCGCCCCCATGCGCGACGAAAACCAATTGCACGCCGCCGTGGTGGAGCTTGTGGCAATGGAACGCGCCGAAATCAAATACTCCACCGTCCAGAATTGGTACCCGGGCGATAAGGAAGGGCGTGGCGGCATCTACAACTTCGTCACCAAACGGGGCTTGTGCGCCGGGCGTGCCAGCAAAATCAGCTGGACCCAGGTGGAAACCGGATCGGCAATCACATGGAAATACCCAAGCTGCATCCTGAAAGGGGATGACTCCATCGGCGAGTTCTATTCGGTTGCCGTCACCAAGAATTATCAGCAGGCCGACACCGGAACCAAGATGATCCATATCGGGAAGAACACCCGCTCCACGATCGTCAGCAAAGGCATTTCCGCAGGCTTCGGCCAGAACACTTACCGCGGGCAAGTGAAAGTCTCCAAAGGTGCCGACAACGCCCGCAACTATTCCCAGTGTGATTCCATGCTGATTGGCGACCGCTGCGGCGCGCACACCTTCCCCTACCTTGAGGTCAGCAACCCCACCGCACAGCTGGAGCATGAAGCATCCACCTCCAAGATTGGCGAGGACCAGATCTTTTACTGCAACCAGCGCGGCATCAGCACCGAGGACGCGGTCTCGATGATCGTCAACGGGTTCTGCAAAGAAGTCTTCCGCGAGCTTCCGATGGAGTTCGCCGTGGAAGCGCAGAAGTTGTTGGCGGTGAGCTTGGAAGGAAGCGTCGGGTAAAACGGGCGCACCGGTATCCAGCCCCATCCAACCGCCAGGAACGCAAGCGCAGAACTGAAAATTTCACAACAGCAGATAGAACCAACCGATGTCACAACAACCGATTCTTGAGATTCGCGACCTTCGCGCAAGTGTGGAAGGGAAAGAGATTTTGAAGGGGATCAACCTGACGGTGAACCCTGGCGAAGTTCACGCCATCATGGGGCCGAACGGCTCGGGCAAAAGCACCCTTGCACAGGTCCTTGCCGGGCATAAAGCCTACGAAGTCACCGGCGGCCAGGCACTGCTTCGCGGGGAAGACCTTCTGGAGTTGGACCCCGAAGAACGCGCACGCGAAGGGGTGTTTCTTGCATTCCAATACCCCGTGGAACTCCCCGGCGTGAACAGCACCTACTTCCTGAAAGCCGCCGTGAACGCAGTCCGCAAACACCGGGGCGAAGAGGAGCTGGACGCTGCCGATTTCCTTGCGCTGGTTCGCAAAAAAATGAAGGTGCTGGACGTTGGCGAAGCATTGCTGAAACGCTCGGTGAACGAAGGCTTCAGCGGTGGCGAGAAAAAGCGGAACGAAATCTTCCAAATGGCGGTGCTGGAACCAACCCTGGCAATCCTTGACGAAACCGACTCCGGCCTTGACATTGACGCGCTTCGCGTTGTTGCCGACGGCGTGAACAAACTGCGCAGCAGCGATAACGCCATGGTCCTTGTCACCCACTACCAACGCCTTCTGGAGTATATCGTCCCCGATGTTGTCCACGTCCTGTACAAGGGGCGGATTATTAAATCTGGAGGGAAGGAGCTGGCGTTGGAGCTAGAAGAACATGGCTACGACTGGGTGAAAGAACACGCCGCCGAAACAGCGTAAAGGCCGCATCAACGCCGACGCAAGATCGCAAGCATCCATCGTTTCCCATTGGCCGATTTCCGACAACCGTTCCCTGCGATACCATGACTTCAACAACAGAATCTTTTCTCAAAAATTTTGCGCTGCTTGAGCAGAGCTTGAATGGTGAGTCGGAACTTCCGCTGCACCTGGTTCGGCGGCGTTCGTTGGAACGCTTCACCGCGCTTGGATTCCCCACCACACGCGATGAAGATTGGCGGTTCACAAACATCACCCCGCTGACATCCACCCACTTCCGCCCCGTGCTGATGCCGGAGCCGCACGGCATTGCCGCAAGCGACGTTGCAACGGCGGGATACGCCGGCGAAGCCGCGCACCGTTTGGTGTTTATCAACGGGCATTTTGCGCCGGAACTAAGCCAGCTTGGGGAAGTTGGGAAGGGCGTGGCGGTGCGCAACCTTGCCGCCGCGGTCAAAACTGCCCCGCAGGAGATTGAGCTGTTGATCGAATCGCTTCCGGTGGCCAAGCCCGATCCGTTCGCGGCGTTGAACACGGCGTTCCTTCGCGACGGGGCGTTTATTCGGGTCCCCAACGGCGCGATTATCGAGCAACCGATCCACCTGCTGTTTATCGGAATCGCCCCGGCGGAGGCAACGGTTTCGCACCTGCGCAATCTTATCGCCGTTGGCGAAAACGCCCAGGCCACGATTATCGAGGAGTACGCCAGCATTGGCAGCGGCCACCCCACGTTCACCAACCCGGTGACGCAGATTGTGGCCGGCCAGAACGCCATCGTCAACCACTACCGCATCCAACACGAGCAGGAATCGGGGTTCCATGTTGGGACGCTCCATGCCGAGCTTGCCCAGAGCAGCACCGTGAACTCCATCACCTTCACGCTGGGGAGCGCGATCGTCCGAAACAACACCAGTGCCCTGCTTGCGGGGACAGGGGCGCATTGCACGATGGATGGAATCTACCTTGCCAACGGCACGCAGCTGGTTGACAACCACACAACGCTGGACCACGCCGCCCCCAACTGCACCAGCCACGAACTGTACAAAGGGGTGCTGAACGACCGCGGGCGGGGCGTGTTTAGCGGGCGAATTATCGTCCGCCAGGATGCGCAGAAAACCGACTCGAAGCAATCGAACCGGAACCTTCTCCTTTCCGACACCGCCGTGATTGACAGCAAGCCGCAGCTGGAAATTTTTGCCGACGACGTGAAATGCACCCACGGCGCAACCATCGGCCAGTTGTCGGACGACTCCCTGTTCTACCTGCGCGCACGCGGCATTGGCCTTGCCGAAGCCAGGGCAATCCTGACCTACGCCTTTGCCGAGGAAGTGGTGGAGCATATCGCCATTCCCGAGCTTCGCGATTATCTGGAAACCCTGCTGAACACACGGTTGGAGCACTGAGAAAAGGGAGACCACGAACCACAATCAACCAACCCGAAACCGATGATTGCCACCGACCTTGCCCCGCTTGATGTTGCAGCCCTGCGCCAGGATTTCCCGATCCTGCAACGCGTTGTGCGTGGCAAACAGCTGGTCTATCTGGACAACGCTGCAACCACCCAGAAGCCGCAGCAGGTGATTGAGGCTATCGGCCGTTACTACGCCGAAACCAACTCCAACGTCCACCGCGGGGTCCATTACCTTAGCGAGCAGGCGACGCTTCACTACGAAGGCGCGCGGCGGAAGGTCGCCCAATTCTTGAATGCCGAAAGCGAGCGCGAGATCATTTTCACACGCGGAACAACCGAGGCGATCAACCTTGTTGCGGCATCGTTCGGGCGGAAATTTTTGCGCGAGGGGGATGAGGTTCTTCTGACAGAGATGGAGCATCACTCCAACATCGTCCCGTGGCAGATTGCTTGCGAGCTATCCGGCGCAACCCTTCGCGTTGTGCCAATCAACGACGACGGCGAGCTGATGATGGACCAGTTCCGCCAGATGCTAAGCCCAAAGACGAAGCTGGTGGCCGCCGTCCATTTGTCGAACGCGTTGGGAACCATCAATCCGGCACGGGAGATTGTGGAGCTTGCCCATTCCGTTGGCGCGTACGCACTGCTGGACGGGGCGCAAGCCGTTAGCCATTTGCCGGTTGATGTCCGCGCGTTGGATGCCGATTTCTATGCATTCAGCGGCCATAAAATTTTTGGACCAACGGGGATTGGAGTTCTGTACGGGAAAGCCGCGCTGTTAGAGTCCATGCCCCCGTATCAAGGTGGCGGCGATATGATCCGGTCCGTCAGTTTCCAGCGAACGATCTACAACGACATCCCCTACAAGTTCGAGGCCGGAACGCCCCACATCGCAGGGGCAATCGGCCTTGCCGCAGCGTTGGAGTACGTACAGGAAATCGGGCTGCAGCGGATTGCGGCTTGGGAGCATGAGCTGTTGGAGTACGGAACAAGCCTGCTTCAGGAAATCCCTGGGCTGCGGATTATCGGAACGGCGCGGCAGAAATCAAGCGTCCTATCGTTCGTGCTGGAAAGCGCGCACCCGCACGACATCGGCACCATCATTGATAACGATGGCGTTGCAATCCGCACCGGACACCACTGTGCCGAGCCGGTGATGCACCGGTTTGGCGTTCCGGCAACGGCGCGGGCCTCGGTGGCATTCTACAACACCCGCGAAGAGCTTCGCGCGCTTGCGCGTGCAATCCATAACGTCAACCGGCTTTTCTCCTAAATGAACGACCTGCGTGATTTATACCAAGAGATCATCTTGGACCACAACCGGAACCCGCGCAACTTCAGGGCAATCGAAGGCGCGACCCTGACCCTTGAGGGGCACAACCCACTGTGCGGCGACCGGTACACCGTTTATCTGCTGCTGGATGGCGACGTTGTGAAGGACATCAGTTTCACCGGAGCCGGCTGCGCCATTAGCAAGGCATCGGCCTCGGTGATGACCTCGCTTCTGAAAGGGAAAACACGCGCCGAAGCCGAAGCATTGTTCCAGCAATTCCACCATGTGGCCACCGGGGCGGATGCCGTTGGCGAGGAAGAGCTGGAGTCGCTTGGGAAGCTGGGGGCATTTGCCGGCGTGCGCGAGTTCCCGATGCGGGTAAAATGCGCCACCCTTGCCTGGCACACCATGCACAACGGATTGGAAGGAAAGCACGAAGCAGCAACCACCGAGTAGTAACGCCCGCGTAGCAATCCCCCAGCAGCAACGAACCAGTCAACCGATTCCCGACTTCCAATGGCCGATACCGATTTATCAACTTTGCCAGAGCAACCGGCCCCGCCGGCACCGGCAGCGATACCCGCAACGCTGAATCTGACGTTCGATCCCGAGCAGATTAAGCAGCTTGTGATTGATGTGCTGCGGACGGTCTATGACCCAGAAATCCCCGTTGACATCTACGAGCTTGGGCTGATTTACGACATCAGCGTGGAGCCGCCCGGGAACGTCCACGTGCTGATGACCCTGACCGCGCCCGCCTGCCCCGTTGCCGGAAGCCTCCCCGGAGAAGTGGAGGAAAAGCTGATGCAGACGCCCGGCATCACCAACGCCACGGTGGAGCTAACGTGGGAACCAGCGTGGGACCGCCACCTGATGTCGGAAGAAGCAAAACTGACGTTAGGGTTGTGGTAGAACTTTGCCGAACAGACCGCAGCCTCCGCTAACCGGAACCTGATAACCAACATGAAATTCAGCACTCAGGAAGAATATGGCATACGCTGCTTGCTCCGAATCGCCCGCGCGGGGGATGGAGCCAGC